>JANODP010000134.1:0-30335 GCA_031412755.1 Schlesneria sp. | reverse complement strand
TCCTGTCGCGGAGCGACAGGGCTACTTGGTCCCGGATCTTCGTTTCTCGACGGTGGCTTTCCGCCTGGACGAGGTTTGATTCCGTCGGCGTCGAAATTTCAAGCGGCTGCGAACGATCAGGCGGAGGTCGGCATGAAGCAGGCTGACCTGCGTCGAGCGAAGGTACATTGAGGCCTGCTCCACCGTCAGCGTCCGCCAGCTCAGGTCCGCCGCCGCGATGACCGCGATCAGGGTGGCGACCAGGATGAGCGGCGCGGGTTCGAGGACTTGTTTGGTCGCGGCGAGGACTTGCTCGCCGTGCCCGAGGATTGGAAACGTCGTCAGCAGGAGCAGCGCGACCAGCACGCGCGTCGCCAGCGACGCGATGTGCCGGGCAAACCAGATCGGCGGCTGGTGCGCGGGCGAGGTTGCAGGCCGAATCGACTCGGGCGACATCGCGTCCGTGTTGCCGTCCCGCTTGGCGATGAGGCTCCGGATGAGATCGCCGATGCGGCGGCTGGCCACGCGCCTCAGAGTTCGATCGCGGCTGAGAAACACGAGCAGCCCGAGGACGATCATCACGAACACAAACGAGCCGGGACCGCCCGCCGTCGCGGACCGGTGCGGCTCACGAAAGTACAGGACCATTTGAAAGGCGATCAACAGCGGCGTCGCGCTCGTCCGGCCGATCACCCACAACAACAGGACCACGAACAGCCCCTTGACGCTGACTGGCAGGTTGACGTTGTGAAACAGCAGCACTCCGATCAACAGGCCGACGATTGCCAGTTGCAACAAGCTGCGAACCGTCTGAGACGCGGTGCTGCGCTCGTCGGCATTCGGTGTGACGAGTCGCACATCGCCGGCGTCATTCGAAAGGTTGTCACGCATCATCGGCGCACTCCCGCGGGGCTCATGCGACCGGAACGGGCGATCTCCATTTCGGACAGCACCAGATGAATGGCCTCGTTCTCACCAGAACAGGAGATGGCGGCGCCGAGCCGGCGCAGATCGCGTTGGAGTCGGACGGCGAGTTCCCGCGCCCGGATCTGCTCGGCGGCGGCCACGAGATCGTCCGGCGAGTCCGATTGCGGCTCGGTCGAGGACGCGGTCGGCCGCAGAAACGTCGGGGACGGACAGACGAACGCCACGCGATGATGCCGGCCCAGCGCCATCTTCACGGCGGGCAACAGGTGCGAGATGCCGGGAGAACAATCCAGCAGGTCGGCGAACACGACAAACACTTCGTTGTCTCGCGCGCGGCTGACACCCTTCACCAGCGCATCGCTCAGCGAATCCAATCGGGCACCCTCCAGGCCCCAGCCATCGTGAACGGCAATGACGGGCTCCATCCAGGCGACGCCGGACTGTGTCAAAAACCGCTGCACGTGCGCCGACAGGAATCCCGGATCGTGGACCAGACGGACTTGCTGCTCAGCGGAGAGTTGAAAGACCTCGGCCAGCACACCCGCCAGCAGGAACTGTTCGCGAAAGCGCCGACGGCTCCAGGGAAACAGCGGCCACAGCGTGAACGGCACCTGATTGACGCGACGGTCGAGCAGTTCCGGATATCGTTCGCCGGCAAGGCTCATCGCGGTGCCGACCATTCGCGAAGACAGCGGCTGCGGCGACGACGCGGGATTGATCGAGAAGTCCGCCAGCGCATCGAGCAGTCGGTAGAAGCCCCGTTCGCCGGCCAGCGACGGCAGCCGCCGAGCCCCCCGTTCATCGAACAGGATCGCGCCGACGGGATCGCCGACCGAGATCGCGGCCCGCGCGACGCTCGCCGCCACGTAAGTCATCTGATCGAGCAGACGGCACCCGAATCCGCCGAGCCGCGTTCCCCACGACCCGTCGATGAACAACTGCACGCGCACCGGAACTTCCGATTCATATTGGCGGGTCATCAGCTTGTCGCGCCGGGCCGAGACCTTCCACGCGATCGCCTTCGGGGGATCGCCCGCCACGTACTCGCGCAGTTCGAGCAACTCCGACCCCAGCCCCGATCGCTGCAACCGGTGAATGCCGTGTTGAGGCAGCGAGTTGGTCCGCTTGACCAGCGGCTGCACATCGCCCGCCTCCGCATAGGCCGGCAGCACGCGAAACGTCTGCGGCAGTTTGAGGAATCGCTCGGCAAGGAAAAACTCCTGCGCGTCCCGCAGACGGAGTCGAATCCCCGGCAGAGTGACTTGTCCGGCGGCCCGCACGCGGGCGGTGTACGTGAACGTGACGGATGGTGTTCGCGCCCGCAGCTCGAACTGATTGCCCTTGAGTTGGCGGTCTCCGAGGCTCGTCGACAGAACCTCCAGATTCTCTGGGACGACATCATTGATCAGGACGACCGGACCGATGCTGTCGCTGAATGAATGGAAGCTGCCCAACTTGGAGATGAACCCGGGCTGCACGGTCACGCGCACGACGATCGTCACGGTCCGGCCCGCCCACAACAGCCCCGTCGCATCGGAGCGGCCATTGACCGTGCGCTCGATCTGCAGGCGGGGCAACTCGCACCAGACGCGCCAACTGAACAGAGCCCACTCACCCGCCAACCAGACCAGCACGGACAACGACAACAGCGACAGTTCGGCCTGACCCCGCAGCACGCCGAGAAACAAACCGACCAGGCCGGGCAGTGCCATCCAGCGGCCGCGGGTTGTCATCATCGTCACCCCGTTCGAGAGCGTGCGGTCGAGCGATTCGGAGCGGGGGACGTGAGTCCCCTGGATCCGTGTGGTTTGCAATAGTGGCCGGATTCAGGGGACTCACGTCCCCCGCTCCGAAACTGGTTTTTAATCGGCTTTCATCACCTCTTCGGCAGGCTGGAGGTGCTCACCTGCAAGACCGGCACGGACTCGATCACCTGCTTCACGATTTCGCCGATCGTGCGGCCGTCCATCTCCGACTCGGGCCGAATGATGAGCCGGTGCGAGAGGACCGGCAGGCAGACCGCTTGAATGTCCTCGTGCGTCATGAAGTGCCGGCCGCTGAGCAGCGCGTGAACGCGGCCGGCCTTCATCAGGTTGATGGCCGCGCGCGGGCTGGCCCCCAGTGCCAGATCGGGATGCTGCCGACTCTTTCGCACCAGATCGATGATGTACTCCTGCAGTTCGCGCGCTCCGAACACGGAATCGATCTGGCGCTGAATGCCCACGATTTCGTCGGCGCTGGTGACCGGCGTCAGCTTCACGGTGGGGCGACTGTGCAGCGCGAGCATGTCGATTTCATGCTCGCGCTGCGGATAGCCGACCTGAACTCGAAACAGGAATCGGTCCAACTGGGCTTCCGGCAGACGATAGACTCCCTCCTGTTCGATCGGGTTCTGAGTGGCCAGCACCATGAACGGTTCCGGCAACGGCAGCGTTTTTCCTTCGATCGTGACCTGCCGCTCCTGCATTCCCTCCAGGAGGGCGGACTGCGTTCGGGCTGGGGCGCGGTTCAGTTCATCGGCCAGCAGCAGTTGGCAGAAAATCGGACCCTTGCG
Source organism: Schlesneria sp. (assembly GCA_031412755.1). Lineage (GTDB taxonomy): Bacteria > Planctomycetota > Planctomycetia > Planctomycetales > Planctomycetaceae > Schlesneria. The sequence continues at coordinate 26,875 of JANODP010000134.1, read as the reverse complement.
CAGCACGAAGTCGCTCGTCTGCCGATCGAGCACCTGCGTTCCGGTGACATCCGACGGCAACAGATCGGGCGTGAACTGCACCCGCTCGAAATGAATGTCCAGCACTGTCGAGAACGCGCGGCACAGCGTCGTCTTGGCCGTACCGGGAACTCCCTCCAGCAGGACATGGCCCCCGGCGAGCAGCGCCATCAGCAGTTGGTCGGTGGCGTCGTTCAGTCCCACGACGACTTGCTCGACGGCCCGTTGTGTTCGTTCGCGAAGATCACTGACGCGCTGAGCGAGTTGATTGAGACTGGGTGCTGACACGAAGCGGGGTTCTCGCGTGATGAGGAATGAAACGGGATGCGATTGCGAGTCGTGATCGAACGAGTCTTGGGGCCGGCCACGAACACCAATCACCAGTCGAAAAAGGATTGAGCGTGTGCCACGGCTGTGTCAGCCGTGTGAATATCGGGAGACTTGTCACCATTCCCACGGCTCACAGAGCCGTGGCACGCCTGTTTCAGCGGACTCCTAAGGCGCATTCACGGGACTCGCCGCTGCGAGCAGCGACTCGCGGTGGAGCGTCCTCAACGTTCGGATGATCGCGCCGACCTGTCGCAGGCGGCGCGGGGAAATATGAGGCGTGTCGCGGCTGGCGGCAAGTTCGACGACGGTTGCCAGGTCCCGACGTTGCGACTTCTTCATCGTCTCCCAGGACGGCAGCAGGGACTGGTCGGCCAGACAACGCGGCCACCCGACAGGAAGTTGCGAACCCGCCGACAATTCTCGGCAGAGTTCGCGGGCCAGTGTCTGCGCCGCGGCTCCACAGTCGTAGGAGGCATCCGTTTCCTCCTTCGACAGGACGTGAGCGGACTGCATCTCGCGGATCGACGGAGGTGGCGGCCTGACCGCCGCCGTGTGAGCCAGCTTGGAAAACAACCAGACCGCCGCGATCGCTGCCAGACTCAGCAGTACGACGCGGGGATAGAGCCACCGGTTCGGGTACCGGGGCTGGTCGACGATCACCTCGTTCAGGATGTTCGACTCTTCGACGTTTTGAATCACGGAGTTGGCCACGCGCAGCAGTGTCTCCAACGTCGGTTTCGGAGGGGGTTGGTGTTGAGGCGGCGGTGATGTGTTCTGTGGCGAAGGCGTGTTCGTCTCTTGCAGCAGCGGACTCGAACGGTAACTCGGCTGCGGCTGCCCCTCCACCACAAACGCCAGCCGGCTCTTCCCGCCGCGACACAGCAGTTCGCTGACGCGGATCGCCAGCAGGGCGTTATCTCCGTGCCACATCATGCTGTTGGTCAAGAGGCTCGGGTCCGCCGCCACAATCATGGTTCCGGCCTCGGGGTCGTCGCTGTGACTGACGGCGATCAGCGGCTGCTCGCGACATCGCCGGGGCGAGCAGGTCTGCGGGACCGTCGCGACCACATCCCACGTCAGCGGACTGGAGGGGAGCAGCACCAGCCATCCCGATCGATTGATGATGAGCTCTTGGATCCCCTGCATCAGCGGATGAGTCTGGTCCAGATCGGTCACTCGCAGGCAGTCCGGCAGATCCTGATACCGCGTCGCCGCATCCAGGGAGGTGATCGGTCCGGAGGCGAAACTCGCGATGAGGCCCATCGTGCCGGAACGGTCCGAGGCCACGAGGACTGTTCCCCCCTGAGCCACGAACGGAGCGAGCTTGCTCGAATCGGCGACCTGAAAACGGTTCAGCTTGCCGAACATCACGATGACGGATTCCTGCGGTGAGGCCAGCACCGCATCGAGTGTCTCTTCGGTTGTCAGCCCCCGTTCCTCGAGCAGCATCTGAAACAGCTCATGCCGAAACTGCCAATCGACATTCGTCGCCGATCCCGCAGCGCCGACGCCGGCCCGCTGCGCGAATGCACTCGTCGCCAGCACGACCACCAACAGGAGCGACATCAGCAACCGAAGTTGAGTCGCCCTTCGAATGTTGCGGATTGATGTTGTCATGGCAACTCGACCAACCCTTCAATGATCCCGACGACGCCAATCGCTTCCCGCACGGTCAAACGATGCAGCAGAGCCGCAAACTCAAGAGTAAGACTCGGAACCACGGATGACCCAGCGCGGCTCAGCCGCAACCGAAGGGAACAAGAAGATGGTGGACAAGAAGATAGGAGAGGAAGCATCTGCATCTGGCTTTATCTTCTTGTCCACCATTTTCTTGTTGAGGTCTTCTGATGGCCCTTCGTTGATGACGTGGGATGGTGACAAGCTTCCACGGCAGCGAGTGCACTTGTTGACGGTGCGGAAATCTTCGCGCCCTGCGAAGAAACGAAACGTTAGTAGTACAGATTTCACGGATAACACAGATCAGGCGAAGACCAAGTACGTCCACACTCTTCCCTCTTCTCCCTCTTCATCCGTGTCATCTGTGAAATCTGTGGTCAAACTCCTGCTTCAGGATCTTGTTGCAACATCAGGCTCTGAATTGGACGCGGGACGACAAGACTATGAAACCTCGCGGCACGATGCGGTTGTCTTCAGGCGCTGCCGTTGTCTTTCGTGCCGTCCTGCGAAGTCGCCTCGCACTGTTCCAGCGCGCGGCGGGCGGAGCCGATCTGATCGGGGGTGAAGTCCGTGTCATCGGGAAGGTAGCGCGCCTGTTCATACAGGTCGGTCAGCGTCTGAATGGTCGGTTGCAGCACGGGAGTTGTCGCCGCGACCTGCCGCTCCACCTCGCGATGAGTCCACCAGTTCGGCGCGGGTGTGGCCGGTCGCAGCGCGAACTGATGGAAGGCGCGAACGACATCCCGGCGCGTGCGGATGTCGGCGGGATGAATCTCGGCACCGAGCGGGCTTCCCGCACGCTGCGATTGGCCGATCACGGCGAGCAACCGGGGAATGAAGTACCAGACCAGGCCCAGCGCCGCGAGCAACATCAGCAGCCCAAGTGTGGACCGCGAGCCAGCCCCTTGGGGATCAACGACCGCGCCCGAGGCTGCGGTCCGCGAAGCTTGAACCGGTGCGGGTGTCGAAGCCGGCGCGGTCGCGATGTCCGAGAAAATACTCCTGGCCGCCTTGCTCAACGGACTCGACGGGGAACTTCGTGCGGCATCGGGTTGTGGCGCGGACGGACGAGTCGTCTCGGGCCTCATCATTTCCGAAGCCGTCGATTGTCCGGGTCGCTCGTTCGCGGCCTCAACCAGATTCTTGCGGAAACCGTCGAGCATCCGGGCCGTTGAGCCTTCCAGACCGCCTCCGGTGGAATCGCCGCGCGCCGCCGAGCCATCGGCCGATGAACCCGATGAGTCATTGGAAGCGACCAGAATCTCCTCCCGCGACTGTTCGACAATCTTCCGCAGCGTCTGAGCAAATCCCTGTTCCTCCAATTCCGACCGGATATCCATCGGCGTTCGCTTCGCACCGGAGAGCGGTTCGGGCGGAGTCGTTCCCGGATTGGACGACGGTGTCGGCGATGTCCTGGAGCCGCGAGACGGACCGTTTCGGTTCGTGGTCTGGTCGCCCGCCGGTAGTGGGACACGATTCTCGGAGCCAACGGACCGCGAACCACTCTTTGATCCGCCATTCGAAGCATCACTCACCGAGGATCGTGAATTCTGAGGCGGATTGGTCGGCCGGGAATCGCTTGCGTTGGACGAGCGTGAATCGGGCGCGCCCGAGCGGGAATCGCGCGAGCCAGCCTGTCCCGGCTCAAACTGATCGCGGTCCTGCGGAACGTTCTTCAGAATCTCGGCCACCGCTGCCGGCAACGAAGCTTCCGGCATGGGTTCACGGTTGCGGGGCGTCCCCGATCGCGCATCGGCACCGGACATTCGCTCGGTAGTCTTTGGCTGAGCAGTTCCAACTTGCGGAGATGGACCGGGCGACTGAGTTCCTCCGGGCGGCTGGTTTGTTCCGCGAGGTTGAGACCCAGCGGGGCGGGGCAATGCTCCCGGAGCTGGCGTCGGACGATTCGGATCGTTTGGAGAATCGGCCACTCCGGTTTCCCGCTCGCCCACTTGGCGATCCGTGCGCGGGATCGGCTTCGCCCCGGGCTTTGTCGCGTCCGTGCGTTCCGTGTTCCGGGGGATCGCGTTGTTCGTTGGCAACCGCGCGTTCGTTGTTTGGTCGCCAGGTTTCTCACCCGGACCACCGGGTCTCGGTGAGTTCCGATTGTCGCTGCCTGGCTCACGCTCCGACGAACCGTCAGCCGCCGAGTCCCGCTCGGGCGGAAGGCCGTTCGGTTGGCGACCGGCTTGTTGAGCCAATCGTTGCAGCAGTTCCTGCATTGCTCGTGGCATCGCCGTCGAATCCTGGCCGATTCCGGATGCCGGGCGGTTTTGATCGGGTGACTCGTCACCGGTTCCTTTGCCACGCTCGTTCGGGGTCGTTGGGAACGGCGCGCTCTTGGGATCGGTGGCCCCTCCGCCCTGAGGCCGCTTGCCATCCCGCGAAAACTGATCGAGCATTCGCCGCACCTGCTCGCGCATCGCGGGATCGGCCATGGCCTTGGAAATCTGTTCGGGTGTGACGCCATTCAGCGCCGGTGGCTGCGTTCCATCGGGAAGCCCGCCACTCATCTGCTTCATCGCGTCGAGAAGCGCCTTCACTTGTTCGGGATCAAACTTCGGGAGCGGAGGCGATTCACCTCCCAACGGATCCGTCCCCAACAGTCCCTTCAACTGCTGAAGCCATTGCACCTGTTGCTTCAAATCGGCCGAGCCTCCCTGCGGCAACGGCAGCCACCGCTGCGATGCAGTCTCCGGAGGCGCGTTGGATGGCACCCGCCGCTGGGCAAACACCGGAGAAGTCTCCACGCATTGCCAGGCGACCAGGCACAGCACAGACAACAGCAGCGTTCGGAGCTTTCGATGTTCGATCTGGCTCATGTCGTGTAGTCCGCGTTGAGTTCCACGTATTCCTTGGTCAGGTCGCACGTCCAGAAGCGGACGGACGACGAGCCGTGATTCAGCGTGAGGTCGATCGTCGTCTCGCGGTTGTCTCGCAAACTGGTCGAGACCTGTTTGGGATCGAATGCGACGGGCGCACCGTCTTTGTAAAGCAAAAACCCGTTGACGACGAGAGACATGTCCTCCTCCTTCAGCGGGACACCAGCGTACCCCGCCGCCGAAACGATGCGACCCCAGTTCGGATCGGCACCGCAGATCGCCGTCTTCACGAGCGGGCTGTCGGCGATGGCCTTCGCGATGCGAAAGGCCTCGTCGCGCGTGCGGCAGCCGGTGACGTTGATTTCGACAAAGTGAGAGGCACCTTCGCCATCGCGGATGATGTCGGTGGCCAGCTTCATCGCGACCTCATCGAGCGCCTGCTGAAACGCGGCTCGTTCGGCGGCGGTGCGAGGGGCAACTTCCGCCGCTCCGTTGGCGAGAAAAATGACCGAGTCGCTCGTGCTTTCGTGGCCGTCGACGCTGATGCAGTTGAACGAATCGCCGACCGCGTGCTTCAGCATCGTCGCCGCGTCATCCGGTTTCAAAACCCCGTCGGTCATGATGACGCACAGCATCGTCGCCATGTTCGGCGCGATCATGGCGGCTCCCTTGCAGGCTCCGCTGATCCGCACCGTCTTCCCGTTCAGTGTCACCGTCGCCGTCGCCTGCTTGGGAAACGTGTCGGTCGTCATCATGGCGCGGGCCGCGTTGTGAAAGGCTTCCGGCGTCGAGGCCAATTGTTTCGCGGCGGCCGGGATGCCCGCCTGCAGCTTCTCCATCGGGAGGAATCGCCCGATGACGCCCGTCGAACAGACGAGCACATCGTCCGCCGAGGCCCCGATCTGCTGAGCAACCAGCGCCGTCATGGCCTGCGCGTCCTCGATCCCCTTCAGCCCCGTGGCGGCATTCGAGTTCCCCGAGTTCACGACGACCGCCCGCGCCGTCGCCCGAGGCAACCGCTCGCGTGACACCTTCACCGGCGACCCGCACACCAGATTGGTCGTAAACACCCCCGCCGCCGCACATGCCCGGTCGGACATAAACAACGCCAGATCGAGCTTCTGCGGATCGGCCTTGATCCCGCACAGAATGCCAACAGCAGAAAAGCCCTGAGGGAGAGGAAGCAGGTCGGTCATGAGTTTACGGCCTAATTTCGGGAACGTACTTGGAGAACGTGATTATGTATGGCGTGTCGAATTGAACCTTCGTGATTCGGCTGAGTGGAAGCTCGACAACGTCTTCTTCCCAGCGTCCCAAGGCATCGAAGTGCTTGAACTGAAGATGATCGTCTTCGACGACTTTGACGATCCGTCCGATGTAGAACTCGTCTTCGTCTGAATCATCTTGGTCTTCGCACTCAACGATTATGTTTCGTTCCAAACCATGCAAGCTTTCAAGAATCGAACGAACGTTCTGCAAACCTACTTCGTATGTGATTCCAACTTGATCCAGAGTTGCTTCACTAGCCAACATACTTTCCCATTTGCGCTCATACTCGCCCGAGCGGACTCCACAAATGTCATTGACCCGCAGGGTCGTATAGCCTTCAGAAGCAAAGTCGTGGAATTGATTCACAAGCACCCAATCTTCACTCAAGCCAAGAACAAAGCCGTTACAACGCGGTTCGCCTGGGTGCGTGCGAGTGAGCTGAACTTTCTTGCGAGAACTGACCAGTTGTCTGAGTAACTCGCGTACTTTGCGTGGCCCCATCTCAAATCATCTCCCGCACGGCAGCAGACCCATCGTCTCGGGGAGGCCCGCCATCAGGTTGAGGTTTTGGATGGCGACGCCCGACGCGCCTTTGATGAGGTTGTCGAGGCAGGAGACGATCAGGACTTTGCCCTTCACGACGCGGATGGTGATGTCGCAGAAGTTGGTGTACGCGCTGTCCTTCGTCGATGGCAGATGATCGACGACGCGGATGAACGGTTTGCCCGCGTAGAACCGGCGGTACTCGGCGAGGAGTTCCTCCTGCGTGATGGGCCGCGTCGGAGTGGCGTAGATCGTCGCGAGGATGCCTCGGTCCATCGGGACGAGATGCGGCTGGAAGATCACTTCGACCGACTGGCCCGACACGGTGGAGAGGACTTGCTCGATCTCGGGCATGTGGCGGTGAGTGCCGACGCCGTAGATCGAGAAACTTTCGTTGCACTCGGAGTAGAGCGTGTTCAGTTTGGGAGTCCGCCCGGCTCCGCTGACGCCGCTCTTCGCGTCGATGATGATGCCGGTCGGTTCGATCAGCTTGCCGCACAGCGCCGGAGCCAGTCCGAGAATCGACGTGCTCGTGTAACAACCGGGGTTGGCGACGAGGTCGGCGTTGGGGATCTGGTCGGCGAACAGTTCCGGCAGCGCGTAAGGGGTCGATCCCAATCGAGTCGGATCGGTATGCACGTGGCCGTACCACTGGGCGTAGACGGCGGGATCGTTCAACCGGTAGTCGGCACTGAGATCGATCACGCGGCATCCCGCCGCGAGGTACTCGGGCACGACGGCCATGCTCGCGGCGTGAGGCAGACAGCAGAAGACGAACTTCGCCCGTTCGGCCACCTGTGCGGGTTTGAGGTCTTCGCACCGGATGTCGAGCCGCCCGGTAAGGCTCGGATGAACGGCCGAAATCGGCGGCGATCCCTCCTGCCGCGACGTGACCGCCGTCACCTGGGCCTCGGGATGGTTGACAAGAATCTTGAGCAGTTCGAGCGCCGTGTAACCGGTCGCTCCCAGGATGCCGACGGTGACCATGAGAACGAAGTCCCTTTCGATGATTTCAGTTCGGGAAGGAGTGCCATTCTGCCGGGACCGCGCGAGGTGAACAAGGAACGGCGACGACACCTGCGCGGCGGCGTTGCAATCCGGCGGGAAAACACCAGAATGTCCCGACACTTCCGACCCGAGATGGGTTCAGGCGTGCGATGGAAGTGGCGAGATCAAGCATCCTTTCTGACGACACAACCTTTGGGGATTTCCGACATCATGGCCAACGTGGCGAAGCTGACGACCGATGCTCTTCAAGCCGGAAACGGCGTTCTGCGATTGGCTCCAACCTGGGTACCCCGCTCGTTCTTGCAGCCCGGCAAGCGGCTGAAGCTTCATCCGGCCGACTACTATGCCTTGGGGACTCACCGCGGCGGGATTGATGAGCGTTGGTTTGGATCGGCCACGTTCGCGATGAACGACAACCGCGCGGCGGACGAAGGGTTGAGCTACGTCGTGCTGGGGAAAGACCGCTTCACGCTGAAGGACGCCGTCGAAGAATGTGGTGCGGAGATCGTCGGTCCCGCGATTTGGAAGAAGTACCAGCGCTGGCCGGTCTACTCCAAGTTCTTCGACAACATGGGGCCGATCCCCCATCACATGCATCAGAACGACAAGCAGGCCAAACTGGTCGGGCAGGAAGGCAAGCCCGAGTCGTACTATTTTCCGCCCCAGATGAACCAGATCGGGAACAACTTTCCGTACACGTTCATGGGACTGGAGCCGGGGACAACCAAGCAGAATGTGATTGATTCACTTGCCCGCTGGAACGATGGCGACAACGGCATCCTCGATCTGTCGAAGGCTTACCGATTGAAACCGGGAACCGGTTGGTTGATTCCGCCCTGCGTGCTGCATGCGCCGGGAAGCCTTGTGACGTATGAGCCTCAATGGGGTTCGGATGTCTTCGGCATGTATCAGTCGATGGTGGAAGGCCGCGCCGTTCCGCGTGCGTTGCTGACGAAGGATTTCCCCAAGAACAAGCACGACGATTTGGAACACCTCGTCGATGCACTCGACTGGGAGAAGAACGTCGACCCGAACTTCAAGGACAACAACTACCTCGAACCGATCAACATCGGCGACACCGGCGGCGAAGGCTATCAGGATCGCTGGATCGTTTACGGTCGGGTCGATGGCAAGCAGTTGTTTTCGGCGAAGGAACTGACCGTCATGCCGGGAGCCAGGTGCGTCATCAAGGATGGAGCGGCGTCAGGCTGGATCACCGTCCAAGGAAGCGGTCGCATTGGCAACATGAATCTGCAAACGCCCGTCATGATCCGTTTCGGTGCGATGACTGAGGATGAAGTCTTCATCAGCCACAAGGCCGCGTCTGCCGGAGTCGAAGTCGAAAACACCGGTACCGAGCCGCTGGTCGGGCTGAGATATTTTGGTCCGGACGCCTTCGCCGATGCCGTGCTGCCTCAAGTCGGCGACCACAAGAAATTCGCAGCGGCCTCCGCTGGCAAGAAAAAGAAGAAGTAAGATCACTCGACTGAGCGTTGGCATCACATTGTTGTGGCTGCGATGCCATCGTTTGTCAGCCCTCGCATCACATTTCTACCGGCTACGCTTCGCATCAAGGAACTTCAACGATGTCAAACGTCTTTCCAAAACTTCACAACGCCATGTGGCCCGGACTTGTCGGCAAGGGGTCTCCCGGGGCCGAGCCGTCCATTTCGCTCGACCGGATGCTGGAACTAACGACTCAGGCCGAAGTCAACGGTCAGAAGTTTGAGGGCGTCGATCTGTTTTTGTTCGATCCGCACATCAACATCGACCTGAGCGATGACGACGTGAAGCGCGTGGCCGACAAGATCGCCTCGAAGGGCTTGGCCGTTGGTTCGGTGGTCGCTCCCGTCTGGCCGGGGACCGTTGGTGACAGTGCGATGGGCGGCCCCGAGCAACGCGCCAAGTTTGTGCTGGCGGTCAAGAAGGCTTGCCGGATCGCTGCCATCTTCAACAAGCATGGCGTTCGTCGTTACGGAATCATCCGCATCGATGCGGCGGATGGGCCGAGTCACTGGCTGGAGAACCCGGTGGCCGGCACGAAGACGATTGCTTCGACGTTCCGCGAAGCGGGCATCGTCGCGGCGGCGCATGGCGAGCGGTTGGCGGCGGAAGGCGAAATCTGCTGGGCCGGGATGCACTCGTGGAAGAACATGGTGGACCTGCTCGAACAGACCGACATGCCGGGAACGGTCGGCTTTCAGGCGGATCAGGCTCACACTTATCTCTATCTCATGGGCTACAACGCGCCCGAACACGCGCTGTTGAAGGAAGGTTATTCGCAGCCCGAGTTCGATGCGGCCTACACCAAGATGACGGACGCTCTGCGACCGTGGACGATCGACTTCCATGTCGCTCAGAACGATGGAACCGTGCATGGTTCCGGTTCGCACGACAAGACCGGGCGACACTGCCTTGCCGACGATCCGAAGGGCAAGCTCGACATCACCGCCACGGCGGGCTACTGGCTGAAGGGAGCCAAGGATCGCGGCCTGCGTCACATCTGCTGGGACGGCTGCATGTTCGCGAACGCCACGCTGGAGAACCCCAAGACGTGGAACACGATCCTCGGCGCAATGATCAAGGTTCGCGACGCTCACGGCTGGGAAGCATAATCGTTGCCGTCGAATGGCATCGGTCCCCGAACACGTTCGTCAGCTCACGTTCATCAACATTGAAAAAGGCATCACGTTCATGGCGAAACTCCTCAACATCGGCATGGTCGGCTATGGCTTCATGGGTCGGACGCATTCGAATGCGTACAACCGGGTGCCGAACTTCTTCGACACGGAATACCGTCCGGTGCTGAAGGCCGTCTGCGCGCGAGACGCCGAAAAAGTGAAGGGCTTTGCCGATCGCTGGGGCTACGAATCGATCGAGACCGACTGGCGAAAGCTCGTCGAGCGGAAGGACATCGACGCGATCGACATCTGTACTCCGAACAACCTGCATCACGACATCGCGATCGCGGCGGCGGCCAACGGCAAGATGATCTTGTGCGAGAAGCCGCTTTCCATGAACGCCGAGGAAGGCGAGCAGATGTGCCAGGCAGTCGAGAAGGCCGGCGTGATGAACACCGTCTGGTACAACTACCGCCGCGTCCCGGCTGTCACCTTCGCAAAGCAATTGGTTGATTCGGGGAAGCTCGGCCGGATCTTCCACTATCGCGCGAACTTTCTTCAGGACTGGACGATCTCGGCCGATTTGCCGCAGGGCGGAACAGCACTCTGGCGTCTCGATGCGGCGGCTGCGGGAAGCGGCGTGACGGGCGACCTGCTCGCTCACTGCATCGACACCGCGATCTGGTTGAACGGTGGTGTTCAGAATGTCACGGCCATGACCGAGACGTTCATCAAGGAACGCAAGCACACGCTGACCGGCAAGGTGGAGAAGGTGGGCATCGACGACGCCTGCGCGTTCCTGTGCCGGTTTGAGAACGGTTCGCTGGGGCTGTTCGAGTCCACGCGATACGCTCGCGGCCACAAGGCGCTCTACACGTTCGAGATCAACGGTGAGCACGCGTCGATCAAGTGGGATTTGCACGACCTGCACCGTCTCCAGTGGTTCGATCACCGTGACGAAGGCAATCTCCGCGGCTGGCGGTCGATCCACATCACCGACGGTGACCATCCTTACATGGACAAGTGGTGGGTGCCGGGCCTCCAAATCGGCTACGAACACACCTTCGTCCATCACGTGGCCGACTTCCTGGAAGGGGTCGCCAAGGGGACTCCGGTCGGCCCCACCTTCCGCCAGGCCCTCGAAACGCAAAAGATCTGCGATGCCGTCCTGAGCAGTGCGAAGTCCGGCAGTTGGACCAAAGTCGGATAGCGTTTGCCCGGACGGCCGCTATAATCCCACCAACAATTGGAACACACGGGCGATCACCGGGATCGCCCGTGTTTCGTTTTCATCCGCTCGAAACCACCTGACTCGCACTTTGCTCCGGCCGCAGCAGGGACGAGGAGTCCAACATGGACCGCCACCCGATTTCCCGTGAGGGCTATGACAAATTGAAGGAGGAGGTCCGTCTCCTCGAAGATGTCGAGATGCCCAAGATCACACAGGCGATTGCCGACGCTCGCGCCGAGGGTGACCTGCGCGAGAACGCCGAATACCACGCCCAGCGCGAAGCGCAGGGGATGACTCAGGCCAAAATCAACCAGCTCAAGAGCAGGCTGAACGGTTGCTATATCGTCGACAAATCCAGTCTGCCCAAGGGCGTGGTGACCTTCGGTTCGCGAGTCACGGTGAAAGACCTCAGCGACGGTACCGTGGAGCAGTACGAATTCGTCGGGCCCGGCGAAGAGGATTACACCGGCGACGTGATGAAGATCCTCACCACCAGTCCGCTGGCGACGGGCATGATGAACAAGAAGGTGGGAGACACGGTCGAAGTCTCGGTTCCACGCGGAACGCTGCGATACCAGGTCACCTCGATTGATGAAGACTAGCGAGGAATGAAGGATGAGCGATGAAGGATGAGGGATCAGTGATGAAGCGGTGTTCATCCTGCATCCCTTTCTTTCCTGATCCCTCATCCCCCATCCCTGATCCCTCATCCTTGGAATTCGAGCGATGTCGTCCTGGACCGCTTACGCCCGCCAGCTTGCCGAACGAGCGCGATCCGCGTCGCGGAAGCTCGCGACGGTCACCGGTGCGCAGAAGACGCGCTGGCTGCATCGAACGGCTGAACTCCTCCAGGATCGCTCTGCAGAACTCCTGCGTGAGAATGAGCGCGACATCGCGATGGCCCCCGAATATGGACTCACCGCGGCGGCGATCGACCGCCTGCGATTGACGTCAACGCGGTTATCCGACATCGCGGCCGCCCTGCACGATGTGGCGCTGTTGCCCGATCCGGTGGGTGAGACGATCGAATCGACGGTCCGTCCCAACGGACTGCGGGTCAGCCGCGTGCGTGTTCCGCTGGGAGTCGTGTTCTTCATCTATGAATCTCGCCCCAACGTGACCGTCGATGCCGCGTCGCTCTGCGTGAAGAGCGGCAACGCCGTGATCCTGCGCGGCGGCAAGGAGGCCCTGCACAGCAACCTCGCCCTGTATCGTGTCATTCGGGAGGCCCTCATCGAGACCGGCCTGCCCGAACACGCCGTGCAATTGGTCGAGACCACCGAACGAGACGTCGTCGGGGAGTTGCTCAAGTTGAGGGGCCAGATCGACGTCACGATCCCCCGCGGCGGGAAGTCGCTCATCGAACGGGTGGCCGCCGAAGCGACGATGCCCGTCATCAAGCACTTCGATGGAATCTGTCACGTCTACGTCGATGAGTCGGCCGACGTCGAGATGGCTCTGCGCGTCCTGCAAAACAGCAAGTGCCAGCGGCCGGGAGTTTGCAATGCCGCCGAGTGCGTCCTGGTCCATGCCGGGGTCGCCGCGACTTTTCTGCCACGGATGGCACAGATGCTTCAAGCCGAGACGGTCGAGTTGCGCGGCTGCGAACGAACTCAACAGATCATTCCGTGGGCGAGCCGCGCCACGGAGCAGGACTATCGCACCGAGTACCTCGATCTGATTCTGTCTGCGAAGGTGGTGGATGATCTCGACGGTGCGATCGATCACATCGAGCGCCACGGCTCACACCACACCGAGACGATCGTAACGAACGACTACGCCGCGGCGAACCGCTTCACGGCGGAGGTCGATTCGGCGGCGGTGCTCGTCAACGCCAGCACGCGGTTCAACGACGGGGGCGAATTCGGATTGGGAGCCGAGATTGGAATCAGCACTGACAAGTTTCACGCGCGCGGGCCCTGCGGACTGCGCGAACTGACGTCTTACAAATGGGTCGCTTACGGAACGGGACAGATTCGCGAATGACGCCGCCGTTGGACAGAATCCAATTCGTGACCGCGGATTATTCATGGGTCAGTCGCTGAGTTCGCCAGAACTCAGGTCGTGAGGGTGAGTCGGACTGAGTTCTGGCGAACTCCGCGACAGGCAGACTGTTTCTCATCAACCATTGGAGCGAGGCCAGGGATGGGCGAACTTCTCAGCCAATCGGAAATCGAAACGCTGCTGTCGGACGTCGAGGCGGCGCCGCTTCGCGCGGCAACGGTGATTCACTCCGAACTGCGGCCCGGCGAGCCATCGAATTGGGAATCGCACGACTTTCGCGAACCGGAACCGTTCTCGCGCCAGGCGATCGAACTGCTTCAGGCTCTGCATGCCGGATTGTGTCAGCAGTTGGCGCAACGTTTTCAGTCGCTGCTGCACTCGACGGTCGATGTCCGCCCCGTGGGACTGAACCAGATGAGGTTCGACGAGTGCGCGTCGGAATCGGCATTGTCGGACCTGATTTGTCAGATCGAATGTCCGACTCAAACCACTCCCTGGTTGATCTGCTGGCAACCCGCGCTGGCACATTCGCTCATCAATCGCCTGCTGGGTGGTGAGGTGCTCCGCCCGAGTGACTCACCCGCCGCCGCGCCATCGAGCATCGAAGTCCGCCTGCTGAACCGCCTTTGTTGCGCGGTGCTCGACGAACTCGCACGGTTCGCCGAGCCGGGTCAACTGGGTCAGCTTCACGAGATGACTGTGGTTTCGAGCCCGCTCCGAAAGCGACCCGAGCTTGCGGCAACCCCCTACTTGTGTATCAGCTTTGAGGTCGGCTGCAATGACGATCGCGGCGTGATGCACTGCTGGTTGCCCAGGACACACCTGGTGCACAGGCAAGGGAGGGAGGGCGAGGCTCCGTTCCGAACGTCGAGGCCGGGATTGCTCGCAGCACCCACACAGCAAGCCAAGATCGAACTCTTGGCAGACCTCGCCCAACTCAAGCTTCGCGTTTCGGAAGTTGCAGACCTGGCGATCGGCGATGTCTTGATGACAGACATCGCCCTACTCGACGATGCAACACTCCGCTTGGCCAACCGGGCTTTGTATCAGGTTGCGATTGGAACGTTGGCCGGAAAGAAGGCCGTCCGCCTCGCAAAGCCGCTGTTGCCAAGTGCGGCTGCCACTTCGATCAATGAATCTCCGATCAAACGGTAAGCATCAAATTGTCCGCCAGTCGTCACCAATGTTTGTGCTGCTTTGATGTCACCGTTCTGTTTCACGTACGCCTCTGGGCAACACCTTTTGTAACGAATTACGCCAACTCCTTGACGCAGTGTGAGTTCCGGGCTAATACTATCGCCCTCTTTCCACACCCAATCGCACGCGACCGGATGACGTCACGAGTATGAACTCGGCCGAGTGTGCCTGTGACGGTGACTGTTTTCCAGGAGTTGCCAGCAATCGAAACCACGCATCGAATCAACGAGCAAATCAGACTTTCGCCAATCCGTGTTGTTGATCACGAAGGAAAAATGCTGGGTGTCATTCCCACGTCCGAGGCCCAGCGGCAGGCTGCCGACGCCGGTCTCGACCTGGTTGAAGTGGCTCCCAATGAACGCCCGCCGGTCTGCCGGATCATGGATTACGGCAAGTTCAAGTACGAGCAAAAGCGCAAGGCCGCCAATTCGGCCAAGCAACATCAGGTGCAATTGAAGGAGATCCGGTTGCGTCCGAAGACGGGTGAACACGACATCGAGTTCAAGGTCAAGCAGGCACGGGAGTTTCTGACGGGCAAGGACAAGGTCAAGTTCAACGTCCAGTTCAAGGGGCGCGAGAACGCTCACCATGAGCGCGGCCGCGAGATTCTGGTGGCCATCATCGACAATCTCCAGGACGTGGCCAAGGTCGAAAAGTCGCCGTCGATGGAGGGTGGTCGCAACATGACGGCAGTTTTGGCTCCCAAGGCCTGAGCCTCGTGGTCTGTGCGACGAAGTTTGCCGGTTTTTCGAGGCGACGGACTGGAACAGGTCGGGCCCGTTGCTTATACTCCCCGCCCCTCGGTGGCAGTCGGATTTTCATGCCTGGTGACTGCGGCAGGGTGATCGTTTGAAACCCAGATTCGCGGTTGGAATCTAGATCCGGAAGGCCACGATGCCGAAACAGAAGACCCACAAGGGATTGAAGAAGAGATTCACGGTCACGGCCAAAGGCAAGGCCAAATGCCGCAGCCCATTCCGCGGGCATCTGTTGAGCCACAAATCTGGCAAGCGAAAACGCCAAAACCGATGCGATACGGTGTTGGTCGGAGCGAATGCAAAAATGATCGTCGAGGGACTTCGGTCCGGTTCGTAACCAAACTGCAATTCACTCGCATTTATCCCCCGTGACGTTCTGGATTGGTTGCCACACCGCTTCAGTTTTTTTGACCTTGCCCAGTTGAGCGCAATCCCAAATGAGAATCAGCTACAGCGTTGCCCGCCACCGAGCTCACAAACGGCTTTTCCGAGAGGCCAAGGGCAGCTACGGTGGCCGAAAGAATCTGTTGCGAACGGTCAAGGAGACCATCGTTCGCAATCGTTGCTATGCCTACCGGGACCGCCGAGTTCGCAAGCGCGAGTTCCGCGCCTTGTGGATCATCCGGATCAAGGCGGCCGCCGAGATGCGGGGCATGTCCTATTCGCGGTTCATCTACGGTCTGAATCTGGCGAACGTCAGTCTGAACCGCAAGACGCTGAGCGAGTTGGCGATCCACGAACCGCACGTCTTCGACGAAGTGGCCGCGGTCGTGCGTGACGCTCTCGCCAGTGTGGCCAGCAAGAGCTGATCGGAGAATCGAGTCGGCTGCGAGAGAATTGACACACCGCCACGGGACACCGGTTGGCGGTGTTTGCTTTTGACGATCATCACAATTCGACTTTCAGCGGCCACACACATGGACCAGATCAAGTCGTTTGAAGACTATGAACGCGATGCACTGCTGGCGATCTCCAGCGCCGGCTCTGCCGACGAGCTGGAGGCCGTTCGGATCGAGTACCTCGGCAAAAAGCAGGGACGACTCAAAGACCTGCAGGGCGTGCTGGGACAGGTTCCGCCGGACCAACGGCCCGCGGTCGGCAAGCGGTTCAACGAGATCAAGGAACGCGTCACGGCCGCCTGGGAGAGTCAGCAGCAATTGCTGGCGAAGCCGAAACGGTCGGAGTCCTGGATCGATGTGACGCTGCCCGGCGCTCACCGCGATCTCGGCAGCAGACACCCGCTGACTCAGACGATTGATGAGTTCAAGGGGATCATGGCCCGCTTCGGTTTCGATGTGGAAGAAGGCCCGGAGATCGAGGACGAGTGGCACAACTTCGTCGCCCTCAATATTCCCGACGACCATCCGGCCCGCAATCCGCTGGACAACTTCTATCTGTCGGTGGCCTCCTCCACGAATCCGGGAGCGCGGCTGCTGAGAAGCCAGACGTCCACCGTCCAGATCCGAACGATGGAGCACCGGCCGCCGCCCGTGCGGATCGTGTCCGTCGGACGGGTCTATCGTCCCGATCCCGTCGATGCCACGCACCACCTGATGTTCCATCAGATGGAAGGTCTGATGATCGGCCCGGACGTCACGATGTCCTCGCTAAAGACGGTCCTGAGACTGTTCGCGGCTTCGTATCTCGGTGAAGGAACCGTCGTCCGTTTTCGTCCATCGTTCTTCCCCTTCACAGAGCCGAGCGTCGAGTTCGATGCGCGGCGAGGGACAGGTTGGCTGGAGTTGGGTGGTGCGGGGATGGTCGATCCCAACGTGCTGAAAGCGTGCGGCTACGACCCCGAACAGGTGAGCGGCTTCGCGTTCGGCCTCGGCATCGCCCGCTTCTGCATGATGCGACACGGCATCAACGACATCCGGCACTTCTACGACAACGAACTGCGATTCCTGAAGCAGTTCTAACCGACCGCGCGCGGTCCGTTGAAAATGCTGTGGGACAGGCTGCCAGCTTGTGCATTTGACCCGGTCAGGAACTCGCCTGGGCGTCACTCAGCTCTGCGGCGCGGAATCGACTCGCGCGAGGATCACCTGCCAGATGTCGAGCACGTCCAATTTGGCGGCCCAGCGCGAGACATCGTCCCGGTCGATCTGGTCGCCACTCACCTGCAGCATCGCCGCGATATCGCGCAGATGCTTGTCTGACTGACCCTCGCGGTAGTACAGCAACTTCCCGAGGATGACATCCTCGGGCGCGGCCACGAAGGCGTGCTGGCCGGGCGTCAGTTCGATCCTGCGTCGCCGCGCGAGTTGACTTCGCCCCCACTCGTCGTCACGAGCGACCATGAAGTCGATCTTCAATCCCGACTTCGAATGGATCACGTTGAACTGTTTTCGCAGCCGCACCGCATCCTGCGCGGCGGGAAGACTGACGTAGAACTCGGGATCGGAGAAGGCGGCACACAAGGGCTCCACCAGTCGCGGCTCGATGTCTGCGACAATGTCGATGTCGAGTGTCAACCGGGCCTCGCCATACCGCATGCTGGCAATCGACCCGACGATCATGTGCGGGATGCCCAGCGATTCGATCGTCGTCAGCGCGTGATTCAAGAACTCAGCGCGATCCACGGCTGAACCTCCTCACGACCGCGGCTTGAACATCACTGATCGGCCATTCGGGATGAGCCGCTTGAATCTGGCAGCATTGCACGTCGAATGCGAACTGATGCGAATCAAAAGCCATGGCCAACTTCTCTGCCGGCGACTTTGTTTTCAGGATCGCCACCATCTCGGGGTCGAGCAGTTCGATGCGGCGCGGATCGAGTTTTATCGTCATGCTCATGCTCCAGAGAATCTTGCGGTGGTGGCCCGTTCGTACCAGACTGCCTCAGCCGTCGCGAGTATACAAACCCGGCAACGCCTTCGGTGACTGAAGTTACTCGTCCAGCAAGTTGTCACTCAACCGGACGTGTTCGGGGACTTGAAGGCCACGGTTGGCGCGGCAGTGGGCGATGGCGTTGGACTTGCCTGTTCCGGTCCATTTCACGCTGGCTTGGGTTTGCTTGTTCTCGCGCGTGTCGAGGAACGAGCAGCCCGTCAGCATCGTCTCGGAGCAGTCTTCGAGGTACAGGCCGAAGGGCGAGCCTTCCAAGACTTGGACTCCGGTCAGAGTCATCTGGCGGCAACGAACCAATTCGACGAGCCCCTGTCTCTGGATCGGGACGACTCCGGCGACGGTGTGCTCGCCCGCCTGAGCGTCCTGGATTTGCAGGCCGGTCAGCGTGCAGTTCTTGCAGTCGACGAGGCGGATGCCGGTGCAGAGTTCCTTCTCTTTGTAGTCGGGATTGTGGCCGAAGCAGTTCGCGCCGATGATCAGGTTCTGGCAGTCTTCGGCCAGCAGGTTGCGATGGTGGCCGCTGTAGACGTAGTTTCCCTCGAAGGTGATTCCGCGCGTCAGCGTCAGGTGGACATTGGTCGCCTGACTGCCGATCAGGTTTCCGCTGATGCACCACATCCCGGCGAGATGACTGTGTTCGGACGCCCCGCCGATGATGCGGATGTTCGCGCCGTTGGGGCTGTACGTCGCCTGAATCGTGTTGCTGGCGATGGTCCCCTCGCGGACGGTCCCTCCCTTCGAACAGTCGATGTAAATCTCGGCGGTCGGCACGTCGGCGGCCTCGGGCATGTTGAAGGCCCGGTAGTTGTTGTACTCGATGTCGTTGCCGGTGATCTGCAGGTTGCGAATCTCACTGTTGTCGATGCGGATGCCGCCGAGTCGGCAGTAGCTGATGTGATTGCCAATGATGTTCGTCTGATGCAGGTTGACCTTGTCCATCCAGATGCCGATGCCGGTGTTGTGATAGAGGTGGCAATGACTGATGAGCACGTTGCGACAACGCTCGGTGAGATGGACGGCGTTCCGCACGCGACGGATCAGGACGCCGGTCAGCGTCGGTTCCATGACGCCGATGAAACGGAGGCCATCCGCTTCGGGGTGCTTTCCCTCGATCTCGATCTGGCTGACGGTCGGCATCCGTTCGCGCACCCACACCTCGGGCTTGAAGCTGCCGGGATCGGCCGACCCGCCGTGATGGCCCACAAATTCGAAGGCGGGTCCCGCGCCGTGCATCAAGACGCGTGCGGTCCCGCCCGACCCGTGGATGGCCAGCGGTCGTGTCTTCGCCAGGTCGAACGAAATGGTCCGCGTGATGCGGTACTCGCCGCGCGGAAACTCCAGCACGCCATCGCCGCCATCGCGCAAGGCATGTTCGATGGCAGCCGTGTCATCTGCCAGCCCGTCTCCCATTGCTCCAAAATCGCGCACGTTGCTCATGGTGACTGCTTTCTATTGGCTGAAGGTTTTTATCGAGACGCGCATCGTGTCGCGCGACAGAATGCCACGGAGATTTGCGAAAGTGAAGGACACGAGAAGTCGAAGATTCTGCCCAGCGATTGAGACAGCCCGCAGATCCCGCATTGCCCCCCCGCCCTCGAATCATCCCGCCAAAAACCCGCCAGTCTGAAATCCCACTAAAGTCGTCTGCTTTCAGAGGAACTTCATCGCATGTTCAGGTGTTTCAACTATCCTCCTGCCTGTGAAGGTCATTCATCAAGAATGACCAACCCCAATGCCCGCCCCGCCTGATCTGATGCCCGCCCCGCCTGTTCAATTGCTCACCCCCCTTCAAATAGGAATGGCACATGTCGATGGACCTACTACTTGCGTATTTTGATCCCAGCACTGGAAGTCTGCTGTTGCAGGCGTTGGTGGGAGGATTCGGCGGTGTGGTTGTGTTGGGACGCTACCTGTGGATGCAATTCACCGTCGGCAGATTTTCGCCGACCGTCCCTGTGGCCGTGAGCAAGACCCCATCGCCCGTCCAATCGTTGCAGGCATGACGGCCTTCGAAGGTGGATCGTTCCGCGATCGCACGGCGCGAGTCCTGATGCGTGATGGCGACGTCTTTCGACTGCTGTCACCCGAGGCCCTGGCGGCTTGGCACCCAGCTTCGCGCGAGCCGTTTTTTCGACGACTGATGTCTGAGGGACGGATCGTCGAGACGCGGGAGCTTTCGCGCGACGAGATCAAACGGCTCGAACTGCCTGGCGACCCCGCGGCCGTTTTGCAGCACGAGCGGATTCCGTTCGTCAGCTATCCCTACGAGTGGTCGTTCGGAATGCTGCGGCAGGCCGCGCTGTTGCACCTGGAAATCCTGACCGAAGCGTTGAGCAGCGGTCTGATCCTGAAGGACGCCTCGCCCTACAACGTCCAGTTTTGCGGGTCACGTCCGATCTTCATCGACATCGGCTCGTTTGTCGGTTTGGCACCCGGTGAACCGTGGGCGGCCTATCGCCAGTTCTGCGAATTGATGTTGTTTCCGCTGTTGCTTCAGGCTTACCGCCACGTCGATTTTCAACCGGTGCTGCGCGGCGAGCTGGAAGGAATTTCCGCACAACAGTTCTTGCGCTGGCTGTCCTGGCGCGACCTGTTTCGACCGGGAGTTTTCTCGCACGGCTGGTTGCAGGCGACGCTGGAACGGCACTCGCGGGCCGTCTCGACGAGCACCGTGCGCGATCTCCAATCGAGCGGCTTCAGCACCGAGTTGATCCGCCGCAATGTTGCCAGGTTGACGCGCCTCGTCGAACGACTCGATTGGAAGCCCGAGGGGACGCAGTGGACGAGTTACCGCACCGCGCTGCCGCACGTCGTCCAGGATGGCGAGGCCAAAGTGGCGTTTGTCCGCCGCGTGTGCAGTCGTCGTCGATGGCCGCTCGTGTGGGATCTGGGTTGCAACGACGGTCAGTTCTCGCGAGTTGCCGCCAAAACCGCGGACACGGTCGTCGCGATGGATTCCGATCACGGGTGCGTCGAGCGGCTCTACCGTTCGCTGCAGGCAGAGCGTTCGACCCACATCCTGCCGCTGTGCGTGAACCTGGCGAATCAGTCTCCGGCGATGGGCTGGCGCGGTCGCGAACGGAAGCGGCTCGAAGAGCGGGGCCGGCCGGATCTGGTGTTGTGTCTCGGACTGATTCACCACCTCGTGATTGGTCATAACATTCCGCTGCCCGAGGTGACCGATTGGCTCGCCGGCCTCGGCGGCGAGGTCGTCATCGAGTTCCCTTCCAAGCAGGACGCGATGGTTCAATCGCTGCTGCGCAACAAACGCGACCAGTACGCCGATTACTCGCTCACTCAATTGGAGGATGCTCTGGACGGGCACTTCGAGATCCGTGACCGGGCGACGCTGCCATCCGGTGAGCGGACAATCCTGCATGCGGTTCCCAAGCTCCCTCTGCCAGGTGCTCCATGACCGAGTCCTCCGAACAGGCGGGCTTGCCTGACCGTTCGTCCCCCCGACTGCGCGTGCTGCACATCTTTGCGCTGTGCGCCTTCGCCTTCACCGGACCCGTCCTGACGGCACTGTCCCAGCAAACGGTCTTTCTCCGCGATCAAGAGGTCGGTTGGACGGAGCTGACCGCAGCCCTGTTGGTGCTCATGCTCGGCCTGCCTGTCTGCTGTGTGCTGCTCGACCGGGCCGCCGTTCGGTGGGTGGGCAGGTACTTCGGTCGAGGGCGGAATGCGGTGCTGTTTGTGCTGGGCGGCCTGGTTGTGTTGTCGCTGATGCGGCCCTGCGCAAGGATCAAATTTGTGGAAACGTGGCGTTGCGCCTGGTTACTCTCCCTGGCAGTCGCTCTTCCCGGTGCGTGGCTGTTGGCGCGTTACTACGAGCGACTCGCTGCGCTGCGCTGGTGGTTGACGATCTCGGCCCTCGGCCTGGCGGTCTTTCCCCTTTCGTTCGTCTGGCAGATCGAGCATGCCCGGCGGTTGGAGCGGAACGAGGGCTCCCACAGACGGACCGACGTTGGGAATCCGGTTCCCGTCGTGATGATCGTCTTCGACGAGTTTAGCGGCACCTCGTTGATGGACGAGCGGATGCAGATCGACGCTCGGAATTATCCGAACTTCGCGCGACTGGCGTCGCAATCAACGTGGTATCGCCGGGCGACGACGGTGCATCCCCGCACCGACATCGCCATTCCCGCGATCCTGTCGGGACAGTTTCCGGTCACCGAGCGCGGTCCCGTGGCGGCCAACTATCCCGGCAACCTGCTCCAAACCATTCATGCTTCCGGTCGCTACGACATGGTGGTGTTCGAGCCCTTCACACGTCTCTGCCCCGCCGAGTTGAAGCACCAGGGTGCGACGATTCCCACGTCGCGAGTTCGGCGAGCCGCGAATTTGATCCAGACGCTGGCGGCGGTCTATCCGCGCCTGATCCTGCCCGGCGACACGCCCCTGTCGTTCCCAGTCATTCCGAAGTCGTGGTTCGGATTGTCGCCCACACTGCTGAGTCCCTTGCGGCATCTGACGACCGGACTGTTTCACTATCAACACGCCCACGATCGCGACGAGCAACAAGATCACTTTCTGGACTGTCTGCGGGAGTCGGATCGGCCGCTGTTTGCCTTCTTCCACATCATGCTGCCTCACTTCCCCTGGGAGTATCTTCCCTCGGGTCGACACTATGTCGATCAGGAGTACATCCATGGAGATTCGCCGCCGGAAGGGCTCGGAGAACTCCGAGAGACCTGGCCGACCGACACCACCACCGTCCTGCGCAACGAGCATCGCTATCTGCTGCAAGTCGGATATACGGACCGTTTCGTGGGCCGCTTGCTCGACCGGCTGCGTGAGACCGGCTTGCTCGACCGTTGCCTGCTGATTGTGACGGCCGATCACGGTGTCTCGTTTCGACCGGGGCGGTCGCGCCGAGTCCCCGATGCCGAGAACATCGCCGACATCCTGAGCGTCCCGCTGTTCATCAAACTCCCCGGCCAGACAACCGGCGGGGTCGATGACCGCAACATCGAATCGATCGACTTGTACCCGACGATTGCCGAGGAGTTGCGAATCCAACTCTCCGAACCGGTCGATGGATCGCCCGTTTCGCAGGAGGCTCGGCGACCGCGCAAGACGCTCTACTTTGAGGGGAGCATGACCGTCGTCGAACCGACGCTTCCGCAACTCGAAGCGGCCGTGCAGCGACGACTCACGTCGTTTGGTGGTGGTTCGCTGGAGCTTCCGTTCCGATTAACCGCGAGTCGTCCCGATTGGATCGGTCGCGCGGTCAGTGAGGTCGCTGCGATCGAAGAGCCTTCACCCGACGGGGACACGCTCTCCATCGCCGCGCCGTATTCTTCAAGTCGTGGCGAGATCACGACGCTGCTGGTCTCGGGATTTGTGACTCAAACAACTCGATCCAAGTCCGCACCCGAAATCGTGCTGGCCGCGGGAGGCATCATTTGTGACTCATACCGAACCCTGTCCGCCACGCACGGCAGCTTCTCTTGTCTGATCCCCGAATCCGCGCTGAAGTCTGCACCGGTGGAGATCGAGTTGTTTCTGGTGAAGCCGGATGAAACGAACGGACCAAAATTCGTCCGGCAACGGAAGTGGCTGCTGCAACCGACCCCATGAGGTTGGTTACAGCAACACCGCAGGCGAGATCGACCTACTTCACCACGTTCGGCAGCGGCTTGGCAGACTTGGGGCTGGCGGAGTTGAAGTCTTCGCCGACGAGAGTGGCCAGCGTCGCGGCGATCTGGCTGAGCGAGGTTTCGATGTCGTTGCGAACGCCCAGCGGAGGCGTGTCGGGGCCGATCACGGCCGACCAGATGAACTCGGCCCCTTCGACTTTCGCGTTGTGATCGGTCCAGTCGCGGATCGTCCCGCCCCGACCGTGATCGGGGCCGATGACGATCGACGTGTTGTCCCTGTATTCGGGCAGCGACTGGAGCAGTTCCCACAGCCGCTTCAGGAAGGCGTCCGCACGGTGGGCGGCATGCAGATAGCGGTCGTAGCGCCGGCCGTGGCCCCACTCGTCGGTCTCGCCCAAGCCGATGAAGAAGACGCGAGGTTTCTTCCGCTTCAGATATTCGGTGGCCGCTTGGAACGTGATCGAGTCGATCTGATTGTTCGGCCACAGGACGACCGTGTCGTCGATCATCTCGTTCAGCATCTTCTCATTTGGAGTGAGATCGCGCCCGGGAATCGGCGTGATGCCGGCATGGACGTACACGCCGCTCCGTTCCTGATTGATGATCGAGGGGAACACGTCCCACGTCGCGACGGCGGCCACCTTTCCTTCAAACCCCGGCCGCCGGTTGAGGAACTCCAGCACCGTGACGTTTGGGTTCGGAAACTTTTCGTTCGACTTGATGCGCTCGTCGTCGGGATAGCCGACGAACATCTCGCTGTATCCGGGGTACGAGAACTTCATTGTGTTCGCGATTCTGGCCGGAGCGTTCCTGGTGGCATCTCCAAAAATCTGCCCCTGCTTCGCGATCACCGTCCAGACGAACGGCAGCAGGGCCTCGCGCCGCTCGACGTCGTCCTCGCGCCAGAATCGTTTCTTGACGCCATCGACATCGGCCACCCCCGCATCCTTGCTGATGTAGAGCTGCTGCGCTCCGCCGAAGAACTCCTGCCAGCGAAAGCCGTCCCACGTGATGTAGATCACGTTGCGGCCCCGGCGAACGGGAGCCTCCTGCGCCGTGAGGGCCTGGCTCATCGCCGACACAATCAACAAACCGACCGCCGCCAACCGAAGAGAATTCAGCATGAGCATGTCCCGAGTCGAAGAGCGAAGAGCAGAAAGTCCAAGCTCAGGCATTCTGGACAGCGGCTCCCGATTGCTCAACGCCGTCAGGCGAACTTCTCCAGTCGCCGCCAGAGCCACCAGCCGCCCGCGATCACCATTCCGATGACGACGACGACCATCCCTCGAAACAATGTGGCCGCGCCCCACGATGAGCTGCCGGCTTGTTTCATGGCTTCATACGTTCGCCCCGCCTGGACGCGGACCAGCGGATTGGCATCGTTGTTGTGGATCTTGAAAAACTCCAACTGAAACGAACGGCACTCGGACGCATGCTGTGCCAGAGTCTCCAGAGCGGCGATGCGGATGTCGTCGCCCTGACTGGTCGTGACGGCGGTGGCGCGCAGTTTCTCAAGAGTGTCCGGACTGAGCGGGCCGAACTTGCCAAGTGATTTCAACGCCAGGTGGCGGGTCGGTGGGTCGGTGGCGTCCAACAAGTTGACCCACATCTGTTCGGCGTGCCGCAACCGCGCGGACGTGTCTCGCGCGCCGGACCACACACTCAGGCAGACGACCAGCAACACCGCCGCGACGACCCACGCCAACGGAGGTGACGGCATGGTCCGGAACGTGGGGACGGTCTTCATATCGAGATCGGGTTCGCTGCTTTGAATCCCCTTCAAAGGGGCGATCAGCGGAGCCTGAGGCGTCTTCGCATCGAAGAAATCGGGCTCGGCAGGGACCGCCCTGCGGCTGGGAAGCAAAATCCCCTCCAACCGCGCCGCGACCAGTTCCGCCGTTTCGGGACGTTGTTCCACTTCCTTGCTCAGCAGTTGGAAGATCAACTCATCCAGTTCCAGCGGGCAGTCATCGATCTCGGCGGCCACGTGCGGGATGGGTGCCTTGAGATGTTTCTGAAGCACTTCGGCCGTACTTTCGCCCAGGTACGGCGGATCGCCCGTGAGCATCTCATGCAGCACGCATCCCAGCGCGTACAGGTCGGACCGATTGGTCAGGGGCGGCCTGCCGCGGATTTGCTCGGGTGACATGTACTGAATGGTGCCGAGCGTCTTTCCGGCGGCGGTGATCCGGCTTCCCGAGGCCATCGTCGCCAGGCCGAAGTCGCTCAACTTGATCTGCCCCGCCTTGGTCAGCAGAAAGTTGCCCGGCTTGACGTCCCGATGAATCACGCCTCGCTCGTGGGCATGCTGCAGGGCGGCACACATTTGCAGGGCAAAATCAACCGCCGTCTCCCACGGCAGACGTTCCCGGCGGTTCAACACCTCGGCGAGAGTCCCTCCCTCGATCAGCTCCATGGCATAGAAATGCTGCTTGCTTTCGCACGTGCCGCCGAAGCAGTGGACGATGTTGGGATGCCGAAGTTGCTTGAGCACCTCCAGTTCGCGCTCAAACCGCGCCAACAGCGTCTCGTTCGAGGCCACGTCATCGGGAAGCAGCTTGACGGCGACGAGGCGATCGTTGACCACGTGCCGGGCACGATAGACCACGCCCATGCCCCCCTCGCCGATCTTTTCGAGGAGTTCAAACGGCCAGACAATTCGCGATTCCATCGGCTGCCTGTCTTGTTGACTCATATTCAGTGATCCGCACGGTATGCCGACCGCTCGCAAAACTGGGACCAGTGACGATGCTGGACATTGTACCGGATCACGTAGGCAGCCTCTTCCAATCGTTGGAAAGAGTTGCTGGTTTGGAAGCCTAGGGGCTGTGCATTTACTACGTCCGAGAGTTCGCACGGACTTCACTGTACTCATCTTTCTGCCGCTCTCTTTCTGTCTCCCCGCTTCAGTCTTGCAGGAAGAAGGAGACAGAAAGAGAGCGGC
>JANODP010000133.1:0-5635 GCA_031412755.1 Schlesneria sp. | reverse complement strand
GTCTTCGAGCCCCCAGCGAGTTGTCAGCAGAACTGGGGGCTCGAAGACTCGACCCCAGCCACACACACCGGGAAGTTATCGCGAACAAGTTCCTTAGCTGTCTTCGAGTTGCTGCTTGAGTTCGTCTCGTTCCTGACGGGTGACTTCGAGGTCGAACATCAGGTACTTGATGTCGAGTCGCAGTTGCGAGAGTGCCTCTTGCACGAGAGACAGGATGCGGCGTCGGCGACGCACGGACTCGACGACGCGATGGTACGCCAACTCCAATTCCGCCCGGGCCGGGTCGGACGACTCGGCGATGCGTTTGCCGAGTTCCGCCAATTCCCGGGGAACTTCCTCTTCATCACTGTTTGGAAATCGAGCCTGCGTCATCACGGTGTTCGCTCCTCTCGACGGATACTTCACTCGGCAATGATTCTGCCCGGGCGCGCGACCTGACACAATGGCTGGCTGTAAGTTGTGGCGGCACAGGGAGTGTCGGCATTTCGTTTGGTTTGCACGGTGACGCGGGGCGGTGGCGAAGCGGCTACGGTTCGGCTAGGCGACTTCCGCGAAGTCCCTTAGAATCCGGCACTTAGGCCGATCTCTGGCATTTGGCGACGTGAGGCGTTTTGGCAACGCCCACTCCACGGCTCGCTCCAGTCGAACTGAACGTGACGAGAAACTTTTCGTGAAGTTGATTCTGCGCGACTCCGTTTGTAGCGGTTGCGTGGAACAGGATGCGGAATCGCAGGATGCGGACTCCGAGAACTCGATACCCGGGGATGGGGTTGGCAGGCGCTGTCGCGGCAGTGTCGTTGCTGTTCACATGGAGCGGTGCGGCTTCGCTGTTCGCCGAGCAATTCGAGTTGGATTTCGACGGGCCCGGTCGCAGTTGGCAGGTTCGTTGTCGCGAGGCCGATGCCAAGCTGTCGATTCATGAGCGACGACGTGACCTGGGGCATCGCGGGGGAGCCGAGTTCATCCGGCTGAAGGTGGCCCGCGAAAACGTGCCGTTGCGGTTGGAGCACGAGGTTCCGACCGCGCAGGTCCTCGATGAACTCGAAGCCAGTTTGTGGGTCCGTTCGGATCGCGCAGGTGCGCTGCTGGCGCTGCGGATCGGTTTTCGAGGACTCACCGATCCCGAGACCGGTGCGCCGCTGAGCATGATCGTGACGGGCGATGCCTATGAGACGCCGGGCCGCTGGCAACAGCTCAAGTGCCGCACGTCGGACAAGGCGGTCAACGATCAGCTTCGATTGCTGCGGGCGCGCAAACGAATGGCGATCGATCCGGCGACGATGTTCGTCGATCGAGTCATCGTCGGATGCACCCTGTCTTCGGGAACGGCGGAGTTGATGTTGGACGACTTGCAGTTCGGACCGATTGTGCCGGTCGACTTGGATCGGCGTTCGGATCGTTCGGTGGTCCAGACGGGCTCAGAGCGATCCAGCACGGTGCCGGTGGAATTTCGTCTGCATCGACTGCGTGTGGAAGACCAGCCGTTCTTTCCCCGAATCGCGGTCCATCACGAGGAACGTCCCGAGGCTCTGGCGGCGGCGGGCTTCAACGTGGCCTGGGTCTCCGATACGGAGGCGACCGCGATCACGGCGCCACTGCGGCGACAAGGACTCTGGCTCACCGCGGTCCCCCCCTTCGCGAAGGACAACACCGGCGAGCCGCTCGATTCCGAAGATGCCAGCCTGCTCCCGTTCGCGCCGGGCAGTGCGTCCGTTCTGTTCTGGATGATGGGGGCGCGGCTCACGGCGGACGGGCGGCCTCGACTGCAAAGCTGGACCAATCAGGTGCGCGATGCGGATCGCGCCTTCAAGCGACCGTTGGCGGCCGACGTCGCCGACGACGAACGGCTCTGTTCGCGGCACCTCGACCTGCTGGGAATCAGTCGGCACGTGATGAACAGCGAGGTGACGCTGCTCGACTACCGCGAGTCGCTCATTCAAAAACGGGATCGTGCGTGGCCGGGAACGCTCTGCTGGACGTGGATTCAAACGGAGCCGTCTCCCGAACTGATGGACCTCGCGTCCCTGGCCGGGACCGCGCCGCTGCTCGAACCCGAACAGATTCGCGCGCAGGTCTACGCCGCGCTGGCCGTCGGCTGTCGAGGCGTGGGCTATTGGACCACGACGCCACTCGATGGTGAGGGGACTGCCGCTCGCGAGCGGTTGCTCACGCTGACGCAACTCAATCTGGAACTGGCTCTGTTGGAACCGTGGCTGGCGACGGGTTCGTCCGTGCAGGTGATCCCGTTCACGGTTGATGCGCGTCGCGCAGAGCCGGCAACTCCCGCGATGACGAAGAGCCTGCTCGGAGGAATGGCGACCAACAAGAAGGCCGAAACAGTGGTCGACAAGCAGCGCGAACGCGAACTGACGGCCGCCTTGATTCGGTCCGAATTCGGTGCCCTGCTCTTGCCGATGTGGTTGGAGGGCCGATCGCAGTTCGTGCCCGGGCAATTGGCGGCCAGCAACGCGACGATCGTCGTTCCCGGCGGCGGTGAAACGGCGGCAGCCTGGGAAATCACCACGACCGGCCGCCTGCAAAATCTGGCTCGCGAGACCGTGGCCGGCGGAATCAAGATCGTCCTGCCGAGATTCGACCAGACGGCGGCGATCCTGATCACCTCGGATCAAAGTGCCGTCGAGCAACTCAACAAACGAATCTCTGCCATGCAGGACCGGAGCGCAACAGCGTGCGTCGAGCTGTGTCAATTGAAACTCGAACGAGTGCGGCAGATCGACCAGCAATTGCAGCAGATGGGTGTCGGCCTGCCCGAATCGCGGCGATTGCTGGAACAGGCGAAGCATCACGACACCAGCGCCGTCGCAGCCTTGAGGCAGCAACAATACCAGTCGGCTCGCCAACATGCCGCCGATGCGATGCAACTGGCGCGGATGCTCCAGCGGGCACACTGGGAGAACGCGATCAAGAAGTTGCCGTCGCCCGTCGTCAGCCCGTATGCCCTCTCGTTTCAGACTCTTCCCGCCCATTGGCGATTGATGCGCGGAGTGCCCGAACGGACTCTGACCGCAGCTTCCAACAAACTGCCGTCGGGTGAGTTTGAAGACCTCGACACACTGATCGCCGCCGGATGGCGTCATGAACAGCGGGCCATTCCCGGAGTGCAGTCGGTCGCCGAACTTCAACCGTCCGCGAAGCAGGGGCAGTACAGCCTGCGACTGGCCGCACAACCCGCTGCCGGCGAGCCACCCCCGGTGTCGCTATACAAGATTCCCGTGACCGTGGTCTCCCCACCACTGACGGTGCATGCCGGCCAGATCGTCAGAATCAGCGGCTGGGTGAAGCAGTCACAAACCGTCGTCGGTAGCCTCGACGGCGCCACGATTCACGACAGCCTGCTCGGCAAGACCGGAGCCTGGCGAGTGAAGACGGCCCGTGACTGGCAACCGTTTGAACTGCTGCGTGCCGTTCCCGAAAGTCAGGAACTGACCGTCACCATCTCGCTCCACGGTCTGGGCGAGTTGGCGATCGACGACCTGCAAATCGTCGCCTTCACTCCACCGGCCGAAATCGCGGAATCGCCCGCCTCCAGCGAACCGGCAGTGAAGCCGGCCAAGTTCTCTCCACTGGACGCTCTCGACCTGAGACGACTCAACCCGCTACCAAGACGAAAATGACGACGATGGCTTCGACTGGAATCGCTGCTTTCCCCCTCACGCTCGGGATCAGGCCCTCCAAGCTCCTTGCGATGGCGAAACACGGCCTGGCTTTCCAAGCTGGATCCGTTTGCCAGGTTTGAATGTTTGATCCCGTTGGGTGACTTCTATCCTGCGGCTCATCCAAGCGTGTTTTCTCATCGCCAAGCCCAAATGTGTGGGTTGAGCACTTGCATTGTCCAACGGTCGTTGCGATAGTCCGATTTCGTAGCGGACGGTGAGCCTGACTCTCGAATCGAATCGCGAGTGACACGCTTGAGTCCAACATGCGGGCTGTGGCGCAGCTTGGCTAGCGCGCTTGACTGGGGGTCAAGAGGTCGCAGGTTCAAATCCTGTCAGCCCGATTTTTCAGAACAGTAGACCGAATCGAGAGTTACGATACCTGACGACGTTCGTCAGTGCGGCTGAAAACCTTGAAAACAGTGGTAGTAGACTACCACTTTTGAAGGAAACCGCATGAACGTCTCAGGTTCGGTTCGTTCTTTGGCAAAGAAAAAGCTGCCGAGTTATCTGCTCCACAAGCCCACCGGGCAGGCGCGTGTCCGCATCGACGGACGGGATCACTACCTGGGCGAATACGTCAGCGACCAAAGCCGCGTTCGCTACGGTACGCTGGTCGCTCGGATAGCGTCCGGGCAATTGCCGGTCGATCCGATGGCGAAACTACGCAGGCAGGCTTTTGCCGCCGATCACGTCGATCTCGTTCCGTCCGTCTCTGAAATCTGTCTCTCGTTTTGGTCACATGCCCAAACCCACTACATCAAGAACGGGAAGCCCACTTCCGAGATTCACTGCTACCGTTCCTGCCTGAAGGTGCTGCGCGAACTGTACGGCATGATCCCGGCGAAAGACTTCGGCCCGTTGGCGTTGAAGGCCGTTCGGGCCAAGATGGTTGAACTCGGTTGGGCGCGCACCAACATCAACACGATGGCAGGACGCATCCGCCGAATCTTCAAGCACGCCGTTGAGAACGAGATGATCGACGTGGCCGTTCTGACGCGGCTGCAATCCGTCGCCCCCCTGCTCTCCGGTCGCACCGAGGCCCACGACAACGCGCCACGTCATGCCGTCGATCAAGACCAGATCGAAGCCGTTCGCCAGCGCGTTCAACCGCTGGTCCGCGACCTGATCGACGTTCAGTTGCACACCGGCGCTCGCTCCGGCGAGCTACTGTCGCTCACCACGGCCATGATCAACCGGACGGGCGAAGTCTGGAAAGCCGCGCTGGTCGATCACAAGTGCCAGCATCATGGACAAAGCAGGACGTTGCACTTCGGCCCGCAATCGCAACTGATCCTCTCGAAGTATCTGTCGGCCGATCCCGAAAAGCGGCTGTTTGCGATTACTCGCTGTGCCTATTGTCGAGCCGTCACCCGAGGCTGCGAACTTGCGTTCGGCATGCCGGACAATTTGCGGAAGATTGACAAAAAGCTCTCGCACGCCAAACAGGTCGAGTATCGTCGGCTTGCCTCAGAATGGCGATCACAACATTGCTGGTCGCCTCACTGGCTCAGGCATACGGCAGCGACTCGCATCCGCGAACAACTCGGAATCGAGAACGTGCAATCAATGCTCGGTCACTCGGACGCCGAAATGAGCCGACACTACTCGGCGAAAATGGACAAACTCGCGGCATCAACGGCAGCGGCTGTCGGCTGATCGGCTGGTTGAGAATCGCCGCTCCAGCGGTAGCATCGAACAAACGCGGGATAGGCTGATCCCCGACAAGCGAGAACTTCCTGAACTCGCTTCCCGCGTTTCCTTCTCCTCTGGACAGTCGCCACAGGAGGCGTCTCGTTCCGGCAGCCTGATTGCCAAAGCTAGTGCGTCATCCAGTCTTAATTACGGGGTACAATCGCTTCAGCTTCGTGCGGGCGTCGGTGATCTTGAATTGCCAATCGACGCCGCGTTGTTTGGCGTTGGTCTTGTCGGCCCAGGTTTTGATCTCACTTTGCAGCAAC
>JANODP010000132.1:0-13572 GCA_031412755.1 Schlesneria sp. | reverse complement strand
TCCACGCCCTTCGACGACTCAGGGCGTGCCACTCAAACTGACGCACTACCCCGCCGAGGCCGCCTGCCGTAAAGAACCATCCGGCCGAGAAATAGGCTGTTTGAATGGCTGGAACGCCGACAATGCCGCATCCTCGCGGCTCCTCCAGCCACCAACCTTCAAACAGGACATTCGTCTGGACGATTCGAGTGACTCTCGTCACAGTAGTCTCGGCCGGCGTGAATTGCCCTCGGCTTGCAAAGGCCCGTCTTCCTGACCGCGGCCCTGTTTTGACGGAATGGGTTTTGAATGAACCAGTCCTCCACGATGCCTCCTCACCAGCAACGGATCTCCCGCAGTTGGCGCTTCGCCGCCTTGGCGCTGCTGGCCGTGGGAGTGATCGGTTTCACCGCCGCTGCCCAGTTCAAACGGGAGCCGAAGGGAGCCGTCGCCGGATTCCGGGTCGTGGCCGAGTACCCTCACGATGCGACCGCCTTCACCCAGGGATTGGTCTTCACCGACGACCGACTGTACGAAGGAACCGGCAAGAAGGGGGAGTCCTCTTTGCGCCGGATTGAGTTGGCGTCCGGCCGCATCGAACAACTCGTGCCGCTCGACTCGGCCCTCTTCGGCGAGGGAATCACGATCCTCGACGGCAAGCTCTACCAACTGACCTGGCAGAACCGGTTGGGAATCGTCTACGACCCGCAGACGTTCAATCGGATCTCAACCTTCCGGTACACGGGCGAGGGCTGGGGCCTGACTCACGACGGCAAACGACTGATCCTCAGCGACGGCACTTCGACGCTGAGGTTCCTCGATCCAAAGACGTTTGACGTCGTGAAACGTGTCAAGGTACGAGCGGCCAACGGCCCGCTCGAAAAGCTGAACGAACTCGAATACCGCAAGGGCGAGGTCCTCGCCAACGTCTGGTACTCCGACCGCATCGCCCGCATCTCCCCCGAGTCCGGCGAAGTTCTCGGCTGGATCGACCTCACCAACCTCTACCCCGCGCGACAAAGATCGAGCCGGGAAGACGTCCTCAACGGCATCGCCTACGACGAAACCAAAGACCGCCTGCTCGTCACCGGCAAGAACTGGCCAAAAATATACGAGATCGAAATCGTCCCAAAACCGTAGCCCGTCGCCCACTCTCCGAGTCTGGCTGCGACGCCGTTGACGCTGGCTGTACATCCCATGAGATGCAGCCTCTAATTTGCTTCGTCGCAAGAACGGCCACGGCAGCACATCAGGATGGACATCATTTCCGATGGCATCACCGGTCATTGAAAATCCAATTCTGAATGGCCCGTTCGCGGAACCGTCCCGGCACTTCAAGTTTGGCGATCACGGGATCACGGATGAGATTGCCACCGGTCGCCGAGTCAGTTCGTACTTCATCCCGATTGCCAAACCGAAGAAGACGGCCAAGGGGAAGAGCAAACAGCTCGTTCTCGACGAAGACTGGGTTGCAGATCGAGTCGAAGAGAATGTCTTCATCAACCAAGTCCGTGACCGGGTGAAGCTGTGGCGGGAAGGTGGCTACAAACACGTCACCAAGACGACGGCCCGCCTGCTGAAACACTGGAACTCATCCGATCGAGGATGTCAGGTTCTCATCCAGATTGGGACACTTCGGCAACGAACGTCTCGACGGCGCGAACGGTCTGGATTCCTATCGCCAGCAACGAAAGGAGAGTCGGTCGCTGGGCGCGGCCGGAAATTCCAGACCCGTGGAACGCCGAGAATCTGCTTCGGAATGAACTCGCCAGAATTGGCAAAAGGCATGACATGCTGACGAATTTGACAATCCGCAACTTTAAGAGTTTCCGCGAGGCGCAAATCGAGTTGGGCCAGTCTGTCGTCTTGATCGGGCCAAACAATTCGGGAAAGACGACCGCGCTTCAAGCCCTCGCGCTTTGGGATGTCGGGTTGCGGTTGTGGAACGCGAAACGTGGCGGCAAGGCATCGCCCGACAAGCGGCCGGGAGTGACCATCAACCGCCGCGACCTTGTGCCGATTCCGATTCCGACGGCCGAACTCTTGTGGCGTGACCTGCATGTCCGTGAAGGTGAGCGGCAGATGAACGGTGCCGACTCCAAGCCGAAGTCTCGGACAAAAAACATTCGCATTGATATCGAGGTGAGCGGGGTCACCGACGACAAACTTTGGACGTGCGGATTGGAGTTTGATTTCAGCAACGCTGAATCGTTCGCCTGCCGTCCACTGCGACTGCCGGGCTACGAGGACGTGCAGGTCAAGCAGGCCAAGTTCTCAGAACTTCCCGATGCCGCAGCCAAGACGAAGGTTGCGTATCTCCCCCCCATGTCCGGGCTTTCCGACCGCGAGTTCATCAAGCAAACGGGCGAAGTCAGTTTTCTGATCGGCCAGGGACAGACGGCACAGGTGCTGAGAAACCTCTGCTATCAGATTGTCCAAGATCCGAACTTGGTTGGTTGTTGGGAGAACATCAAGGCACGAATCTTGGACCTGTTTGGAATCACACTGCTGACTCCCACGTTGATTCCCGAACGCAGTGAAATCGTGATGGGATACCAGCAACGAAAGACGACGCTCGACCTGTCCTGCTCGGGGCGGGGTTTGCAGCAGACTCTTCTGCTGCTGGCTTACCTATATGCCAATCCCGGCACGGTATTGTTGCTCGACGAACCTGATGCGCACTTGGAAATCCTGCGTCAGCGGCAAACCTACCAGTTGTTGACAGAGGTGGCTCAACGTCAGGGATCTCAGATCATCGCCGCCAGCCATTCCGAAGTGCTGCTGAACGAGGCGGCGGATCGCGACGTTGTCATTTCCTTTGTCGGTCGGCCGCATCGGATTGACGATCGAGGTCAACAAACGGCCAAGGCACTGAAAGAAATCGGCTTCGAGAACTACTATCAGGCCGAGCAGCGCGGCTGGGTGTTGTATCTCAAAGGCTCCACCGATCTGAGTATTCTGCGCGCGTTTGCCGAACGACTGAATCACCCAGCCGCAGAGCACTTGCAGGCACCCTTCCTGCACACCGTCTGCAATCAGCCGCGTGATGTCAGCAAGCATTTCTTCGGCATTCGCGAAGCGAAGCCGGACCTTGTGGGCATTGCCATCTTTGATCGCCTCGAACGTTCGTTGCCGCCCGATCTGGGGGCCGTCGGGCTGATGTGGCGGCGACGCGAACTGGAAAACTACCTTTGCATGCCCCAGGCGTTGCTGGCCTTTGCGGCGGGGGAAGAACCGGCGGGACTCTTCGCATCGCCACGCAAGAAGCTGATGGACGAGTTGATCCATGATCGTGTTCCTCCGGTCGCCCTGCGCAATCCGCTTGACCCGTGGTGGATCAACATGAAGGCCACCGACGATTTTCTCGACCCGTTGTTCGCCGAGTACTACCAGCGTCAAGGGTTGCCGAACCTGATGCGCAAGACGGACTATCACCAACTCGCCCGTTTCCTCACCGCAGCAGACATCGACGCCGAAGTCGTCGAAAAACTGGACCAGATCGTCGCTGTCGCTCAGCAGGCGCATCCGTTCGTGGAGTAGTTGTGTGCATTTTCGTGGTCCACGCGGGACTCCTGGGACGCCAACACCGTGACGCACATTCTCGGCGTGAGAGCCTTCGGAACGCAGCTTTTGTGTGAGCAGGTGGTCGGACGCGGGCTGCGACGAATGAGTTACTCGGTCAACGATGAAGGCCTGTTCGACCCCGAATACGCCGAGGTCTACGGCGTGCCGTTCTCGTTCATTCCTTGTTCGGGGGCGGGGCCGGACGTGAAACCGGGACCGATGCCGACGCGCGTCCGGTCACTCGAAAACCGGATCGGTTGCGAGATCACCTTCCCGCGGCTGCTCGGTTATCGGTACGACATCGAAGAGGCCGAGTTGCAGTACGAGTTCACGGCCGATTCGCGGTTGGCACTTTCGACACAAGACCTGCCGCTCAAGACCGAGAACGCGCCGATCGTTGGACAATCGAGCATCCACAAGCTCGACGAACTACGCGACCATCGACCGCAAGAGGTCGCCTTCAAACTGGCCAAGCTCACGTTGGAGAAGTATTTCCGGGGTGACTGCGAAAAGCGCTCTGAAGCGACGAAGACTGAGAAGGGCAAGGTCCACAAGTGGGACCACGAAGTTCAGGCGTGGCGGTTTCCGCAACTGCTCGACATCGCCAAGCATTGGCTCGCCGACTGCGTCACCTGCAAGGGAAACACGTTTCCGCAACTGTTGTTGCTGACCGAGTTCGCTCACGATGCGTCGGACCGCATCTATCAAGCCATCGTGCGGGCCGACGGCGAGAACGGACAACGCCGCATCCTGCGACCGATCCTGCAACCGTATGACACGCTCGGTTCGACGCGGTGGGTGGACTTTGACACGACGCGGCCGGTCTATGCCACTGATGCTGGGAAGTGCCACATTTCGCACGTCGTCTGTGATACCGATTCGTGGGAGCAGAAGCTGGCCCAGACGCTGGAAGACGATCTGCCCGAAGTCGTCCGCTACGTGAAGAACCACAATCTGGGCTTCTTCATCCCGTACAACCTCAACGGCGACGAGAAGCGGTACATCCCGGACTTCGTGGCGTGCATTGACGACGGCCACGGCCCCGACGATCTGCTGAACCTGATTCTCGAAGTGACCGGCGAGCGGAAGAAGGACAAGGCCGCGAAAGTCTCGACGGCGCGAACGCTCTGGATTCCCGCAGTCAACAACGAAGGGAGCTTCGGCCGCTGGGACTTCTTGGAAATCAGCGACCCGTGGGACGCCGCGAATGCGATCCGAGGTTTTCTGCATGGCGAACCGCCTGTCGCGTTCAAACTCCCGAGTCATTAAACTGCCAACTGTCCCGTGTCGTGTCCGCTAGGCCTTGTCCGGAGACCAGCATGAGCCTTCTCGCCGATCCGCCGTTGCCGCGCCTGATGCTATCGGGTGAAGACCTCGCCGAACTCTGCCGCCGATTCGACGTGCAGGAGTTGGCGGTGTTCGGCTCGGTGTTGCGGGACGATTTCCAAGCCGACAGCGATGTCGATTTTCTGGTTACGTTCCGGAACAACGATGTCGGACCGTGGATGTCCAAGCTGTCCGAGTTGGAAGCGGCTCTGACGCGCCTGCTGGGACGGAAGGCCGATGTCGTGGACAGGCCCAGCATCGAACAAAGCGAGAACTACATTCGCCGAAAGCACATTCTGCAAAGCGCGCGGGTGCTGTATGTGGCGTGACGATGCGTTGCTGCTGGACATGCTGCTGGGCGCACGCAAGGTGCATGAGTTCTGTCGCGGCGTCACCTACGAGGCGTTCCTGACGGACGACCTGCGACAGAATGCCACACTGCACGTCTTGCAGGTCATCGGCGAAGCGGCCTCCAGGGTTTCGGCAGAGTTTTGCACCGCTCATGCGGAGATCGCCTGGGCCGGGATGATCGGCCTGCGACACCGGCTCGTGCATGATTACGGCCGGATCGATCTCGCCAAGATCTGGCAGATCGTCACCCACGACATTGATCCGCTGATCGTGGCTCTCGAACCACTCATTCCCCACGACGAACCCTGATTGAGCCATGCCCAAAAAGAAACCCGTGAAGACCTCGATCCCGGTTGAGGCCATCAAGCACAGCGACACGCGGAAGAACATTCCGACCGAGCAGCTTCGGGACTTCATGCCCGAGCAACCCGTCGCGCCGAAGCTCTATCCGCACGACGTGTCGCTCGATCCGCAGTTGGTCTGGAAGGGGAAAGACGAGCAGGACGCCAAGCCGCTCGAAGTCCCCGTTGTGCCGATTTACATTCAGGAGAAGATCCACCCGCAGGCCATCATTGAAGACCTGAAGGCTCGGCAGCCTCAGCCCGAGGCGAGCGAAAAGCAGCTCGATCTGTTTGCCGACTTCAACGGGATCGACACGTTCGACAAGAAGGTGGACTTCTACCATCACGACCAGCACTGGTCGAACCGGATGATTCTGGGGGACAGTCTGGCGGTGATGACCAGTCTGGCGGAGAAGGAGGGCTTGAAGGGTCAGGTGCAGACGATCTACTTCGATCCGCCGTACGGGATCAAGTTCGGCAGCAACTGGCAGGTGAGCACTCGCAAGCGGGACGTGAAGGACGGCAAGGCCGAGGACGCGACGCGGCAGCCCGAACAGGTGCGCGCCTTCCGCGACACGTGGGAGCTGGGCATTCACAGCTACCTGGCCTACCTGCGCGACCGCCTGACCTCCGCCCGCGACCTGCTCACCGAAACCGGCTCCGTCTTCGTCCAGATCGGCGACGAGAACGTGCATCTCGTGAGATCGGTGATGGACGAGGTCTTCGGAGCGGAGAATTTCTGCGGACAAATTTCATTTCGAACGACGGAAGACAACAGCAAGGTCCGCGTCACCGGTCCGTTCACCGTCGAAAGTCTATCCCCACATCGCCGCCTGACCGTCGAGCAGAAGAAGGAACGAGCGGCCGGCAAGGACGGTCTCTCCGTCCGCGTGATCGGTCCCGACCAGTTCGGCACGATGATCATCGACAACCTGCGCAAGGCGGGTATTCAGGCGCGCGACAAGAAGGAACGCCTGAAGTTCGACACGCTCGAACCGTTCGCCGGGGAATGGCTGCACGCCTCGGGCGAGTTCACCGACGCCAACGGAGACTCCAAACGAGTCGCCATCTGCATCGGCCCCGAACACGGCACGGTCGGCCCCGAACTGGTGAAGGAAGCGGCCAAGGAGGCCCTGCGCGGAGTCGGCTTCGACCTGCTTTACGTTCTCGGCTTCGCCTTCGACCCGCACGTCGATCTGGACCTGAAGAACTACGGCAAGCTCCGCGTCGAAATCTGCCGCATGAACCCCGACCTCAGCATGGGCGACGAACTGCTCAAGAAGACCGGAGCAGGCAACCTGTTCATGGTCTTCGGCGAACCGGATATCGAACTGCGAAGAGTGGAAACCACGGATGGCACAGATTTCACGGATCACACAGATGGGAAGAAGGCCAAGTCAAAGTCAAAATCCTCTGCCTCTGCTTCTCCCTCTTCTTCCCCTTCTGTCTTATCTGTGTCATCTGTGAAATCGGTGGTCGATCCCTCTTCCTCTTCGTGGCAAGTCGAAATCAAAGGCGTCGATGTCTATGACCCGACGACGGGCGAAATCCGCAGCCACTCCACCGACGACATCGCCTGCTGGTTCATCGACACCGACTACGACGGCGAGAGTTTTTTTGTTCGGCACGCTTACTTCACCGGTGCCGAGCAGCCCTACGACAAACTGAAGCGCGCCCTGAAGGCCGACATCGACGAGGCCGCGTGGTCCGCGTTGTACTCGACCACCAGTCAGCCGTTCCCCAAACCGAAGTCGGGCAAGATCGCCGTGAAAGTCATCAACCACTACGGCGACGAAGTCCTGAAGGTCTACCCGGTGAAGTAGCTCCGCTCGCCGCCTCGGCCCAAGCGGAAGGGCTGATCGTCAAATGCGACGATGATGACGGTCCTCGAAGCAGCCGGTTGCTGAAAACGTTCGCAAGGTGCCTCAACAGAAAGAGACGGCAAACGAAAAACCCCTCGTTTGGCGAGGGGTTGCGAACGGTCGGATTGGGCGATACTGGATTCGAGACCTCATCGGATACCAAGCCAAAAACCGGAAAACTCACAACCAGCGCTGCACCGGCGCTGCAACTCTCTCCCGAGTTGACGCGGTTGGTGGAATTGTGGCCGAATCTGCCTGAACCTGTTCGGCAAAGTATCCTTCTCCTCATCGGACAGTTTGACACTTCTTTGAGAAGCGGTGTTCGACGTTCCGAAACAGGAATTGCTGGTGATGCGATCCGGCCGTAGAATCGCTCGCGTTGATGAATGAATCTCCAAGGATACGAATCATGGTGACCGCAACTGTCAAAACCGAAGGACACAGTCAAACCGTGCGGCTGCCGGAGGGCTTTCTGGTTGACGGGTCTGAGGTCATTCTGAAACGGATGGGTCGCTCCGTCCTGCTAATTCCCACGGATGCCAACCCTTGGGAGGTTCTGGAGAAAAGTCTCGATCTCGTGACAGACGACTTCATGCGGGATCGCAACCAACCCCCTGAACAGCAACGTGAGGCGATTTTCGAGTGAAGTATCTGCTCGACACCAACATCTGCGTGTTCATCTTCCGCAGGAAGTTCCCTTCCATACTTCAACGCCTGCATCAAACTCAGCCTGGCGAAGTCGGCATTTCGGCGGTGACATTGGCCGAACTTCGCTACGGTGCCGACAAGAGCAGCGACCCGCCCAAGAACCATACCGTCATTGATGCGTTCCTCACGACGGTTGCCGTCTTGGAGTTTCATGAAGACGCCGCGCGGCTCTACGGAACTGTCCGTTCCGACTTGGAGTCTCGCGGAACTCCCATCGGCCCACTCGACACCATGATCGCCGCTCACACTCTTAGCCTGGGCGTGACACTCGTGACAAACAATGTCCGCGAGTTTGCCAGAGTCATCGGATTGGCGGTGGAAGATTGGAGCGGACCGTAGCCGACGCTGTCGGCTTGCGCTCGAAATCTCTCCGCGAAAACGAAATTGTCTGAAGACGCCGTTGCTTCGACTTTGATACCCACCTCGCCCGTGGATCGACAAGAATCAGCGAATGGCAGAAGAGAGGCGGAAATCATCTTGAGTAAGAAGAGGGACTCTTCATGTTTCCATTAATCACGAAGACAAATGCCTTGGATGGAAATCCTTTGGATACGTCGTCTCCCCCGTGCGTCTCAACATCAGTCAGTAAAACATCATTCCGAATGTCCCCAGGCGGCTTCTCTTTGCTCGACAAGTCGAGTACGAGCAGGATGCTAACCTGTCTCGCCTCGACTCCAGCGTATTGAGTAGGTTGTGCCGTGTATTTTTTTGAGATGTGCTTGCGATCACCGTTCTCCTTTTCAACTTTTAGCTCGACGATCACACCTCGAAACCTAACGTCTGGAATGCCTCCGGCTTGGCGTGGGTGTTCTTGCACATCTTGTCCGAGCACCATTCTAAGCCCTCGAAGCACAGTTTTTTGAAACTCCTTCTCTGCGACACTACTGCGTCCCTTGTAGATCGCTTCTTGAGCAAAAGTGGCAAGGAGTCGAGTAAGAGCCTGAAGCATATCTAGCAAGTCATGCAGTTCGTCACGCACCCGTGGACATGCAGAAATCAGCCTTGTCACAAGCTCCACAATGTGTCGGTCGAGAATTCGATTGCCCGTCATCAACGGTGATCTGCCTTCACTGACAACTCGAAGCCGGAGTTCGTTGTGCCCAATTACCGGGATTTCCGTGAAATCCCCGTCAGGTATCTCGAATGCTGCGCGTACTGCAAACACGAGATCATCCAGTGAGCTACCCTGTCCCGAGTTGAACTTGATGTGGCCCGCCAATTCGCCTTGGTATTCGCCGTCCTCAATACAACTTGGCTTGTCCAAAGAAAACTCGGAAACTGAGAACTCACTCTGGGGACACGTCGTGAGTAAGTCGAGCCGAAGGCGAATCGCTTCAGTG
Organism: Schlesneria sp.; assembly: GCA_031412755.1. Taxonomy (GTDB): domain Bacteria; phylum Planctomycetota; class Planctomycetia; order Planctomycetales; family Planctomycetaceae; genus Schlesneria. Next base: position 4,101 of record JANODP010000132.1, on the reverse strand, counting down.
GGCCATGTAAGTCCGCGAACGCGAAAAACCAAGGGGTAAATAAGGCTTGCATTCAGGAGTTGCGGACTTGCGAGCGGGGCATGATCCAAGAATACAATTACCCGCAACATAGGGCTTGGTGCCGACTCCGGTGTCTCGGACCCAGCTTCCGGCGAGAACTGAGATTCTCTCGTATGCCAATACAAAGGGGCCAGTGGGATCATCATCAGAAAGGCGCGCATCCGGTCGAAGTCGCATTCACCATTTTGGAGCAATACCTGACGAGTCGATTTCGTGACCTCTGGTAATCGTACGAAATCCGGCGATATGAGACGGCACAGTTCACCAAATAAGACCGCGTTCCTGGCGCGTGCGGTAACCAAGTCGCCCTCACAGCTCTGAGCGATTGCCAAGCAAGCAACTTGACTAGTTATCACACGAAGTCCAGCTGCCATGACCGACCATTCTACGGGCACGTACGCATCCGGCGTACATCTGAGGGTCTCGTCAATTCGATTGACGAGACCCTCCACCTGTTGAATGCAATCAGTACTACGCACAGTTATCGAACTCACAACGTTGCGAATGTCATGAATAAGTGCCATTGAATTGGAAGCATGCGCTAACTGCAATTCCGATTCTCGCATAACGTTTCAACCTCTCTGGTCGCAATTCATAGGTTGACTACTTCTGGTTTAGCGGATTGTAGTGAAACGTTTGTAGAAGCAATGTTGGCGAATTGCCGTAATTCGGCGCGGAACGATTCGCACCTTGGTTCTTCAGGTAGAGAATTGGCTGCGGTCTCCCACACAACTTGCTCATTTCGAAAATCGCGCAAATGCGCAAAAAGACTAGCAAAATGGGAGGATTCCCATGCATCACGTTTAGCTAGTTCTGTGGCAGAGGCCAAGATATCCTCTACTGCGCGTTGATATATTTCTAGTGGCAGTTCGTGCAACCATTCAAACATTCGGCCCCGATTTGAATGTCCGTAGTAGTTGTGATGATCCCGATCATGCCGTGCCAAGTACGAGGCGATATCCTTCGCAACGTATTGTGCGATTCGCTCACTTGCATCGCAGAAACGCATCAGATTGTTTGCAATCTTCGAGTCCACAAGCTCCTCTCCAGTCGGCAGGATTGACTCAACCATGCGTAATGCTATCAACTTGTATCCTTCGATTGCGGGACATACCGTGAGTATCCCATCGCAAATATCGTCGAGTTGGAACTTGTCATCACGATACGCATTTAGGTGTGATTGAAGACAATTCAGAACCTCAATCGACTGTCGCTCATCGAACCAGCTAGACCGCCGTGAAACTGCACGAAGTGCCGCTTGATGCACAACAACCTTTGGATCCTGAAGGTGCACGATGATCGTATCAACAAGGTTTGCTGGTGGAGAGGCATTAGAATAGGAGAACATCTCGATTGATGCTTCAATTGCCTTGGCACGCACCCAGGCCGAACTGTAATCCATCAATGCACGCATAATTAGCGGCAACACTCGCGGGCGCAGCAAGTAGTCCTTGCCGAGTTCACCAAGTAACGAAATGCAGCACGCCTTGAAGCCATCTTCAAGGTATGCCGACGGTTCACTCAAGCAGCGATAGACTGAATCGAATACTTCTGACGGCCTCGCCTCGCAAAGCTCTTCCAAGCACTTCTGTAATCGTTGTTTGAAGAATCCCCATTGCTGGTTACGGCTGAACTGTTTCAGCTGCTCAAGTTGAGGATCTTGCGTCTCGCCAGGTAGCAGAATCTTCGGCGGCGCGGGGGGCGGATGTGGTTCGCCATTGACGATAGCAGTGTAGCCGAGCAGTGAATCAAAATGACTTAGCACGCCTTCCGTTGCGTATTTGCAGGCGATTTCGAGCGATTCGAGGGTACTGACTCGAATGTCGATATCAAACTGACTGTCTTTAGCCCACTCGAATAGACGGTGAATTGCAAGTTTTTCCTGTTCCGTAATCTCACGTCGATCTCGATGCTCACGTCGTTCATTCCAACTTAGGCTCCGGTCAAAAAACTGATCGCGGTAAATGCGAACGATATCTTCTTGGACGGTTTCGCGAACACGTGTCATTGACTGCGCAAGAAAATGATCAACCTCCTTGGCTGAGTGACGAAAAGCCGATTGCAAAACGTGGATAATCTGCCCCGACGGCGTCTCGCCGAAATGATCATCTTCGTACCGCTCCAGTGATTGAAGGAGATCTTGAAGAAGATTGAGAGCGAGTTGAGGTCGATCCTTCTGGATGTTCTTGACAGCCCCGCTCAATTGAACGCGTACGACGTCGTCCCCGTTCTTTAGTTCGCGGCGAATAATGCTCTGAACACTCTCTGGATTGGCATCAAAACAACGTACAATCACGGCGGTACTGTGAGAGTAATCAGGCTGGTCGTGCTTCCATCCTCCGATGGGACGGTAATGGTTCTGCGAGAGGAGGAGTTTTTCGATTGCTGCATTGCTTAGCGGGTAAGCAATCGGATCATTGGGTCGATCAAGTATCGAAGCCGAAAGCTCGGGATGTAGTCCATTCTCGATGTTGACAATTGCCATTTGATCAATGCGAGAACATAAATCAGAGCGTCTGCTAGCAATTTCAGCGCACACCGGAAGAATCCGCTCCGCGAAGGCGTCGGTAGCTGCAAGCACCAGAAGTAAATCGATTGCTGCATCGGAAAAAAGATCGGGAGCGAGGCGAGCAGCCTGTTGAAGGCGTTCGGATGCCGCATCTTGTTCGGTTTCAACTTCGGAGAATATGGCTTCGAGAAAATCGAGAATGCGGTGAGACTCCGGCGGTGCGTCTGCACTTACTCTTCTGGATGCTGATCGCATTTCGGAGCGGAGTCGAAACACGCGATCTGCTTCTTCTTTAGCCGCTTGCTCGCGTTTTTGAACGTCCAGCCCGTTTTTGTCGATGATCGCTTGTCCCCACGAAGCATCACCAGTTGGGGTGTGATGCGGACAGCCAGCACAGTTCTTCACCAAGAATTCGGTGAATATCCAGCGAAGATTCATTGCTTGCGAACCACCCTGTACGTGCTGGCAACCTATGCTGTAGGTCGCTATGGGAAGTCCCGTCATTTGCGCATACAGGCCAGCCGACTGTAGCTCCATTTCTGCATGGCTGCACCAGCTACTCATTTGACGAAGACACTCAAGATTGTCTTCACCGAGTTTCACCATTCGTTCAAACTCGCTGTCTCGGGATTCTTCGTGTCTTCGCATTCAACTTCTCTGAGTAAAATCACAAAGTAGTCGCGTCAGTTGCACCGTCTGCATAGGAACTCGGGAGCACTTCAAATCGCTTCAGGAAGGATGTGGCCATTCTGTCCGCCGCCACCAAATTGTCGCCTACGACATAAAACCCGCGGTCTACAGAACGTCCTCGGTGGTTCCACGTCGACCGGGATGATCGAGAGCAATGACTCGTTGAAGTCGAAACGTAGGGTACCGCTCCACAGTCGATGGAGTCAAAGCGTGTTCCAGCAATGTCGCAATGGCCGCCCCCCTGCCGGATTCGGCCCCGAGCGGAAGGGCTCTTCTAAACAAACTCTTCAGCGGCGCAGCCGACCTTGTTGAATTGCGTTCGCGTCGCTCCCTGCCGGTTTCAGTCTGCCGTCTTCGTCCGTCGCGGTTAGGGCTCGTGAAAGGGGTTCCCTGACCGCGACGGACGAAGACGGCAAAGACGAACGACGTCAGAATCAGAGTGCCTTTCTTGTGAAGGATTGCAGCAGACAACCCCACAGCAGCAGCCTCGACCAAAGAGAAGTTGCAAAAAATAGTCACAGCGAATAAAAAACAGTCATGAGACGGCCGATAGAGTTCCGATGGTTATTGGCTAGTCACGAAACACGAAAGCGAGGAATACCCTTGGGAAACAACGAAACCAAGAAGAATGAGAATGACCGCGTGCGATTGCAGGTAGGGCTGTGCAGGGCGGTAGCGACGGACTTAGAGCGCCATTCTCGCGAAATGGATCACAGCCAGTCGTGGCTGGCCTCGTTCGCAGTTCGATGCACGCTCGACGATATTCCTGCGTTTGTAACGTGGATCGGGAAACGCTTGAAGAATGCAAAAGCACACCAAAAGTGGAAACCAGCAGCGGAAGC
>JANODP010000131.1:0-25785 GCA_031412755.1 Schlesneria sp. | reverse complement strand
CGGCGCGGGGGGCGTCACCCCCCTCAATCAGGCAACAACACCAATACACGCACATTCCGGGGGCTCACGCCCCCCGCTCCGAAGGCAGGATGCGAAGAGGGCTGACGCCCGAAGCGCAGACTCGTCGTGCTATCTCGAATTCGCCAGCCGCACGATCGCCTTCTTGACGAAGTCTTCGAGTTGGTTCCATTGAGCGATCACCTTGGCCAGTTCGGGATCGGTCGTGACGGGAGGCGTAGGCGGCGGGTTGTTGGGAGGGGGTTCCAGACCGTGAGGGTAGGGGATCGGACCTTCCGGCCCGTGGACGAAGTTCGAGTACTGAAGCTGAACGGGGACGAGGCCGCTGCCGTCGGCGAGCGGGACTTCGACAAAGACCTGTTTCAACTGGCGGGCTTCGGCGATCGGATAGTCGCCGATTTCGAGGCCGCTGTCGGAGGTCCAGCCCAGAAACCGCGTGCCGGCTGTCGTGCCGTCGCGGATTGCGTCGTCGACGTCCGGGTCGGTGCGGGCCTCCTGCAACTCGTGATACATCGTCGCGACGACGTTCTTCCAGTTCTGGTCAAAGACCGGGACGCCGTTCGTTCCGCCATTCGGCAGTCGTTCGGAGTAGACGGCCGTCGAGTAATAGATCGTCGTGGCATCGATATGGACGGAGCCGTGGTATCCGCCGAGACCACCGGTCGAATCCTCGGCCTCTTCCCCGCCGTTGGGATCGCCGAGGACCGTGCCGCGCGGCAGCATGACGTTGATGATCGTGTTGGGCAGGTCAAAGCTGTTGAACGCTCCCCCCTCGTGCAGGCTGCGAATCTGTCGTTCGAGGTCCCCCTTGGCGACGAACTGCGGTCGCCAGCCCGAGAGGAAGTACGACCTCTTGAACGTCGAACTGATCGGTCGGTTGCCGAAGTACTGCACGATGACGTTGTTCAAATACGGATCGGCCATCGCGGCGGCGAGAGCCTTGTCGATGCTCCGCCAGTCCGTCGGATCCCACGCGTCCTGACCGCCGACGTAGAGATTGACATAGCTCAGATCGCGGATCGTCCGCCCGCCGCGATACTTCAAGTCTTCCTGCGGCGTCGAGGGAAGATCGGGAACGCGGGCATCGGATGAGGGAAATCCGGGTTCGGTCGCCTGCCTGCGTGGAGCGGCACCACTGCCGCGCGGCAGTTGAGACTCGCTCTGGATGAGCGGCATCGAGTGGCCGTCGATCATCCGTTCGTTCGCGGCGAGCAGCGCCAGTGGCCGAACACCATTGCGGGCTTGGGCTCCGTTTCCAAGCGGAGTGCCGTTCTGCACCTGAATCATCGCGTGTTTGGGAATGGCCGCGAACGGGACGACCTTCACCGACGAAGCCGCTCCCGTCGGAGAGATCACCGGCTGATTGGCCACCGGCGGCCGAGTGCCGGGCAAGCCGGTTCGCGCGGGCGGGGCGGACGTATAAGTGGTACGAGGCCCCGGCGGTCCGCTGGAACAGCCCGCCAACAGCACGAGCCACAAACTTCCCGCGCCGAGCAGCAACGTCCGTGTCATGGCGACTTTCCTGCGCGATCCTTCGCGCGACGAAACAACCCACCGCTCGACAATCGACCGGCAGTTTCGGCCGGTTGATAGCAGATGGGGCCAATCGTGGAAAGACGGGTCGTCCTACGAAAACTGCTCTACTTCGCCTTCTGCTTTCGCAGTGCTTCGACGACTGCTTCGTCGAGTTGCTTCAGGCCCTCGTCGGGGCGGATGTCGTAGAAGCCGATGTGGTAATGAGTCACCTTGCCGTCGTGGCCGATCACGACCCAGAGGGGCAGGGGGGAGCCGAGGGTGCGCGGGTCGCCGAACTGTGTCAGGACCGTTCCGTCATCCGATGCCACGACGTAGTCGAGGTTCATGAAGTCCTGCAGCTTCTTTTGCGTGCGGGCCGCCGCGCCCGCCTTGTCGGCTTCGGCGAAACGGGGATCGACGTTGATGCCGATCACTTTCACTCCCAACTTCTTCCGCTTGTTGTTCAGAAATTCGAGATAGCCGATCTGGCCATACGGTTCGGACAGTCCCTCGCCCCGGTATTCCCAGAAGTGCAGTACGACGACCTTGTCTGTGAGATCAGCCTCGGGAACCGCGGTGCCATTCGCCAGCTTGAGCGTTGGCTTGGGAGCGGGCTGTCCCACGAATTTCTTTTCAAGGCCGGCAACTCCTTCGAGGCGTTGCTGCTGCTGAGTCAGATCGCGCGCGATGACGCCCGTCAGTTTGGCCCACGGCGTCCCGTTCGCCTTTTTCTCGATCCCGCCGATCGCCGTTTGAGCGGCCTTCAACTGCGCGGCAGTCAGTTCGACGATCTTCTGCTCGCCGGTGCGGCCGAGCGACGATTGCAACTCGCGCAGCGCGTCGAACGCCGCGCGCGACTGGCTCAGTTCGTTGGCCGGTGGCGTCTGCTGCGACTGGAGTTCGAGCTTCAGTTGGAATTCATCGCCCTGTCCCCTGAAGACTTTCTCGTCGAGCGAGACCAGCACTCCGGTGGCCGCTTCGACGATGATCGTCTGCGCGCGGCCGATGTTCGAGGTGACTTCGACCTGCCAGCAGTCGCGGTCCTTGACCTTGCGTTTGCGCGTCACCAGGTATTCGTACCGGCCATCCGACCACGAGGCCTCCGCCGCCAGCTTCTCCTTGAATTCAAACACCGGCGAGCGGACGGGCAGGGGCTCCTGAATGCCATCGTGCATGTGCAGCAAGCGAATCGGACGCGTCTTCGTCTTGTCGGCCGATCCCGGCGCGAGGAGTCCGAATCGTTCGGGCCACGCCCAGCCTCCACCCCCGCGTTCTTCGAGGCTCCACGCGAGTTGGGTGGTTCCGTCGTCGCCGGCGATCGTCAGGGCGTAGATCGAAAACGACTTGGCCTCAGTCACGCCCCCCTTCGACTTCTGGCTGAGCGTTCCGGAGTATTGCAGTTCGGTCCCGGCGGGGACCTCGATGGCGGAGGGACTCGCCGCGGCGAGCATCAGTCCAAGGAAGAGCGAATTCAAGACGACATCCTTTCAGGTCCATGGGTCGGCGATTTCGATACGGACAAATCCGTTTGATCCGTCGTTTCAAGGCCGCGGCATCTTGATCGAACGGCCCCGATGCGGCAAGCCGCCCCGGAGAAGTGGCGCTCCAGAATTGGAACGGGACGGGGTGGCAAACAACTCCCGGGTCGCGCGGCTCGTTGACAGTCTTGGAGGCGAGACGTAGCTTAGCCGTCCGTCTGATTCCCGCTGTTCAGAGCGGGGTTTGAATGTCATCTCGCGGCGAAGGGTGGGTGCAAAATGTCTCGGCAACGAATCGTGTTTTTTGGCGCGTGCGCGGTCGCGTTGGGTGTGACCTGGATCGGATTGACGTCGCTCGGTCAGGATGCCAAGACCGACAAGCCCGAAGCGAAGGGGGCGTTGCCGGTGGCAGCGGCGGGCGATCAGGTGATCGTCAAAAAGGAAGCCGGGCAGGTCATCGATCCTCGCAAGTATCGCGTTTCGCTGGCCGTCGAACCGGTCCAGTCGATCACGCTCACCGCGCCGTTCGATGGGATTGTGAAACAGGCCCAGGGGAAGTTGAACGGCAAGTTGCAGCCGCAGGCGGAGATCGTACGGCTCGACACGACGGTTCCCAAACTGAATGTGCAGCGGGCGGAAGCGGTGTTCAAAGTGGCGACGAACGAGCAGAAACTGGTCGCCGACAAGGATGAGACTCAGAAGGCACTGGCCCAGGCGAAGCTCGACGTTGCCAAGGCCGAGGTCGAACTGGCCAAGCACTATCTCGATTCGTGCAGCATCCGCGCACCGTTCGCGGGTGAGCTGCAGCGACTGCTGGTCGTCGAAGGCCAGTTTGTCAAAGCGGGCGATCCCGTCGCAATCGTGGTGGATGTCAGCAAATTGAAAGTGGAGATTCCCGTCGAACGCGCCGCGGCCGAGTCGGGGAAGCCGTTCTCGCTGAAGATCGAGACTGCCGAGGTGGAGGGCAAGATCGACGCCGTCGTGCCGCTGCACACTCGGTTCGATGCGCTGCGCGAGTTGTTCGACTCGGTGGCCTCGGCCATCGTGGTGATCGAGAATGGAGTCGGCAACTACAAGGCCGGCCAGACGGTTTACGTGCCGCTCATTCCGCGTCAGCCGGTGATGGAAGTCCCCTCCAGCGCGATCGGCAATCTGCCGGATGGCCAGCGCAAGGTGCAGGTCGTGCGGCAGACCACCGTGCGCGATGTGCCCGTGGTCTTGATGGGCTCCGTCGGTACGAAGCGTCTGTTTGTGAGCGGCCCGTTCGCCGAGGGTGACGAAGTGATCTACGAGACCTCACACCAACTGGGCGATGCGTTTCAGTTGAAGCCCTCGGCTGCGGCGACCGCCGCGACGGGTCAGGGGACTTTGCCCGCCCCCAGTGCGGGAGAAACGGGCACGACGAAATCGAAGGCGGTTGGCTTCTGAGTTCGACCGGTGGCCATTGAGTTCGACTCGGTGGCGGGTCTTGCGTGGATGAATCATCGAGGATGGTACTGTGTCCGACGAAGAACTGATCGACGGCGTTTACAAGCTCGTGATGTGCATCGCCACCGGTGGCAGCAGCCAGGTCTGGGAAGTCGTTGAGCAGGCCTCGGGCCGTCATCTGGCGATGAAACTCCTGAAGGCGGACAACCCGGATTTCAAGGAGAACAAGGCCGGACTCAAGCACGAAGCCGACGTGCTGAAGTCGCTCGATCATCCGATGATCATCAAGTTCGAGAAGTATTCGTCGAACCGCGACAACACGTACATGACGATGGAGCACTTCCGCGCCGCCAACGTCAAACTGCAGATCAAGTCGGACATGGCCTCGGTTCACGTCCGCGCCCGCCGGTTGTTTGAAAGCGTCTGCCAGGCGCTGTCGCACGTCCACGCCAAGGGCTGGGTTCACCGCGACATGAAGCCCGACAATGTGCTGATGAACAAGGTGGGCGAGATTCGGCTGGTCGATTTCTCACTCTCCAGCAAGGAGATCAAGGGCTTCTCGAAGATGATCGGCGGCGGCAAGCAGAAGACGATTCAGGGAACGCGAACCTACATCGCGCCCGAGACGATCAACAAGCAGACGCCGACGTTTCAGACAGACCTCTACAGCCTGGGCATCATGTTTTTTGAGGTGCTGACCGGAAAGACTCCGTTTCAGGCGCCGACTCCCGAGGAACTGCTGCGAAAGCACCTGCGGACCGAACCGCCGAATTGCTCCGAGTTCAACAAGAATGTCACGCCGGAGATGGACCGCCTGATCGCGAAGCTGCTCAAAAAGAAACCGGCCGATCGTCCGGCGAGCGTCGATGAAGTGCTGGGCGAACTCCGGCGGATCAAGATCTTCAAGGAAGATGTGACCGAGGAGTCGCTCGCCAAACAGGCCGAAGACGCCAAGGACACGATGGGCGAACTGACCGACATCCGCTTGGACAGTCGTGCCGACGCGAAACTGCGACAGATTTTGGAGGCCAGCCCCGAGTTGGCCCGGCAGTTTGCCGTCGACAAGCAGGAGAAGGCGGCCAAGAAAAAGGCGACCGAAGAGCATCGCAAGAAACAGATTCTCAAGTCGTCCGGTCCGACAAAACCGGCCGCCGCTCCCGCTCCGCAGCCGATGCCGGTACCGATGCCGCCCGGATATCCGCCGCAAGGTTACGCTCAATACCCGCCCATGCCGATGGCCGGTCCGCCGGGCATGATGCCGGGGATGCCCGGTTATCCCAACATGCCTTTTCCGCCGCAGGCTCAGTATGGAATGCCGGGGATGATGCCCGCGTCGCCGATGGCTCCGGGGATGCCACCCGGCATGGTGCCGAACACGCCCGCACCGATCGCACCGGCGACGCCACCCGCGCCGCAAGTGCCCGTCGCCGCGCGTGGTCCCGTTCCGGCAGCTCCTCTCCCCGCCGCGCCGCCCGTTCCACAACCGAGGCCCGCCTCCGTCGCCACGGCACCCGCGCCGGTCGCCCCGCCTCCGAAGCCGGTTGTGAAGCCCGCGCCCACGCCCGCGGCGTCGAAACCCGTGCCGGCCAAGCCCGCGCCGCCGGTCACTCCGCCCGAGGAACTCGAGTTCATGACCGAATTGCCCGACGTGCTCTGATCTGATATAGGGGCGGCCTGTTCCGGCGGGTCGATTGCGATTCCGAAGACGGTTGGTCACGCGGAATTTTCTCCGGCGAGAAGGTTCGGTTGGCGTCGGCCCTCTTCAGGTTGGCCGGACGAATCCGTACCAGTCATCCACGTCGCGTGTTCCACTCACATTGAAGCGGTCGCCTTCGTCGGGCCACTCACGTGAAACCGGTCTCGCGGCGACCAGCGTGGTCCATCCCGATGAAACCTCAATTTGTGCTGCCGTTCGAGAAGCCGATCGTCGATCTCGAAGATCAGCTCGCCAAACTCGAAGCCCAGCCGAACCCGACCCCGGCGGCACTCGACTCGATTCGTGCGATGCGTGTCGAGATCGCCAAGATGAAGCGCGAGGTTTTCGAGAATCTCGATGCCTGGCAAACCGTGCAGGTTTCCCGTCATCAGGAGCGTCCGCAGGCGAAGGACTACATCGAACTGATCTGCGATGAGTTTGTCGAGTTGCACGGCGACCGGGCCTTCGGCGACGACCGGGCCATCCTGACGGGCTTCGCCAAACTCGATGACCACAAGGTGCTGCTGATCGGCCAGCACAAGGGGCGGACGCTGAAGGAGCGGAATGAGTGCTACTACGGGTGTGCCCATCCCGAAGGCTACCGCAAGGCACTGCTCAAGATGCAACTGGCCGCCAAGTTTGGCGTGCCGATTGTCTGTCTGATCGACACGCCGGGGGCCTACCCGGGGATCGGGGCCGAGGAGCGCGGCCAGGCCTACACGATCGCGGTCAACCTGCGCGAGATGTCGCGGTTGCCGGTGCCGATCGTGTGCGTGGTGATCGGTGAAGGGGGATCGGGCGGTGCGCTCGGACTGGGAATCGGCGATCACGTGGCGATGCTTCAGTTCGCGTATTACTCGGTCATCAGTCCCGAAGGGTGTGCCGGCATTTTGTGGAAGAGTGTCACTCACGCTCCCAAAGCCGCGCTGGCTTTGAAGTTTACCGGCCGCGATCTGCTGAAGTTCGGCGTCGTGGACGAGGTCATTCCCGAACCGCTCGGCGCGGCGCATCGCGATCATCGAACGATGGCCTCGACGCTCAAGTCGACGATCGTCCGGAATCTGAAGTCGCTGTCGATGCTGCCGACGGACGAACTACTCGAACGGCGTTACCAGAAGTTTCGACGCATCGGCGAGTTTGAAGAGCAGGTGGCCGCCGAACCGCCGGTCGCCATCGCCGCCGTCGAGCCGATCCCGGTCGCGACACAGGGGGCTGCGCATTGAATCGCGGGCGGATCCGGAATGCTGTCGTTCGGACGCGCCTTCGTTTGGACGTGAGTGTCCGGACCGCGGTTATTCCGGCGCGCGATCCTTCGACGTCTCCGCCAACCGCCGTTCGCAGTTGAGCCAGGATTTCGTTTGGTCGGCGCCGCAGTCAGGCAGCGGTCAGGCAGCGGTCAGGCAGCGGACCGAACTTGGTCCGTCTGCGGTCTCTGACAGTGGAGTCGCAAGTTCTCTCTGTCGCGTCATCGAACTGTCATCCCGGGCTGATTCTTCACCGACATCCAACGTCCGATAATGTCCGTTATGTTGCCTTCGACTCAAAATACAGCCTATTTTTGTAGGCCCGGCGAAAACCCGAATGGCAAGGCGGTGGATCGCGGACGTTGGCGGATGCGGCTCTCACCCGACAAGGCGAGACCGCTGCGGAGGCGGCCTGGCGACGTTGGTGACTGCGAGTTGGCCGTTCGCAAAACCCAACCGGTGCGCGGTCGGCTCGCCCGAATGGCGGTCGCCTTCAGAACTCTTTGCGGCTGTCGACGAGCAGTGTCACGGGGCCGTCGTTGACCAGTTCGACCTCCATGTGTTCCTGGAATCGGCCGGTCGCGACCGTGATGCCTCGGCCACGCACTTCGGCGACGAAGGCTTTGTAGAGTGCGACGGCCAACTCGGGTCGGGCGGCCTTGATGAAGCTGGGCCTCCGCCCCTTGCGGCAGTCGCCGAAGAGCGTGAATTGGCTGACGACCAGCATCGCGCCACCCGCTTCGACCAACGAGCAGTTCATCTTCCCTTCCTCGTCGGGAAAGATGCGGAGTCCGACCAATTTCTCGGCCAGGTAACCTGCGTCCTCCTGCCCGTCGTCGTCCGCCACGCCGAGCAGCACCATCAGGCCGAGGCCGATCTCGCCTGTGACCTCATCGGCCACGGTGACTTTCGCGCGACAGACACGTTGGACGACAGCACGCATGGGTTGAGGTCAGAGGTCAGAACGACAGAGGTCAGAACGACAGAGGACGAGTCTTTTCTGACTTCTGACCTCTGACCTCTGATTACTTCGGCCACCAAGACGGCGGTGATCGGTGAGAGCTGGAGACCCGCACGGAAGTGACCCGCGGCGACGGACAGGTTGGTCGTCCCCGGGAGGCGGCCGATGTGGGGGAGTCCGCCCGGAAGGTGCGGCCGCAGGCCAGACCAGCAGCGTTCCAGGCGGGCCTCGCCGAGAGTCGGAACCAGTCCGCACGCGAAGTCGATCAAGCCGGCCACGGCCTCGGCCGTGTTTCGCTTGTCGAAGCCGGCGTGCTCCTCGGTGGAGCCGATCAGGATGCGACCGTCGGCACGGGGGACGAGGTATCTCGCGCCGACTTGAATGACCGAGCGGAACGGCAACGGTCGCGCTTCGAGCAGCACGATCTGGCCGCGGATCGGCTCAATGGCGAGATCGTGTCCGGCTTGACGGAGCAACGCGCGCGACCAGGCTCCCCCCGCGACCACGAACTCGGCCGCACGGTGCTCTTCCCCGGCGGTCCGCGCTGCGGTGAGGCGTTCTCCGTGACGATCGAAGGTGACGACGGGGCTTCCCGCGCGAAGATCGACGCCGCGCGAGGCACAGGCGGCGACCAGCGCCTTCAAGTGGCGCGGGTTTCGGACCTGCCCCAGTTCGGGCAGGACGTAGCCGCTCGTGATCGTTGGATGCAGGGCGGGAAAGCGGTCTCTCAGTTGGTCGGGATCCGGCGTTTCGACGACCACTCCTTCGGCACGCCACGCGGCGACTTCGGCATCAAGTTCCGAGGACGATCCGTTGGCGCGGACCTCCAAACCGCCGCAGCGTGAGTATCCGTTGTCGATGCCGGTCTCGGCGCGCAGTCGTTCGGTCCAGTCGGCCCACAAGACGTGACTCGCCGCGCGCAGACGCGCCTCGGGTGTACGAGCCCATTCGTGATTGCCGGGGGGCAGGATTCCCGCGCCGGCCCAACTGGCTTCCTGTCCGAACTGGCTCTGTTCGAGAATCCGCACCGACGCCCCCTGCCCGGCCAATTCCCACGCGATCGACAAGCCGATCACGCCGCCGCCGATGACGATCACGTCGGGAGAGGTGGAGGCAGGAAGCGCGATCGGGAGCATCGAATGGTCTCGGAAACAAAGCACCCCAGCCGCAGTCGGCGGCCGGGGTGCGAGCGTTATTCGTCAAGCGGGCTGATCACGCAGACTCCACGGTTGTGAAGAGGCTCGGCACTCGGAGAGTGCTGGCGACTATTTCTTACCCTTCTTGGCTCCGCCGGCGGGAAGCGAGTTTCCGTAGGCCAGCGCCAGTGACTTGCCGTCGGTGTTGTAAACCTTCTTGATCGCCGCTTCGGGACCATCGCCGCTCTGAAGACTGCGGACAAACTGGCCGAAATTGTTGGGTCCGCCGCGCGTCATCATGAAGTTGACCAGCGTGAAGCCGATCGGTCCGACTTCACCGGGGGCGAACGTGCCGTTGGCGAAGACATCCTCGGGCTTGTCGATCCGGACTTCCTTGAGGATGGCTCCCGCCTGGGCGGGCAGCGCTGCGAGATACGGATTCCCCGCCGAACCGCGACCGGCCAGCGACAGGCCCGCACCGCGGATGACCCAGTCGGGCAGGGTGCCTCCGCCTCGTTTCAGGAATGCGCCGGTGACATGCTCGACGAGGCTGACCTGCATCCCGGGAGAGGTCTCGGTGGCCGCATCGCCGATGTCCTGCAGCGCGATGAACGCCTCTTCCATCGTGGCGGTGACCTGCGAATGGCCGAGCACCTCGCGCGGCACCTCGCGCTTGTGGACGGAGTTGTTGAACTCCTCGTAGCCGAAGCGTTCCTTGAAGACGAAGATCGTCAGCTTGCCCTTCCAGAGCAGTTCGTCCTTCACGTTGAATGAGGAGCGCAGCGACTTGGCGTGGTCGATGGCCCACGTTTCGATCTCCTTCAACCGATCCTCGGACACGTCGCCCATGACGATGAACTCTTTGCTGTCGATGTGACGCGGCTCACCGTTCGGGAACGTCTGCTTCCACTGGGCTTCCGAGTCCTTCAGACGCTTGGCTGCGAACTCGTCCGCGCTGAGCAACGCCAGCTTCTGAGCGGCGATCTCCTCCTCGGTGGGAACCTGCTGACGGAGCGGTCGCTTGGCATCGCTGCCATCGAACTTCGCTCCCTCTTCAATCCACTTTTTCAGGTCGCCGTGCCACTTGCGGGTGATGCGCGCCTGACCGGCCGGCATCACCGGAGTTTCGTCCGCGTTCACCAGTCGCCAAAGCCGACTCCCTTCGAGGCTTCCGGGAACGATGACGCGTCCGCTGTCGCCTCCCTGCATCAGCTTCTCAAAGCTGGCCATCGACAGACCGCCTCGTTTCTGGCCATCGTTGTGACAACCGGTGCAGATGTTGACGATCGTGGGCGCGACATCCTTGATGAACGAGACGGTTTCCTTGCCGGTCGCCTTGGCGATTTCGACCCTCGGCGCGGGACCGGCCGTCTTCTTGCCGAGCGATGCCAACTCCGTGGCCTTGTCGGCGCCATCGAACTTGGCTCCTTCGGCCACCCAGGTTCCGATGGACTGGATCTCATTGGCAGACAGTGCCGCTTCACCCTTTGGCATCCGTTGCTGGGCGTTGGGCGTCACCAATTTCTGCATGAGGCGACTGTTCAATGCGTTGCCAGGGACGAGCAACGCGCCGTTGGCGCCCCCCTTCTCCAGTCCGGCAAACGTATCCAGGCGCAGGCCACCGCGCGCGTTGTCGTCGTGACAACTGACGCACTTCGCCACCAGAATCGGAGCCACGTCCTTCGCGAAGCTGACGGTCCCCTTCCCGCTCGCCTTGCCGAGTTGGGACTTGGCCTTTTCGAGTTGGACTCGAATTGGTTTGAGAGCCGCATCCGTTTCGGGGATGGCCGCGTCCTTGATGAGCTTCTCAAGTTTGTCTTCGACCTCTTTCAAGGCCGCTTCCGCCTCGTCGTATTTCTTTTTCGAGGTCAGCGATGTCGCCTTGCCGATCTCTGTGCCGATGTCCTTCAGTTCTTTCTTCTGCTCGGGCGTGATCGCCGCCAGTGAGACACCGACGATTGCAATGGCCAGCAGCGTGGCACAGCACGCGCGCAGAAACAGGATGAATCGTCGCATGGCAAAGTTCTCACGAAGGCGGCGAGGATCAGCGGCTGGCGTCTCTCAGACGCCGTTCCCAAGGAGGGTCCGGCAAGACGGAAACAGTCTAGCCGGTCATCCCGTTTGGCAACAGACTCGGCCAGGTTTCGCCGATCGCCACACGCGGGACGGCCGGCCCATTGAGGCCCGCTCGCCAACCCGATAAGGTCAAACCCCGAAACTGCTCCAAAAGTTCGTTTTTCGTCCCCTGCCCGCAAATCGTCGGATCGCCTCCATGTCGACGGCTCCCTCGGATATCGAACGGAAGCGGGATCGGCTGCTGGAAATCGTGGCCGGGTACGGTCGTGTCGCAGTGGCCTTCTCTGCGGGTGTTGACAGCACGGTGGTCGCGATGGCCGCCCAGCGGGCTTGCGGCGAAAAGGCCGTGGCCGTGACCGCCGTCAGTCCCAGCCTGGCTGCTGGAGAACAGGAACAGGCCGCACAGTTGGCGACGCTCATCGGCATTCGGCATCTCACGATCGAGACGCACGAGTTCGCGGACCCGAACTATCTGAAGAACCCGGTCAACCGCTGCTACTACTGCAAGTCGGAACTGTATGCGCGACTGATCGAGCTGGCGCCGTCGCTCGGAGTCGACGTGCTCGCCAACGGTGCGAATCTGGACGATCGCGGCGACTACCGCCCCGGCCTGCAGGCGGCCACCGAGTTCCAGGTCCGTTCGCCGCTGGTGGAGGCCGGGTTTTCCAAGGCCGACGTGCGCGAGTTGGCTCGCGCGTGGAACCTGCCCGTGTGGGACAAACCCGCCAGTCCGTGTCTGTCAAGCCGCATCGCCTACGGCGTGGAAGCGACTCCTGATCGAGTCCGCCGCATCGACGAGGCCGAACAGTTTTTGAGGCACGAACTGGGCCTTCGCGAGTTGCGGGTTCGTTGCGAGGCGAACGAACTCGCGCGGATCGAGCTTCCCGTGGAAGCCATCTCCGCGCTCTCGTCCCCTGCCCTGCGAGACCGCATTCGTGCGGAGTTGCACCGACTCGGCTTTCGCTACGTGACGCTCGACCTGGACGGCTTCCGCTCGGGGAGCCTCAACGCGGCGATCCACGAGGGGGGGCTGACCGTGTTGCCGTAGTGGGCAAATCTCAAATACCAAGAACCAAAGCCCAAACGAATCTCAAATTCCAAAACCCAAAGGATCAAACGGATCGAACATGGGCTGCGCGGGATGAATCGCCCGCACCGTTGCCGTTTGGGATTTTTAGCCTTGGGATTTGAGATTCGTTTGGGCTTTGGTTCTTGGACTTTGGTTATTCTTCCGCTCAGCCGTTCAACAGCGCGGGATCGATCTCGGCGGCGCGTTCCCGCCACCAGTCGGCGGCGAGTTCGTAGTTCCAATGCCTGGAGTCGTTGCACTTCACGAGCGCTTCGGCCATTTCTCGCGGCGAGCCGAAACGATCTTCCGGCTTCTTGGCCAGACAGCGCATCAGGACCGCTTCGAGGTCCCGCGGGATGGATGAATTCCAATGAGACGGTGGAGTGAGTGTGTCCCGGGCGTGAGCCAGCATCACGCGCCAGGAGGACTTCCCCTCAAACGGTGGTCGGCCGGTGAGCAGGTAATAGCCGACACCACCCAGTGAGTAGACGTCCGTTCGTCCGTCGAGCTTCAATCCGGCCGCCTGCTCGGGCGACATGTAGAGGGGCGAACCGGCGAACTTGGTCACGGCATTCGAGTCGAGGATGTTGTAGAAGTTCTCGCCCTCGTCCCGCTGCACCACCAGGCCGAAGTCGAACAGCTTGGTGACGTCGAACACGCCGCCGCGCTTCGCCGCGAAGATGTTGGCCGGTTTGAGATCGCGGTGGATCAGTCCCAGGTTGTGAGCCTCCTGCAACGCCCAGCAGGTCTGACTGAGGAAGTGGATCGTGCGACTGGGGGGCAGCACACCGTAACGCTTGACCAACTCGGACAGGTTCAGTCCGCGCATGTACTCCATCACGTAATAGAACGTTCCCTCATCGGTGTGGCCGTAGTCGAAGATCTCGACGGTGTTCCAGTGCGACAACCGGGCCGTGCTGCGCACTTCCCGTTCAAACCGCGCCAGGGCCGCCGGGTCGGCCCCCTGTCCGGGATGGATGACCTTGATCGCGCAGGGCCGCTTGAGCAGTTGGTGCTCGGCGAGATACACCTGCCCCATGCCCCCCTCCCCCAGTTCCCGCTTGAGCCGATACTGGCCGAGTTGCTTCGCGCGGCGCGCCTCGCGCCGCAGGGTCGAGATCGTGAGTGTGCCGTAGGTCGACACGAGACCCGTCACGACCAGGGCGAAGCCGATTTCCGCGGCGCGCGTCGCGTCGATGACCTCGGCCACCGACGGCGAGAAGTGGCGCACGATCAGCATCGCGACCGTGGGAGCCGCCACCGGCGGAACCATCATCGCGGCCGTGCGCCGCCAGCCGTTGGGCATCAGCATGCCGTAGGCCAGCATCATCACGGCGAGGCCGAGCGCCCCCGAATAGACCACCGCCACCTGCTGCGGATCGTCCCCCGCATCCACCGCCTTCATCAGAAAGAAGACCTGCAGGAACACGACGAACGCACAGAGCGGTCCGAACAGCAACAGTTCGATGCGACGCAAACGCGTGGTGGACAGCGGACCGGGCGTCGAAAGCAGGCCCAGGCAGCCCACCGAAATAATCAGGCTGACGCTTCTCAGGAACAGAATCAGGGGCTCGTCGAGGAACAGGGCCCGCAGGAAGAACGCCGCGAGACAGACCAGGCTGACGATGGACGCCGTCTGCAACCGGGTCCGCAACAGATCGCCGTTGACCTCCGCGGCAACCACCTGCGTTTGATCGCGCAATTGATCGTCGACCAGTTGCACGTGCATCGGCGTCTGGCTGGATTGCATCGACGCCGACAGGCCGGACCTGCTGTCCGAGTGAGTTGCCGTCGATGATTCCTCGCCCGCGGGTAACGAACCGAAATCGGCCTCGAGCCCGATCAATGTGGCTTCGATCGATTCCCAGTCGTGTCGAGGGGCACTGGCGAGCGACATGCTTTCTCCACTTTCAACGTTCGGCAGGAGTCTCTCGCGCGGTGTGACAGCTTCGCGGTCACCAGTTGGCGACCGATGGCAAACTCACCGCAACGAGACTTCAATCACCGAATGGCCCTTCGGGGTCGCCTGTCCATTCCGTTCACAGATTGATCCGCAGGCCGGACGACCAACCGGAACCTAGCATTCGTTGCGAAATGAGGCAGCGATTTCGTGCCGAGTTCGTAACGCAGACGCCAAAACCACCGCTTCGACCTCTGCGGAGGCCGCACACCCGACGCAACCCGAACCATCGGTGAATTCGTCTCACCAGTCACCGGCCGCACAACGAAAACACCCCGGTCGCCGCGAAGCGGCCGGGGTGCGAGGAGTTGTGTCGGCGATGGTCGCGACACGGTCGTCCGCCGTGCCGTCAGCCAATGCCCGGCACGGGGAACGCCTTGCAGAACGACTGAATCTCACCGCGAACACGTTCGATGACGGCGGCGTCTTCCGGCGCGCGCAGCACCGACAGGATCCACGCACCGACTTTCTTCATCTCGTCCAGTTTCATGCCGCGCGTGGTCAGGGCGGCGGTGCCGATGCGGATGCCGCTGGGATCGAGCGCCTTGCGCTGGTCGAACGGGATCATGTTCTTGTTCACCGTGATCCCGGCGTGATCGAGGGCCTTCTCGGCGATCTTGCCGGTCAGGCCGATGGCCGTCACGTCGCACAGCATCAGGTGATTGTCGGTGCCGCCGCTGGCGAGTTTGATCCCGCCGCTCATCAGGGTCTCGGCCAGCGTCTTCGCGTTGGCGACGATCTGTCGGGCGTAGTCCTGGAACGACGGCAGCATCGCCTCCGCGAAGCAGACCGCTTTCGCCGCGATGATGTGCATCAGCGGCCCGCCCTGCATGCCGGGGAAGACCGACTTGTCGAGATCCCTGGCGTACTCTTCCTTGCAGAGGACGAAGCCCGATCGCGGGCCGCGCAGCGTCTTGTGCGAGGTGCTCGACACGAAGTCGGCGACCGGCACGGGGCTGTTGTGAACGCCACCCGCGACGAGTCCCGCGTAGTGAGCCATGTCGACCCACAGCTTCGCTCCGACCTCCCGCGCGATCTCCGCGAACTTCGCGTGGTCGATCTCGCGTGGATAGGCACTCGCCCCGGCCAGGATCAGCTTCGGCTTGTGTTCGCGAGCCAGTCTGGCCACGTCGTCAAAGTCGATGCGGTGATCGGACTCGCGCACGCCGTAGGGGATCGGCTGGTAAAGCTGTCCCGAAAAGTTGAGTTGATGGCCGTGCGTGAGATGCCCGCCGTGAGCCAGATTCATCGCCAGGTACGCATCCCCGGGCTTGAGCAGCGTCAGATAGACGGCCATGTTGGCCTGAGACCCCGCGTGCGGCTGCACGTTCACGTGCTCGGCCCCAAACAGTTGCTTGGCCCGCTTGATGGCGAGCGTCTCGATCGTGTCGACGTGCTCGCAGCCGCCGTAGTACCGCCGACCGGGATAGCCCTCGGCATACTTGTTGGTGAGGATCGTCCCCGCCGCCTCCAGCACGGCGGCCGACGTGTAATTCTCAGACGCGATCAGTTCGAGGCCATCGTGCTGACGGACTCGTTCAGCTTGAAGGGCATCCCACAACGCGGGATCGTTCGTTTGCAGGGCGGTCATGGAGCAAGGACTTTCTAGCTGGAGGGGGGACGAAATCAATTCTGTGTGGGAAGGAATGACGGTGACGACCGCAGGGCGGTGTGGACGACTAACGTACCGATGACCACTGGCCTTTTCGCGGGCTTTGATGTCGGCATAGATCTCATCTAAATCGTAACCGAACTTGGCGGCGTGAGCCTGCCGGACGCGACGCACCTCTTCGACGATTGGGTCAGTCCACATGAGCGCGTCCCTCCTTCACAACTTTCGCTCCGCGATGCACTCACTCGCGGGTACTCGGTTGGTTTATACTCTGCCCACCAAATCACCCGCCACCCTCCCGCGAAGCACCATGAACGATCCAGTCGATTCCGATGCGAAGCCGATTCAAAGCTCCCCCCTGTTGCTCGGGGAGCGGGTTGCGTTTACCGGCACGCTCGCCTCAATGACGCATCGGCAGGCGATGGACCTCGTCGAACAGCACGGCGGCTCGGCGGGGCAGCACGTCAGCCATCAGACCACCTTGCTCGTGGTGGGTGAGGAAGGCTGGCCGCTCGAAGCGGATGGCCGGATCTCGGTGAAACTCGAACAGGCGCGGCAGCTTCACGACAAGGGCGAGCCGGTGCGCATCCTGTCCGAATCGGAATGGCTCACGTTACTGGAGGTCGAGCCGCGCGAACGGAAGCTGCAGCAGCTTTACACCCCCGCGATGCTCAGTCAGCTTCTGAACATCTCGGTCCACGAGATTCGCCGCTGGGAGCGCGACGGTCTGATTCGCGCGGTGAAGAAGGTCTACCGGCTCCCCTACTTCGACTTTCAAGAAGTGACCGGCGCGAGACGACTTTCGGAACTCGCCCAGTCGGGAGTGAGTCTCGACGAGTTGGCTGCCGGATTGGAGCGGCTGCGATCCATCCTGCCGGACGTCGATCGACCGCTCGCGCAGTTGGAGGTGCTCTCACGCGGCAAGCGGTTCCTCTATCGAGACGCCACCGGTCTGGTCGAGCCCTCCAGCGGCCAGCGTGTCTTCGATTTCGAGCCCCCTCCTCCGCCCTGCCCCGACGACGACGAAGTGGCCACGATTCCGATGCGGCTCGCCGTCGAGGCCGCTGCGTCCGGAGATCCGGTCAACCGCCACGAGTGGAAGGCCGACGAGTGGTTTCGCGAGGGCTGCCGGCTCGCGGAAGAGAACGAGATCGACGCGGCGATCGAGGCGTTTCGGTTGGCCCTGATCGACGAACCGCTCAACCCCGCGCATCACTTTCATCTGGCCGACGTCCTCTACCGCGAGGGCCGGCCGGAAGCCGCGATCGAGCGGTACTACATGACCGTCGAGTTGGACCACAATTTTCTGGAAGCGTGGACTCAACTCGGCTGCCTGCTCGCCGAGACCGGCCGGACACCGGCAGCGCAAGAGGCGTTTCGAGTGGCCCTCGACCTGCACCCCGATTACCCGGACGCCCACTTCCATCTGGCGGAGCTTCTGGAACGGAGCGGCCAGCGCGACGAAGCCGCCACGCATTGGCGGCGCTATCTCGACTTCGATCAGCGCGGCCCGTGGGCCGACATCGCCAGGCAGCGGCTGGAGTCGTAGCAGGCGATCACGTTTAGCCCCAACGCCATCGGCGTGGGAGGCAGAACCATCAATCGCAAGACAGGCTCTTCGGAGCGGGAGACGTGAGTCCCCTGAATCAGCACGTCATTGCAACTCACGCGAATTCAGGGGACTCACGTCCCCCGCTCCGAAGCAGGTTCTGAAACTGCTTCTAAACGAGGAATCGAACCCCCGTCAGTGATGCCCGGCATCTTTGGCACCCGTGATCGTGTGCGGATCGTGACCCTGCGCCTGATTGCCGGACGTCCAGAATGTGACACCCATCATCAGCACGAGCGAGATGCAGAACACGACGGCCAGCAGAATGCCGACGTGCTCCCCCGCGGAGCGATCCGCTTCAACGAATTCGTGCAATTCCGACTTCTCGAACCGCATGCTGTGGTCCACGGCCGCGTGATCGTGGGGGGCGTCATCGTGAGCGATTTGAGTGGTCATGAATCGAGGCTCTCTCTCGGTCGTCGAACTCGGATGCGGCGACCGTTCCAATCGAATGACCCCGCGACGGCCAGCCCGCCGCGAGCGGGGCACATTCTGATTGCGATCCCCACTTCTGTCGAGTCTGATCGGCGAGATTGCCACGTTCGGGAATGCCCCCGATTTCATGGCTGTTGTGTGGCGGGCGTTCGTCACTCGCCGCAGCAGGGACAGACGTCCGGCACAAAGACCGTCAGCGTGGCTGAGTAGCTCGTCGAGTCGTAGCCCTCCCCCTTCTCGTCCGTTTTGTGATGGACGACGACGAGATGGTAGTTGCCCTCTTTGGGCGTGAAGAAACAGCGGCCGTTCTCGTTCGTCTTCCGTTCGTAGGTCGAGTCGAATCCCCCGGCCAGCGTCTCGCCGCGCGGGATGAAGCTGACGCGAGCCTCCTTCAGCGGCTGGCCCTGGAACAGCACCTTCACCCGGATCGGAACATCCGGCCCCATCGGCGTGACCGTGTTCGCGTCGGCCACGATCTCCAGCGGATGGCCGAGCACCCTGTCGTACCCGGGATGCTCGTGCGGAATCTTGTCCATCGACTTCGTGACGACGAAGAATGTCTTGCCGCTCTTCACGCTCCGCGCCGGTTGACCGTGATTCACGATCGCATCGGACGAGTGATCGACCAGGTACAGGCCGGGTTCCGTCGCGGCGAACTTCGTCGTCCAGTAGCCTTCTTTCGGCGTGTAGCCGACATCGACCAGCCGGTCCTTCACATCGAACGGCTTGCCCGTGGGAGCATGAATCTTCAGCGAGACGTTCGTCAACGAAGTCTTGCTCGCCAGCTTGAAGTCCCGATGGTCGTTGCCGTGGTTCCCCAGCATCAGATCGACATGGACGGAGTCTCCCGCCCGGATCACGTTCGTGTTCGTCTGCACCCACGTATCGTGAGCCCTCGTCACCGAAGCCTGTCCCAACACCAATACCAGGCACAGCAGTCGCCGTTGCATCGCAGGAACTCCCAAGTTGAGAATCGTTTCGCCAACCGTCGTCGCAGGGGTGATGGCGGCAGCCGGCACATTGTTGATTTGCGGATGAGCAATTGCGAACTCCAGGCTTGATATTCCTGTCGTCCGCCCGTTGTGCGAGACCCCTGAGGCGGGGACAGGAACGTTGCTTTTGGGGGACATTCGCGCGCCGGATGAGGCGAAAAGGCAACATCTCCGTGACACGAGTCTTGATCAATTCGATCAGCACAGCTTGCAGAGCGGTACTTTTACTCGCTTTTTTCGCAGTCGGAGCCGGATGGGTACAGGCGTTGCTTTTCGTGAACGAGTGCATCCGATAGTCGAGATGCGGCCTCATCCGTGTTCCTACGAAAAGGAATCTGCCCATGCCGAACCCGTCCATTGCCAAGGCCTCGCGTTTCAAGATCGAACGTCTCGAAGACCGGATCGCTCCGAGTGCGTTCTGTTGTGTGGTTGATCCCAGTTGCGACACAGCTCCGCCCAAGGATGACTTCTCACCAGCCGGTCCTCCCAAGGATGACTTCACGTGTGCCGCTCCTCCGAAGGATGACTTTTCGCCAGCCGGTCCTCCAAAGGATGACTTCAGTTGTCCGCCGCACGACAATCCCCCGGACTGCCACGACAATGGCAGCGGCAAGGACTGCTCGGGTAGCGGCAAGGATCACTCCGGCAGCGGGAAGGACAACTCGGGCAAGTGCCAGGACAAGTCGGGGAGCGGCAAGGATCACTCCGGCCGCGGCAAGGACAGGTCCGGCAAGTGCAAGGACAAGTCGGGGAGTGGCAAGGACAGATCGGGAAAGGGTGGAAAGAACTGCAAGCCTGCTCCTGTTTGCAAGCCGGTCAAATGCAAAAGGTAACAAGCTGATGCGGCCACTCGCCGTATAAGACGATCATTCGTGTTTTGAATCTGACGAAGGCGGAGCGGTTCTTCTTGATCTGCTCCGCTTTCTTTTTTTCCTAGTCGGGCCGCAGGGTGGCCATTGGTGACTGAGTTTTTCCTGCGTCGAATTCGATGTGTTCGGACTTCTCCAAAGATGCGAGTTGACCATTGACAGACCAAGATCATTCCGCCGCGCGAATGCGCCCGTTGCCAGCTCAATGCTAAGGTCGGTGGCGACGTCTTCTACCGGCGCATCCGACGATGAGCGTCTATTCGATCAGACGCGGTTTGGTGAAGTAGCTGTCGGGGGCAATCGGATCCTTGCTGGGGATCACGGCCGAGTGTGAAAACGTCGCGGGTTGGATCATGACCCGTTTGTTGTCACCCGTCAGGTCCACGTGCACGATCCGCACGCCGACGAACTTGATCACGCGATAGTAGACATTGTTGCCGGAGGCTTTTTCGCCAGACATGACACCGCTGGTAGCCTGTTCTTTTGAACCGACAATCGTATAGATCGGCATCAATCGCGGCTGACCCCTGATCTCGTTGAGTGCGGACTTGATCCCGGAACTGATGCCAGGATCACCGTTCACAATCAACGGGCCGGTATCAGTCCGAATCGTGTTGTTTGGGAAATAGGATAGGTCCGACTCATTCAACCCGTCCAAAATCTGGCGCTTCAGGTCGTTGGTGCTGTTGTTGGGGTTGCCCAGATCGACTGTTCCTCGATTGCCCGACGGTAGGTTGGCGTTTGGATCGGGATAGATGTTCAACTCCTTGACACCATCGCCGCCATTGCCGACACAGCCGTTGCTGGGGTCGTAGCTATAACTGTCGGAACCGATCCCCGCCAACAGGTCATTCCAACTCTCCTCATCACAGGCAATCGGGAGGGCACCAAACGTGGTGGTGGTGCTGCTGC
Organism: Schlesneria sp.; assembly: GCA_031412755.1. GTDB lineage: Bacteria > Planctomycetota > Planctomycetia > Planctomycetales > Planctomycetaceae > Schlesneria. Next base: position 4,775 of record JANODP010000131.1, on the reverse strand, counting down.
TGTCTGGAATCTTGAACCCGGCTCCCGGCTGGATGAGAGCCACGGCATTCGTCGATAGATTGGCGGTCTTCTTGCCCATGATGGGAGCGAAGAATAGATTCAACGACTTGTCTCCCTGACCAGACCCTCCCGCATCACGGTGGGTTACAACTTCGACCATGTTGGCGGGTGACGCCCCCCAGGTCTTATCCCAATAATTCTGACTGGAGTTCCACGTGGCCTGGCCAAACCGCATGTGTTTGCTGGGATCGAGATACGTTGCCGACAAATCGCCGTTCCCATTCTCTTGAGTGACCGCGGCGGCAGCGGAGTGGGCAGCAGTGTGCATTTGCGACTGTGTTTTCAGTGGCGACGAGCCAAGTCCATCGACCAACTCGATTGCCGCTGCGAGCGCTGCCCCGTCGGCAGCCGCTTGCAATTCTGTCTTCGTGGTTGCGATGTACCCCAGATCGACTGCGAAGGCCACCATCACCAACAAGAACACCAGCACGATTGCCGCCAGTACCGCCACCGTTCCGCGGCGATTGCGTGGCAGGCGGTTTTGCGCCGGACATCGAAGCGGATCACATGTTTCACAGACGGACAATCTGCGTTTCATTGTCGACTCCTCAGGACGAAAAAGATGATTTCGTGTGGGTCAACAAGAATGCACCGTGAACGCTTCGAGTGAGGAGTTGCTCGACGTCACAAGCCATGAAATGAACCCAGTGAGAACCTAGTACGCTATTCGTGGCCAGGCAAATTGCTCTTTCTCAATGGCACAGTCCGAACGGGACAATGTCTGGCTAAACCTACACACCGGAATGAATCGACGTTGAATCAGGAGGACATGCCGCGCGCCGGTTGAGGCGAAACGTCAACACCTCACGGACACGTCTCTTGATCATCTCTGCGTGCAGCCGCTTGAAAAGCAGCACATTTCTTCGTTTCTTCGCCGTCGGAACCGAATGGCATGCACGTTGCTTTGCTGTGAACCACCGCATCCGATTGTTGAGATGCCGACCTCATCCGTGATTCACACGAAACAAAGGAATCTGCCCATGTCGAACCCATCCGTTGCCAAGACCTCGCGATTCAAGATCGAACGACTCGAAGACCGCATCGCCCCGAGTGCTTTCTGTGTGGTTGATCCAGACTGCGATCAAGCAAGCGGCAAGGATCACAGCGGAAACTCCAGCGGCAAGTGCAACGATAAGAGCGGCAGCGGCAAGGACAACTCCGGCAGTGGAAAGTGCAAGGATAAGTCTGGTAGCGGAAAGGACCGCTCCGGAAGTGGCAAGGACAAGAGCGGCAGTGGAAAAGACAACTCCGGCAAGTGCAAGGACAAGTCGGGTAGCGGCAAAGATCACTCCGGCAGCGGCAAGGACAAGAGCGGCAGTGGAAAAGACAACTCCGGCAAGTGCAAGGACAAGTCGGGTAGCGGCAAAGATCGCTCCGGCAGCGGCAAGGACAACTCGGGCAAGTGCAAGGACAAGAGCGAGAAAGACCACAGCAACAAGGACAAGAACGACTGCAAGGTCAAGGCGAATGAAGGTGTCGGCAACGGTGTTGATGGCAACACGCCCGGCCATTCCAAGAACGGTGGCAATGACGATGCTGCTTTCACACCTGGGAACCCCGGTGCCAAGAACAAGTGATAACCTGACGTGGTTGCTGGCCGTATGAGCCAGCCGTCGATGAGTTCTCAATCTGCTGGGGTGGTTCGTCGCGAACCGCCCCACTTCTTTTTTGGTGGCCTGCCATTTTCCAACGGCCTGTCGGCACGAGCGCGAATCGTGAGCTAGGCTTTGGTTGCGAAACAGCCTCATTCTTTGTGCGCCACCGATAATGTGAGTTCATCATGTCACAGCACAAGATCATTCCGCCGAGCGAATGTGCCCGTTGCCAGCTCAATGCCGAGGACGGGGGCGAGGTCTTCTATCACCGGAAAAAGACGTACAAGTTCGACGTGGACTTGGCGATTCAGATCGTCAGCGATGGCCGCGAACCCGTGGAAGTCGATGACGACAGTCTGCGCAACACGCTGCTGAAGACCGAGGTTGATGAGCAGCATCTGCCTCACGTCAACATCGGACGGCCGGGGATCATCGCCAACGTGACGTATCACCTGGACGACGGGCGAACGGTCACGGCGCATGTGCTGATCGACGGCAACCATCGTGCGGCGCGCAGCCTGCAAGAGGGACGCCCGTTCTCTGTTTATCTGCTGACCGAGGACGAGACCGCCCGGACGCTGCTGAGGCGGCCGAGGAAAGTCTCCGTGCGGCGGAGGTCTCTCGCACGACGATGAGCACCGCCGCCCCCGAACTGCCGCGGATCCGACCCGACCTCGTGATTCGTTGCACGGGTGAGGGCCAGTACGTCGTCAAGTGCCCGGCCGACGGCTCTTACTTCCGGATGGGCGAGGTCGAGCATTTCCTGCTGACTCAACTCGACGGTCAGAAGTCAGCCCGATCCGTCCGCAAAGAGTACGAGGCCCGATTCGGGGAACGTCTCGGTTCGAGCGACCTCAACGAATTCCTCGACGCCATCAAACCGCTCGGCCTGCTGGACCTGCCCGAGTCGGAACAGAAGCTCCTGCAATCGACGAGTTCGTCGAACGGAGCCGATGACGACGAGGATTCCGAAACGGGCAAGCGCGGTCGTGGCAGCATCCTGTTCTTCCGGCGCAGCATCTTCAATCCAGACCGACTGCTGAACGCGCTGGAGCCGCAGTTGCGGTTCGTCTGGACGCGGGGCTTTGTCATCGTCACGGCGTTGATGATGTTCGCGGCACTGCTCGTCGTGTGGAACAGCCGTCACGAACTGGTCACGACGTTTTCCGAGGGGTTCCGGTGGGAGACGGTGGCGATCGTGTGGGTGACGCTGATCCTGGCCACCACCCTGCACGAGTTCGCCCACGGCCTGACCTGCAAGCACTACGGCGGCGAAGTGCGCGAGATCGGCATTCTGTTTGCCCTCTTCACGCCCTGCTTCTACTGCAACGTGACGGATGCGTGGTTGATCCCGAAGAAGTCGCACCGGCTGTGGGTCACGCTGGCGGGAGGCTACTGCGATCTGTGTCTGTGGGCGCTGGCGGTCTTCGTCTGGCGGCTGACGGTGCAGGACAGCCTCGTCAATTATGTGGCGTGGGTGATCCTGACGGTTTGCGGCGGTCGGCTGTTCATCAACCTCAATCCGCTGCTGCGCATGGACGGCTATTACCTGCTGAGCGACTGGCTCGAAATCCCCAACCTGCGCAAGCGGGCCACTGACTATTGGATGCAGCACGTGCGCTGGCTGTTGTGGGGAGCCGCTCGACCGCATCCCGTCGAGCGCGGCCGGGCATTGTTGATCTACGGGATGCTGATCTGGGTGTTTGCGTTGGTGTTTTTGGACCTGGTGTTTCTGGGACTCGTTCAGTTTGTCAGCGGTCAGGTGGGACCGCTGGGACTGATCGGCATGCTGCTGTTGTTGTTCATCGCGTTGAAGCGTGTGTTTCGAGGCTTTCTTGGAGGTGAGTTCACGAACATGATTACCACTCGACCACAACGAACGGCGACGTGGGCCTTCGGCACGCTGGGCGTGCTGGCGCTGCTGTTCCTGGTTCCGCTGCCGTATGTCGTGAACGGCAACTTTGAAGTCCGGCCGGGGACGCGCACCGAAGTCCATGCGCCGGTCTCGGGCTTCCTCAAACTGGTGCATCGCGAAGAGGGGGACCGCGTCACGTCCGACGAGACGATCGTCGAACTCGATGTCCCCGACCTCGGCAGCCAGTTGAAACGCAAACGGGCCGAGGTCCAGGAGGTCGAGGCGACGCTGCGTCGCTTGCGAACCGGTCCGCGTCCTGAAGAGGTGGCCGAACAGCGGCAGCGCGTGAAACGATCTGAAGGCTGGCGCGATCTCGCCCAGAAAGATCTCGAACGGTCGCGACTCAGCCTGCAGCAGGACTTCATCCGGCTCGATCAACAGGTTTTGCAGTCGGACACGGAGTTGAAGTACGCGGTCAACTCGGTGAATCAGGCGGCCAAGCTGTACAAACTCGGCGCGCTGGCGGGCGAGCAGTACCGGTCGGAATACAAGCGTTACGAGTTGTCGGCGTCTCAACTGGCCGAGGCCCAGGCGACGAAGAAGGCCCGCGAGGCGGAAGGGGTGCGCTCGGCGGAGGCCGAACTGGCGCGACGCGAGAAGGAGCTGGAAGACACCCGCGCCACGTTGTCGCTGCTCGAAGCGGGCAGCCGGCCGGAAGACATCGAAGCCGAGACCGCCCGACGAACGCGGCTGCTCGAAGAGCTGAAGTACCTCGAAGACCAGAAGACCAAGTTGCAGGTGCGGTCGATGGCCGCCGGAGTCATCGCCACACCGCGCCTCAAGGATCGGATCGGCCAGCTCGCGGAAGTCGGCTCGCTGATCTGCGTCGTTGAAGACATGGCCGTGCTGCGCGTCGAGATTCTCATTCCCGAAGAGGATGTCGCCGGATTGCAGCCGGGCCAGAGCATCGAGTTGAAGGCGCGGGCCCTCCCCTTCGACACGTTTGTGGCCAAGGTGGAGCGGATCGCGCCGAGTGCCTCGATCACACCCGACAAACGACAGAGCACGATCACCGTCTACTGCTACGTCGCCAACCAGGGCGAGAAATTGAAGTCGGGGATGACGGGCGTGGCCCGCGTCTACCGGGGCTACCGCCCGTTCGGGATCATTCTCGTTCACAAGGCCCTGCGCTATCTGCGCACCGAGTTCTGGTGGTAGGGACCGTGATGGAGGATGGGCACTCTTGCCCGTCCGGCTTTGGGCTT
>JANODP010000130.1:0-10765 GCA_031412755.1 Schlesneria sp. | reverse complement strand
AGGTGTCTTTACTCCGAAGGAGTTGCGTCTCATAGCCCAGGGTTGCCCGCGCAGGCGGGCTACCCTGGGAGGTAGAACGCATGCGCCATCTACCCTGAAGGGGTTGCGTCATTCGAGAAACGCCGATGACGGAACCCCGTTGGGGTACATGGGCGGTTGAACCGTTCCCCCCAGGGTAGCTCGCTTCGCTCGCAACCTTGGGCTATGGGACACAACTCCTTCGGAGTAAAAGCAAATACGAACTCTGCAAACTTGGAACTACTGAAATTCAACCGCCCCTCGTCGTCAGGCACAACCGGATCTACGGGACTGGACATTCGTCTCCGAGAATTCATCAATCTGATGACCTCAGCGCAGGCGAACGACGGCGTACACGAGGAACTTCGGCACGACAAACTGCACGCGACCTTCGGCCGTCTCGACAGGGATCTTGATCGGTTCGGGTTCTTCCGGTGTCAGGAATTCGGCTGCGGTTACCGACACGCCCTGCGGCAATTGCAAATCGACGCGCACTTCATCGACGGCGATCGGTTGCTCATCCTGAATCCCCCGGCCGGCGCTTCGTTTTTCGGCCGGTTCCGTGCGGTTGTAGTTGACCAGATGCAGCGCGAGTTCCCCGCGCTGTGGATGCTTCGACAACGAGGCCCGCACGGTCTTCGGTGCTTCGATGCGGGTGCGATCCGCGAGCGACTCAGGCAGAGGAGCCTCGGCCGACGACGTGACGACCTGCCGATAGTTCGCGGCGATCTCCGGCGTGACGTTTTCGTCCGAGCGGATGTCGAACAGCACGTGCTCGTCGAGCAATCGTCCGCCGATCTCGCGAAAGCGGGCGAGCGGGCGGAGGTCTCCCTCCTGAATCGCCCGCCGGGGGAACAGCAGCAGCACGTCATGCTGCGGCTGATGCCAGCGATACAGGTCGCCGTGCCGCCGGATGAATTGGTAATAGCGGGCGATCTCCGCGCGGGCCTGCGGATCTTTAAACCGCGTATAGAAACCCATCGGAGCGCCGCAGTTCGCCGCCAGCTCCGCGATCGCGACCCGCGTGCGCGTGCTCTCGTACTTGCCGAGCGTGAACGGCTTGTTGCCGAACATCCCGCGAATGTAGCGGGCCTGCAGCGTTCCCTCGCCGAGCAGCCCCTCGGCCAGGTCGGTGAAGTGGGCCGCCGCGCCGGTGCTGTACCACAGGTAGCTTTCGTCGCGGCCCCACAGCTCCGCCGGCAGCAGGCAACGCTCGTCGCCGCTGAGCTGGTTGAAGTTGCCCAGGTGGTTCCACTGCCCCACCAGCAGGTCCGGCTTGAGCGACCGGCCGTACTTCACGAAGACGTCGTCGAAGGCCTGCTTGTTGGCGACCTGCGAGAACCGCAGCATCTCGCGCCGCAGCGGCGTCGACTCCTCCGGCTTGTGCCAACTGACGATCTCGGCGAAGCGGTGCGTCTTCAGATCGGCGATCTCGAACTTCGACTGCAACTGCTCGGCGGTGAACCGGTCCGCCAGGTACCCCTTGAAGGACGCCACGCAATGCGGGCACAGGCAGTCGTGCCGGTAGAAGTAATTGATCATGAAGCCGTCGCAGCCCTGCGCGATGCCGTGCTTCGTCCACGCCTTGAGGACCGTCCGCCAGTGCGGATTGTTGAGGCAGCCCCAATACTCCTTCATGCCGCCGATGCTGTAGTTGTTGTTCGTGATCGGCTTGCCGGCGGCGTCGATCTCCAGCAGGTCGAGCGGATCGGCGACCGGCTTCGGACCGAGCCACTCCTCGTTCCACAGTTCGCGATAGAATTTGAAGAACCCGCGCGGCCCGCCCGGTTCGGCCGGCTTCCCTTTCGTCTCGGGAACCGGCGGGCTGTCGGGATCGCCGACCAGAAACTTCACGTTCAGGTGCCCGACCACCTTGATCCCGCGCTGATGAATCTCCCGATTCAGATTCGCCAGCCAGTCGCGGTTCTCGCTCAACCCGACGAGCGGGAAGTGCGCCGGATACCCCTTGCCGTGCGGCGTGTGTGCCAGGCTCCAGAAGTGCGCCCCGTAAAAGCCGACCTGGGCGACATCCGGCTGAGCCTCGCTGAGGAACGGCAGGTATTCCGGGTCCGCGTACTCCGCCCAATGGGCGACGAGCGTCGCGAACTCGCGCGGCCCCGGTTCGCGATCCGCCGCCACCAGCGGCGGGGCGCCGCACAATAACGTCAACGTCAGTGCGGCCATCGCCGCGAAGAATTCACGGATCATCGGAGTGTTCCTCAGGGTTTTCATGTTGTCAGCGCGCCAATCAGGGTTCAGGATCAACTAGCCCGACGCGCAAGCGAGGGGTTCAACTCCCGTCTACCCTCACCCCTTGCTCGCGCGTCGGGCTAGTTGAAGCCGGTGCTCTCGGTTGCCAGGTTGAAACCGAACTCGGTGAGGCGCGATCTCGTGGCCTTGTCGGACAGCAGGGCGATGAACGCCTGCACGGCGGGGCGGTCTCGGCGCGAGTGGGGGATGACGAAGTCGTAGTGTTCCTCCTGATAGGGGAGGAAGCCGAGGTTGTTGGCTCGGGCGACGGACTGGATGGCGAGGCCCCAGTCGGCGCGGCCCTGGGCGATGGCGGCGGCGACGGCGTTGTGATTACTCGGTTGGACGGCATAGCCGCTCGGCTTCGCACCGGCGAGCAGGCGATCGATAAGGATGCGCGTGCCGCTTCCCTGATTGCGGTTGACCATCACGCACGTTGGTTCTGAGACCACTCCTGAGTTGGTGGGTGCCACTGGCGGCAGCTCTGGGCCGCCAGTGTTCTTGGAAGTCGTCGAGTGCACCGAAGACACTGGCGGCCCAGAGCTGCCGCCAGTGGCACCCGAATCGCCAGTGGCACCCGTGGACGAGCTCGTGACCAAGGTGACGATCTGTTCGAGGGAGCGGCCTTCAAACCGGGGGTCGCCGCGACGGAAGACGATTCCCTGCGAGCGGCCGTAGCCTTCGACCAGTTCGAGCGACTCGGACAGAAAGGGGCGGTTGTACTCCCCGGTGGTTGGATCGAGCAGGTGGATGCCGGCGACGTCGCACTCGCCCCGCCGGGCGGCGGTCAGGCCGGCGGAGCTGCCGACCGTGAGGAGCTTGCTCGTCACACCCCGTTGCTGGAGTTGCGAGAGCAGATAGTCGAGGCCGACGCAGTGGCTGCCGATCACGATCAGATCGGCGACCTGCAGGCCGCGGCCGATCAGACGGACTTCGACCGGCTGGCCCGCATCGACGATCTCGGTGTGACGCGGGATCGTGACGAAGCCATCGGCGCGGCTGAACGTCGTCACCGAACCGGACCCCTTCCCCATCGGGAACGCCGACAAACCGTGGTCCGTCTTCACGAGTCCGACGAGCAGATACTCGGTGCGACCGATCTCGGAGTTCGTCTTCAGCGCCATCGTCGCGCGGACGGTCTCGTGCGATTCGGGCTGCATTCCTCCCAGCAGCCGGATGACGGGCGCGACGAACTCGTGAAACGTGAAGATCGCCGAAGTCGGGAAGCCCGGCAGGATGACGACCGGTTTTCCTTGCGAGACGGCCAGACAGAGCGGCTTGCCCGGCTTGAGGGCCACGCCGTGAGCCACGATCCCCGGGTCCGTCAGTTCGGCGACGACGCGATAGCAGAGATCGCCCTTCCCCTTGCTCGTTCCTCCCGAGAGCAGGACGAGATCCGACTCGGCCAAGGCCGCGTGCAGCATGGTCCGCAGCGCGGCGACTTCATCGCGCACGATCCCCCAGAAGCGCGGCTGGCCTCCCAACTCCCGCACGGCGTCGGCGAGGACTTGCGAGTTGGAGTCGTACACGGCCGCCGGTCGCATCGGTTGGCCGGGAGCAATGATCTCGTTGCCGGTCGAGATGATCGCGACGCGCGGTTGCCGCCAGACATCGACCCGCGTCTCGCCCAGCGCGGCGAGGACGCCGGTCTCACGGCTGGTCAGCACGGTTCCCCCGCGCAGCACGGTCTCTCCGGTAGCGATGTCGGTCCCGGCGAAGGCGACTCCATGACCGGGCGTCACCGCGCGGCGGATCAGCACCTGCCCGTCACGCTCTTCGGAATGCTCGACCATCAGGATCGCATCGGCCCCGCGCGGAATCATGCCTCCCGTCGAGATCGCGACCGCCTCACCCGACTGAACATCGACCGTCGGTGCCGTCCCGGCATCGAGCGTCTCAGCGAGCAGCCGCACCGTTTTGGGGGCCAGTTCGCTCGCCCCAAACGTGTCGGCGGCCCGCACGGCGAACCCGTCGAAGTTCGAGCGATCGAACGACGGCACATCGACGCGGGCGACCACATCGCAGGCCAGCACGCGCCCCAGAGCCTCATCGAGGGAGACCTGCTCGCTCCCGAGCGGCTTCAGGGACAACGCCGCTCGGAATCGTTGTTCGGCCTCGTCGCGATCGATGACGTCGAGAAACTGTTCCTGGTCTGACATGGCGTTCCCGTTTCGAGTCGCTTCAGCGCAAGGTCAGCCGAGTCTGGCCGGGCAGCAGGAGGATTGGGCCGACACGGTCATTTCGGCGCACCAAACTGCGGAGCCTGAACGCCGGTCACCAGGACATCCCCGTTCTTCAGCGTTCCCTCGAACATCTCGGTGAACTGGCTGTCGCTGAGTCCCGTCACGACCTCGACGGCCCGCAGCAAATCGCCCTCGGCGATCCACACGTGCCGGCGATGGCGATCGCGTCGAAGTTTCGATCGCTCATCCGCCGACAACGACTTCTCCGAGATTCGCTCCTCCTCCTGTCCGCCATTCGGAGTGGTTTGCCCCAGCCCCTCCAGAATGGGGAGGTCGTCGGGACGGACGTGCTTCGCGTTCGGGTAGTACCGCAGAGCCGCGTTGGGAATCTTGACGACGTTGTCACGGCGATCGACCTGGAACGAGAGGCTGGCCGTCATGCCGGGTAGCAGGTCGAGATCCGGGTTCGGCGCGGCGACGATGACCGGATACGTCACAACGTTTTGCACGGTGGTCGAACTGAGTCGAATCTCGTGGATCGTGCCGCGGAACAGCTTCTCGGAATAGGCGTCGACCGTGAACGTGGCGGGATACGCCTGGTGCTGGGCCGCCTTGATCAGACCGATGTCCGCCTCATCGACCGACGCGTGGATGTGCATCTCCTTCCGCATGTCGGGGGCCACGATGAACAGTTCGGGCGTTTGAAACTGTGCGGCCACGGTCTGTCCCGGTTCGATCTTCTGGTCGATGACGATGCCATCGACCGGGGACGTGATGTTGGTGTAATCCAGATTCGCCTGCGAGTTCTCCAGCGTGGCCTGAGCCTGATCGACGGCGGAGTCGGCCACCTTCAATTGTGCTTCGAGCGACAATCTCCCAAACCGAAACTTGTCCATTTCGGCTTGCGAGATGAACGACTCGTCTTCGGCCCGCAGTGCGACGGCCCGCTTCTCGTCGTTGATCGCCAATTGCAACTGGGCCTTCACGCGGAAGACATCCGCGACGCGGTTGGTCAGAGCCGCCTGGTCCCGCGCCACGTTCGACAGGTAAATCTTGGGATCGATCTTGGCGAGCAGTTCGCCCTGCTTGACTTCCTGATTGAACACACAATACAGCTCCTTGATCGGCCCCGAGACAAATGACCCGATGGCCACTTTAAGCTTCGGCTTGACCGTCCCCGTCGAGTTCACGACGGAGACAATCCGGCCCTGCTCGACTGTCGCGGTGCGCCAGACCGGCCGGTTCCGCTTGGCGATGTAGTCCATCGTCGGCTTGTAGGCGGCGGCCCCGATCCCCGCGAGGATGGCGAGCACAATCACCAGCTTGATCAAGGTTCGCATGAGTCTTTCCCGGCGGTCGCTGGAGGCACAACCCGAGTGGGCACGTTACATTGAAACCGCCTCACTCTGGCGGGAGACCTACCCCGCCCGCAAGCGGTTTGTTTCGGAGAGCATTCGTGGCGTTGATCGAAATCCGTGACGTCAGCAAAGTCTATGACCTCGGCGAGGTCAAGGTCGAGGCACTCAAGGGGGCCAACCTCACCATCGAACAGGGCGAGTACATCGCGCTGATCGGGCCGTCCGGCTCCGGCAAAAGCACGCTCATGAATACTCTCGGCTGTTTGGACCGGCCGACGTCAGGCAGTTACAAACTGGCCGGTGAGGAAGTGGCCACGATGTCCGGAGACCAGCGGGCCAGGATTCGCAATCAGCGGATCGGCTTCGTATTTCAGAACTTCAACCTGCTGGCCAGGACGTCGGCGCACGAGAACGTGGAACTGCCGCTGCTCTACACGCACGGCATCTCGGCGGCGGATCGGCATCGCCGTGCGACCGAGAAGTTGAAGCTGGTCGGGCTCGGCGACCGGCTCGATCATCACCCGAGCCAACTCTCCGGCGGACAGCAGCAGCGGGTCGCCATCGCGCGGGCGCTGGTCAACGAACCGGCGATCCTGATGGGGGACGAGCCGACGGGGAACCTCGACTCCAAGACCAGCCGGGAAGTGATCGGACTGTTCCGCGATCTGAACGAACGCCTGGGGATCACGGTCATCCTCGTAACGCACGATCCGAACGTGGCCCGCTACGCGCGGCGCATCATCGTCCTGCGAGACGGCGGCATCGTGTGCGACACCCCCAACTTTGACCAGGCGACACAAGCGTTACAGTCGGACCTGCAGGATTGACCCGCATGCCAGCTTCAACCGGCTGACGATGAACAATTGTGGCAACCCGCACGACCGGAGTGGGGAGCAGGGGTCAGAAGTCAGAAGTCAGAGGTCAGAGGTCAGAAGTCAGAGCGGCAGGAATCAGACGCGCCAACGCCTGTCCTACTGCCCGCTGTCCTACTGCCCGCTGCCCGCTGACCTCTGACCTCTGACCTCTGACTTCTGACCTCTGACTTCTGCCGCTCTGCTCCCTGACCTCTGGCCCCAACCGACATGACTCGCCCGGCATGGATCGCGCTGATGATCTGCCTCGCCGCTGCGGCAAAGTCTGCCGAAGCGCAGCGGTTGGTGCCGACATTCTTTCCCGAGCAGCGATCGATCAATGTCCGCGATCCATCTCAACTGGAGAGGTCGCGCATCCCCGACTCGATGCCGCCATCGACCGTTTCGAGCCCGCAGCCCGAACTGCAACCGATCCACGTCTCGCTGGATGAGACGATCCGGATGTCGATCAGCAACGTCGATGTCGTGCGAGTCCTGGCCGGAACGACGGCGACCAACAGCGGCCGCACGATCTACGATCCCGCCGTGACGAACACAGTGATCGATCAGGAAAATGCGCGGTTCGACCCGACGCTCTCCGTCAACAACACCTGGAACCGCCTGGAAAACCCCACCGCGATCTTCGATCCGCCGCCGCCGCTTCCGCTGGATCGAGCGCGAATCGCGGGTGACCGCGCGGACAGCTTCGTCACCTCGACGAACCTCACCAAGCAGAATGCGTTTGGTGGCACGTTCGGCGTCGGGTTCGATGCCTCTCCCACCCGGTTCGCTCCCGGCCCGTTGCCGCTGAACCCGCAGACGCGGTCGTCCACGAACATCAACTACACGCAGCCGCTGTTGCAGGGAGGCCGGCTCGGCCCGAACCTCGCCCCCATCGTGCTGGCCCGCATCGACACCGAGCGGTCCTATTTTCAACTCAAGGATGCGATGCAGGAACACGTGCGAGGCGTCATCGAGGCGTACTGGTCCCTCGTCGCCGCCCGCACCGACGTCTGGGCGAGACGAACGCAAGTCGAGCAACTCAGTGAGATCCTCAAGCGGATCGATGCCACGCTGCGAACGGGGACGGGAGCCACGGCCGACAAGGCGCAGGCCCAACTCGCGCTCGCCAACTTCCGGGCGAACCTGATCGCATCGGAAGCCAACGTCATTCAGCGTGAGGCGGCGTTGCGAAACATCGCGGGACTGGCCCCCTCGGATGGAACGCGACTGGTCCCCAATACGCCGCCGCAGACCGAACGTTTTCTTCCCGACTGGCTGTCGATCGTGGAACTGGCCTGCGAACGCCGGCCCGATGTGATCGAGTTGAAGCTGATCCTCGAAGCCGACCAGCAGCAGTGGCAGATCGCCCGCAACAACGCGCTGCCGAGGCTCGACGCGGTGGGCCAGTACCGCTGGAACGGCCTCGACGGCACGATGCCGAACGGCTCGTCGCTGTCCTCCGCCGCGGGAGCCTTCACCGACTGGACGCTCGGCGTGAACTTCTCGGTCCCCCTCGGCCTGCGTCAGTCGCGAGCCTCGTTGCGGGCGAGAGAACTGATCATCGCGCGGGATCGCATCAACCTGCAGCAGGGGCTGCACAGCTCGATTCATCAACTGGCGACGAGCGTCCGCACCCTCGATCAAACCTACGAGCAGTACCTCGCCTTTCGCGAAGCCCGCGAGGCGGCACGAGTCAACCTGAAGGTGCAAGTCGCCAAGCTGGCGACCGGAACGGTGCTGTTCATCAACGTGCAACAGGCGGTGACCGACTGGGGCAACCTGATCTCCGCCGAAGCGAACGCACTCACCCAGTACAACACGCAACTCGCGACGCTCGAACGGCAGACGGGGACGATCCTCGAAACGCATGCCGTCCTGTTCTACGAGGAACGCTTCCACTCGATCGGCCCGCTCGGTCGCTTCTGTGAGGAGGCCTGTTACCCGTTGAACATGCGTCCGACAGCCAACGCCGACCACTACCCGACGGGCGAGCAACCCTCGGAAGACTCCTTCGATCTCCAGCAGCCGGGCAATCTGCGTGAGAAGCTGCGCGGCCTCAACTACGACGACATCAAACTCCCCACGCTCGAAGAGATCATGCAAGAGCAGAGCACGCCTCCCGCTTCGCCCCCGAAACCGGCGCCGCCTCCCACACCAGAACCTGCCGGCGCCAACCCGCCCCCGCCCGAGTCCCCCGAGAAAGCCACCACGACACCCGAAACCGGCACCACACGCCTGCACAAACCCGGCGAGACCCTGCATTCCAAATCCTGGTTCTCCCGCGCAGGCCGCCCGAACCAATCCGCCTCGCGCTGATCGCGTTGGCGACGGGCAGTCTGTCGCGTAGGGTAAGCCTCAACCACGGCCACGAGAGGTATCAGTGGACCCGCAGAGAGAGGAATCAGGCATGCCGTTTTTTCGAGAGAGGCTCTTGGTGCTGGTGGGGTGCGGGTTCTGCCTCGTGGCGGCGTGGACCGTTCTCGAACTGCGGCTCTCGGGCAGGGGAGCGCAGTCGGCACTGGGAGCCGTGGCTTGCCTCGTCGCGCTGTTGGGGGGACTCGGTTGCGGCGGTCTCGTGCTGTTGCCGGATCGGCATTGGCGAGTCGCGCAGTGGGTGGCCGGAACATGGCTCGATCATCTCGCGGCCGTCGCGTCGCCGATGCCGACTCGACCGGCCGTCGGCCTTGTCGTCGCGGCGGGAACCGCGTTTCTCCTGATCGCCTCTCATCTCGGGCCTTTGCAGGTGTTGGCGAACAACTCGGATCAGGGAGCGTACCTGCAAACGGCCGCAGAGATCCAACGCGACGGCGGTCCCTGGAAGCTGGTGGCGAACCTGATGACGGGACGCTTCTCGGAGGCGAATCGTCACCCGTTGTACCTGGCGCTGCTGTCGCTCTGGCCGACGCCTTTCGCAGGACAAATGCTGTCCGTCGGATTCGGGTTGGCGGCGATCTGGGGACTGGCCCCGCTGGTCATGCGGAAATTCGGCACGAGTGTCGCCGCCGTCTACTGCACGCTGCTCGCCACCAACTTCGCCTGCTGCTATGCCTCGACCCTGGTCATGTGCGAGAGCTTGTTGGTTCTGCTCGCCACCGCCGCCTGGTTGTGGTTTGGCCTGCCGGAGACTGATCGTCCCGGTTCACAACGGGCCGAGCTGCGAAGCCGCTTCGGTGCCGGATGCGGCTGGGGGGCGCTCTACCTGACGAAGGGGACGGGCTTGTTGTGGCTCGTGGGATACTGTTTCTGGCTCGTGGCGTCTCCGCATCGTCTCCTCGGCGAAGGCGGGTCGACGGGTGAAGTCTCGATGTCCGCACGAGACAGGGTTCGCCGCAGTGTGATCTCACTGGCGCTCGTCGTGGCGGGATGGGCCTGCGTCGCGTCGCCGCTGCTGATGCGGAACGGCCTGCGTTATGGATCGCTCACGTACAACGTGAACTCGTGGCTGCTCTTCGTGGACGACTTCCAAGACCCGCACGAACTGGCCCGCACGAGGACTCTCGGACAGGCCGCCCGCGACTACTGGCAGGGTCATTCGCTGCGACAGATCGCCGAACGGGGCGCGATGGGACTGGTGTGGGAGACGTTCATCCTGGGACGCAGCCTGGGGCCGGCACCACTGGGCGAAACCCGCATCCTGTTCGGAGTCCCCTTGCTGGGACTGGCCGTGATCGGCCTGCTGTCGGAGCGCCGATTGAACGTCCGGTTGCTGCCGATCTGGTTGGCAATTTGCCTGCCCGTGTTCGGCTGGTACGTGCCGGTGGCCGCGGGTGAACGCTTCATCCTGCCACTCGTGCCGCCGCTTCTCGCGATGTCCTCGGTTGGTCTCGTGCGACTCGCGCATCTGTGGCAGCGCGAACGAGCGTCGCTGCTGATCGCCGTCGGCTGCGTGGCGTGGCTGATTGTCTGGACGGTGCTCACGCTTCGCATCGCCGAATTGTCGTGACCACTCCGTGGGGGCAGGTATTTTACCTGCCCGCCTCTTAACCCCTTTCCAGATCCGTTTCCTTTTTTCGGAATTCCCATTCGTCGTCTCCTTCAATACGTCGAACCTCTTCCATTCGAGAAAGACTGGGGTTTCGACGAATTGATGGAGACGACGAAT
>JANODP010000129.1:0-3523 GCA_031412755.1 Schlesneria sp. | reverse complement strand
GGTTAATAAGTCTTGTTGTGCGGGGTTTTTGGTGCTGGTGACTTTGTTTTTTTTTTGGTTTTTTTTTTGGTTGTGCTTTTTTTGGCGCCCCCCCCCCCGGCTGGTTGGGGTGGTTTTTTTTGGGGTGGCGGGGGCACTCGTTTCAGAGCGGCAACAACCGGACTACTCGTGCGGTTTCGTTCACCATTTTTCAATGCTTCTCGGCCGTTCCGCCCCCTCACCCTAACCCTCTCCCCCCGAAGACGGGCGGGAGAGGGGACCAGAATAGGCGACCACCAAATACCGGCTGCATCTGACGAAAGTCGGCAGTCGCCGAACTCGCGAGCAACAGAGATGGTTCGCCCCACACCGACTTCGACACAGATTGCACCCCAAGGTCGGTCTTCCGGCAAATCGGCTTCTGCGGCTAGAATCCCGCCGCCTTGTCCGACGAGCCAACCCCAGGAAGGGGCTGGCGGTGACGTCGGACGATGGGCAGTCGGCGGTCACGGGGCACGATTCGGATGTCGTCTCCCGGTGGTTGCGAATGGATTCCATTCACCGAAGCTCGATGCGCGATCGGGTTGCAGGGACGCATGACACACTTCTTTGAGAAACGTGATCCGTGGGGCAACGGCTTCGCGGTGTGGGTGATCGTGGCGATGGTCTTCGCCGCGCCGCTCGGTTGGCTGGCCCTCAAGCAGACGCGACTCGAAAACGATGTCGAGAAGTGGCTCCCCGAAAATGATCCCGAGCTGAAGGTGCTGCGCTGGGCACACCAGCAGTTTCCCCTGGACGAGCGGGTCTATGTCACCTGGGACGGCAGCTCGCTGAACGATCCGCGGATCGACCTGCTGGTGGAGAAACTCGAAGGTCGTCCCGATGCGGACGGCATCCGTCGCGGCGGCCTGCCGCACATCGCCGGCGTCGTCGAGCCGCGTCATCTGTTGACCTCGATGCAGAAGCATGGCGTCGAACCGCAGGAGGCCGTTCGCCGGCTGGAGGGGGTGATCCTCGGAGCCGGTACGCTCAAGTTGCGGCTGACGGAGTTCGGCAAGTCGCGGATGCGCAGAACCCGGCAGGAGTTGACCGCGGCGGCGAAGACCCGGTTTGGGATCGACCTGCGATTCAGCGACCCAATTCCCGACTTTGCGACGCTCGTCTCGATTCCCGCACCGGCTCCGGAGGAAGGCGATCCACCGGTCGAACCGGCGGCACCGGCCGTGATGAGCGTCGAGGGCAAGCTGCTCGCCAACGAGACGGTCGACCACGACCTGCAGGTCGTGTGGCAGGGGATTCGTCCGGCCAGCACCCCGACGCGCGAGGTGGCCGATTGGCTCACTCAGTTCGTCTCTCCCAAGGGTGAGGGGCAGACACTCGTCGAGCGTTGCTTCTTCGCGCCGGGATCACCGGTGACGATGGCCCTCTCCATTTCGGACGCCGGGTTGGCGGACAAGACAGAGACGGTCGAGGTCATCAAGAGCGCGGCGTTGTCGGTGGACATCCCGCCCGACGCGCTGCATCTGGGGGGCAGCACGGTCGCGACGACGGCGTTGAACCATGAAGTCCTCAAGGCGGCGTGGAACAGGTCACAGCCCGTGACGCAGCTTCATCTCCGTTCGGTCATCCTGACGTCGGCGCTGGTCGGCGCGGTCCTGGCCTACGTGCTGGTCCGCAGCATCCGACTGGCCACCATCGTCCTGGTCGTGTCGCTGTATGCCACGTTCATGGCCACGGCACTGGTGTCGGCCACCGGCGGGTCGATGAACATGGTGATTGTGGTGATGCCGACGCTGTTGATGGTGCTCACGCTGTCGGGGGCCATCCACGTCGCGAACTACTGGAAGCATGCGGCCTGCCAGAACGAGGCGACGGCCATCGTCGACACGGTCCGCACGTCGTGGATGCCGTGCGCCCTGGCCAGCCTGACGACGGCCATCGGCCTCGTGTCGCTCTGCACCAGTTCGCTGACGCCGGTGCGCGACTTTGGCATCTATGCGGCCCTCGGGACGATGTTCTCGCTGGTGATGGTGCTGTACGGTCTGCCGGCGCTGCTCCAACTGTGGCCGGGCAAACCGCCCCAGGAACACGAACTCGATCATCCCGGCTGGAGGCTGCTGGGGCGGGGTCTCACCACCTGGCCGGTGCTGCAGTCGCTGATCTTCATCGCCATCTGTGCGGGTTGCAGCTATGGCCTGACCAACTTCCGCACCGAGACCAAGGTCATCCGTTACTTCCCCAAGCATGCGCGGATCGCACAGGACTACTGGTTCATCGAAACGCATCTCGCCGGCATCATGCCCATCGAGTCGATCATTCGCTTTGACGCCCGCGCCCAGCAGGAAACCAACTTCCTCGACCGGATGGAGGTCGTGCGCGAGATTGCCGAACGGATGCGCTCGCACCCCGAGATCACCGGTGCCGTGTCGCTCGCCGACTTCCAGGTGGTCAGCGAGCGACCCGCCGCCGACGCCGGCTTCATCGCGAAGGGGAAGTACAACAAGCGGGCCAGCTCGATTCAGCAGCGGATTCGCGACGGCGAGATCCCCGCGGCCAAGACGTTCTACAACGTGGCCGAGCGGGGACACGACCTGGCCGTCGCGGGAGACAACCGGCTCAACGAGGCGGGGGACGAGCTGTGGCGGATCACCGCGCAGGTCGCCGTGATGACCGAGAACGACTTCGGGCAGATCCTGGCCGACGTGGATCAACTGACGCAGGACGTGCTCAAGCTGAACCCCGGCTCGATGCACACGGTCACGGGAACGGTGCCGCTGTTCCTGCGGACTCAGAAGGCGGTGCTGCAAAGCCTCGTCACCAGTTTCGGCCTGGCGTTCGTGCTGATCCTCGGCGTGTTCGTGGTCATGTTGCGGAGCTTCCCGGCTGGACTGGTGGCCATGATCCCGAACATCGTGCCGATCACCGTCGTCTTCGGCATCATCTCGTGGATGGGGCAGAAAATGGACGTCGGCACGATCATCACGGCCTCGATCGCCCTGGGGATCGCCGTCGATGGCACGCTGCACTATCTGACGTGGGTGCAGTCGGGGATGAAGAAAGGCCAGACGCGGCGCGATGCCATCGTCAACGCCCTCGTCCATTGCGGACCGGCCATGTGGCAGACGAGTCTGGCGGTGATGCTGGGCCTGCTGGTCCTGGTCCCCGCCGAACTGTTGCTCATCAGTCGCTTCGGCTGGCTGATGGCGGCGATGATCGGCGTGGCCCTGCTGGGAGACGTGATCTTTCTGCCACAACTGCTCGCCGGCCCGCTGGGCTATTTGTTTGAACCGGCCAAGCCTGCGTCGTCCGCGCCGTCAACGGTCCCCTCGACCGAGATGCCGCTAGAAACAGAAGTCGGTCGAACGAGTGGATTCGATCAACTCGATGAACCGATCGGAACGGTCTCGGCCCCGATCGCCGGATCGCCTCCCGCGCCACACCTCAAGTCTCTCGACGCCCCCAAGGGAACTCGGACGCCACGACAGTAGGCAACGTTCCGAATGCAGAAGCTCCATGATCGTGGCGGGCGCTGGCAGCGTCCGCC
>JANODP010000128.1:0-41136 GCA_031412755.1 Schlesneria sp. | reverse complement strand
TTCGTAGGGTATGCCTCTGGTTTGCCCTACGAAAGTCTCAATCGCGGTCGCGAGAGGTATGGTGAGCACATCACGCTGCGGTGTGGCGGCCCCATGTTTGGATGACGCGCGGCACTCCGGCCAGTGTGTTTTGATCTGCGGCGAACTCGTAGAGTTCTCGGACCACTTCGTCAATCTCCGCGCGCGTGGCCAGGCTGTCCTCCAAGACGGCGTCCGCGATGTTCTCCATAATGAATAGGACTGCGATTGTGACGAAGACTGGCAGGGTCGGCCGCGAGCACAGGTTGACAATCACCAACGAAGGCGACTTGCAGTGCTGCGAGGAGAATGAAGGGCAGCCGGACACGCACTGTGGTGAACCTGTTCTGGTGAGCGTCGTCGACTTCTGATCGTGTCGAGCGTGTGAAGGATCTCGAACAACTTCAATCCTCACCTGCCGTCGCAAGCAACGCCACACGCAACTTAAATCGATGGGTGTGGCATCGTTCTTTTTTGAAAATTGTATGAGAAAGTGATTTGACTATTTTGCAACAGTCGGCCAGCATCTCCACTTCGTCGGACACGGATGGCCCCAAAAATACGCCTGTCGACGGATCGCAGACAGTTCACCTGTTGCCAATCCTTACAGCATTCCGCTGTAGAAAACGCTGGTGATTCAACCAGATTGGAAGGGGAGATCAATCATGCCTGGGCCGCATGTTTGTCTCTGTCATCGCAATCGCTTACTCAGCGAATGTCTCGCGACAGCTCTCAGCGAGTCGGGTGACGTGGTTTGTTCCGTGCTGCCGCCGGAACTGGCTGTGGCGACGTGTTCGACTCCGCAGACCGCCGAAACCACTCTGGAACTGCTGCTGCTCGATGCCACACTCGACGATGATCTGACAGATCGAGTGGCTGATGCGGTCCGCAAGTATCATCCCACCTGCAAGCTGTTGTTGCTGATCGCCGAACCGGCAATGAATCGGATGATCGAGTTGGCTCGTCTCGGAAGTCAGGGTTGTCTGTGCGACGACGTCTCATTGGCCGAGTTTCGAGGTGCGATCCAGACGGTGTTGTCGGGACGTTCGTACTGTTCACCGCAACTCGCCAATGCCCTGCTGGCTCAGATCGGCCGGATCGATCACACGCAGGACTGGGCGCGGCATCTGGACGAGGTGCAACTCACTTCGCGTGAACGTGAAGTCCTGGAGTTGATCGCGCGGGAACATCTCGGCAACAAGCAGATCGCGCGGCGGCTGAATGTGTCGCTGTACACGATCAAGAACCACGTCCACAACATCATTGAAAAGTTGGGTGTGCAGGATCGGCATCAGGCGGTGCAGTTCGCCAAGCGTCGCCGCATGCTTGTCGGCGAAGGTGCAGAGACCCGGATCGGCGGCGCGATTCGATCCCCTCGCTAGTCCCAGAATGAATCCATTGATTCATCGCAGTCCGTCGCACGCATCGCCATAACTCCGGGTTGGCTTCAAAGTCATCCTGGTCTCTGTCGCGCGGCGGGGTTCAACGTGCCAACGATTCATGCCATTCTGGCGCTCCACCAGCGTTTCCATCACGATCTGATGCACTCGCTGCTCTCTCGCGAAGACGGCGTGCGCATCGTCCGCCCGCCGAAGGGTCAACCCGCAAACGAAAATGATGAACTCTCGATCGGTGTCCGCTTACACAAACTGCTGGATGCCAAAAAATTCCCCGTCGATGATCGCGTCATCGTCGTCACTTCGATCGAAGATGCGACTGAGATTCCCGCGTCGATCTCACGTCTGTTGGCGGAGTTTCCCGAGGTGACGATCGTCGGCATCTGCTGGGCGACGGCGCATGTCCGCACGTTCCAACTGCGGATCGACGTGCAGGAGATTCCCTGCTCGGTCAAGGGCCTCGTCGAAGCCATCCGCGAATGCACCCGCCATCCGCTGCCGTGGTGAGAACCATCTCGAATAGTTCCCGCGATCTAGTTCCCGCCATGGTCCGATTTGGTCGCTGCGATTCATGGTGGCCGCCGCGACAAACGAGTGAGATGTCCCACCATCACACGGATCGCCGTGGCCCATTTCCCTTCTCCGAAATCACGAGGTGCATCATGCCGCAAACTGTGACCCTTTCCATCGCAGCCAAATTCGAAAAGGGGCCGGATCTAAAGAGCGAGGCTAAAGTCGAGGTCGGAAGTTACGCCGGCTTGGTGGAAGAGCAATTGTGTAAATGCAGTTCGAGGACATTCTTCTTGCCGAAGATCGATAAAAAGAACATCGAGGCGCTGATTATCGCCGCTGACAAATACAAGGCAGAAAAGGAATGCCCTCCGCTGAACGGCAGTACTGCAACGATCAAGCGTGTCAAATGGAAATTCGGTGAAGGTGCACTTAAGGAACTCACTCGGCCACAGATCGTCTGTGGCACAGACCTCGAATCAGTTACGTTCACGAACGAAATGACCGAGGACGTCAAAGTGTCGGTGTTGGCCATTCTGGCATTCTCTGATTCTTCTGATAACTCCACGCCCGTAAAGTGCTGCGAGCCGCCTAAGGAGAAAGCTTAGATGTAAGGGCGTGTTCAAATACCATCGGCTGAGCTTTCGACTATTCGAGCGAACTTGTGTGCATTCATGCAGAGGATTGAGTCATGCCCGTCACTCCTACCTATCCCGGCGTTTACATTGAAGAGATCCCCAGCGGCGTGCGGACGATCACGCCGGTGGCGACTTCCATCACGGCGTTCATTGGCAGCGCGCCGCGCGGGCTGGCCAATGACCCCGTCCGCGTGCAGAGCTTTGCCGAGTACACACGGAAGTTCGGCGGACTGCATGTGACCAGCTCCATGAGCTACGCGGTGGCTCAATACTTTCAGAATGGAGGGAGCGATGGACTCATTGTTCGCGTCACGGGAGCCAACGCCGTCCCGGCCAAGGCGAACGTCGGCGGCTTGCCGCTGGAGGTGGCCAGTCCCGGTGACTGGGGAAATAAGATTCGAGTGCGAATCGATCAGGAGACCCGGGACAAGGGCGATGCCAACCCGACTCGTTTCAATTTGTTTGTCTACGACACCGAGTCGCGGGCGCTTGAGGAGTATCGCAATCTCTCCACCGACAAGGATGATCCCCGCAGCGTGACGCAGATTCTCAAAGACCAGTCCGACCTGGTGAGGATCGAAGAGGGACAAAGTCCCTCCGGACGCCCCGGTGCCAGCGGAGCGGTCAAGCCGGGAACGCAATGGTTCGACGATGCCAACGATGGCAGCGCGTTTACTCCGGCTGCCAACGGACAGAACGGTGCGCCGATCACGGAGGCGGACATCAAGGGGTTGGAAGGTTCCAAGACGGGAATCTTCGCCCTCGAAAAGACCGACCTGTTCAACATCCTGTGCATTCCCCCGGTGGACCGGAACGGAGAGATCGAGAACGAGACTTATGCCGCCGCGCTCAAGTACTGCAAGGACCGCCGCGCGATGCTGTTCCTCGATTCTCCCAGCGGCTGGAAGTCGATCGACCAGGCCGAGAAGGGGATGGAGCAAGTCATCAATGCCTTGGGAGGCGAATTGCTGATTCGAAACGCCGCGATCTTCTTCCCACGACTCAAGATGCCGGATCCCCTGAAAGAGAACCGCATCGGCGAGTTTGTCTCGTGCGGAGCCATCGCGGGGATCTGTGCCCGGACGGATGTCGCGCGGGGAGTCTGGAAGGCACCGGCGGGGATTGAAGCGGGCATCAGTGGTGTCCGCGAATTCACGGTGAAGATGACCGATCCGGAGAACGGGCGGCTCAATCCGCTCGGCCTGAACTGCCTGCGAAATTTCCGTGCGTACGGCAACGTCGTGTGGGGATCGCGCACGCTGGCCGGTTCGGATGCGCTGGGGTCGGAGTGGAAGTATCTTCCCGTCCGGCGCTTCGCCCTGTTCATGGAAGAGTCGCTCTATCGCGGCACTCAATGGGCGGTCTTCGAGCCGAATGACGAGCCGCTCTGGGGACAGATCCGTCTGAACATCGGGGCCTTCATGCACGACCTGTTTCGACAGGGAGCCTTCCAGGGACGCACGACGACGGACGCTTACTTCGTGAAGTGCGACAGCGAGACGACGACGCAGAGCGACATCAATCGGGGCATCGTCAACATCGAGGTCGGCTTCGCGCCCCTGAAGCCCGCCGAGTTCGTGATCATCAAGTTCCAGCAGATGGCTGGAAAAATTGAGACCTGACGCACGAGTCTTCCGCTCGGCGCGCCGGCTCGTGATTCGATCGCCAACCGCAATTCATGGACTCCACAATTCGTCACCGACTCTTCCGTGAGGTTGAACTTCCATGCCCGAATTCAGCGCGAACAAGCATCGCTACGATCCCTACAAGAACTTCAAGTTCAAGGTGAAGTTCGTCGAAGGTGGCGATTATGTGGCGGGAATCAGCAAGGTCAGCGGCCTGAAACGCAAGACGGAAGTCGTGACGCATCGCGTCGGTGGCGACCCCAGTACCAGCCGCAAGTCGCCCGGTCGCACCGAGTACGAGGCGATCACGCTGGAGCGGGGCGTCACGCACGACACCGAGTTTGAGAAGTGGGCGAACAAGGTCTGGAACTACTCGCCCCCCAACCCGTCCGCTCCCGGAGGCCAGGAAGTTTCGCTGAAAGACTTCCGCAAGGACCTGATGCTCGAACTCTACAACGAGACGGGCCAAATGGTCATCCGCTATGTCATCTTCCGCTGCTGGGTTTCCGAGTTCCAGGCGATGCCGGATCTCGACGCCAACGCCAACGCGGTCGCCATTCAGACGATCAAGCTGGAGAACGAGGGCTGGGAACGCGACTACAGCGTCGTGGAACCGGCTGAAGTCACGTTCACGGAACCTGCGAACTGAGGCCGCGATTGTGGGTCTGGCGTGCAATTCCCTCTGTGAGCAAAGGTCACTGGGCCATGGTCCGGGCAGCTTCAGCACCGATCATTCTCGCCGCGTGGGAACGCGCCCATGGCGCTGGTCCCGTCGAGCGCGCGTTGGTGCTACTGAGTCTCGCCCGGCCCCACGAATCGTTTGATCAACTGACCCGGTGTTCGATCGGCGAGCGAGACGCCGCGCTCCTCGATCTGCGAGTCCGGCTGTTTGGCTCAGACGTCCAAAGCCTGGATTCCTGCCCGCGGTGTGGCGAGAAGGTGGAGATCACCTTCGGCATCGACGGTATCCGGGTTCCCGCGCCACCTCTTCCGCGTGAAGTGGAGATTGGAGTCGACGGTGCCTCGCTGATGATCCGCCCCGCCAACTCGGCCGATCTGATCGCCGTGGAACGAGAGCCGTCCGTTCGTCTGCGACGCGAAGCCCTCGCGCGGCGCTGCGTCTGTGTGCGCGAATCGACCGGCGATGAATCCGCTGCCGGGATCACAACTCACTGGAACGATGACAGCCTTCGCACCGTGGCCGACAAGCTCGCCGAGATTGATCCGCAGGCGGACGTCCGGTTCGCACTCGACTGTTCGCGTTGCGGACAGGCGTGGTCATCGCGGTTCGACATCGCCAGTTTTCTCTGGGCCGAGATCGACGCCTGGGCGCAGCGGTTACTGGCCGAGGTGCATGCGCTCGCCTTCGCCTATGGCTGGGCCGAGCGCGACATCCTCGCGATGACCGCGTGGCGGCGTCAGCTTTACATGGGGATGTTGCGACGATGAGCGACTTCCTGGACAGCCTGATCGACCGAAGTCTCAGCACGGGACCAGCGCCCAGCACCACACTGCGTCCCATGTTGCCGTCGCGTTTCGAACCGCCGCGGGCGACGCCCCTGTTTGGTTCGCCCGCCTGGGATTCCAGTCCCGACGTCAACCACGACAACGCCGCTGATCGAACCTCGTCACCTTTCACCTCGACCAATACTGACGCCGCGCCAAGGATCGTCTCGGTGACGAGCGGTGATGGGGATCGAGCTGACACGCGCTCACTGTCGCCATTCCCCCCGCTGGCATCCGAAGCTCCAGCCGACGATTCGGCGCGGCGGTTGCGCCCGACCGTTGAACGGCCGCGTGCCGAGGATGCCTTCGGTTTCACGCCGCAAATGTCCCGGCCATTTGAACCCGACGGCGATTCCTGGCTGCATCGCCGCATGGATGAAATGGCGGTGCAATTGCAGCGGCTGCGCGGCGACATGGCTTCCACGACGCCATTGCGTTCCGCGGCAATGGCCCCGGCACCAACGTCTCCCGATGACGTTGTCTCAATGTCGCGGCCCGTCCTCCCCCGGATGGAAGAGTCCGCCGCCGTCGGACTTCGTCCCACTCCCGCTTTCGATGATGCTGCTCGCGGAGAAGACGATTCGCGCTCCGTTTCGACTCGCGCCACTGAGAATCGGTCCGACGGACATCCCACGCAATCGTTGCCTTCATCGCCCGACTTCGGACGATTGGAGCAACTTCTGTCGTTGACCGACCGAATTGCGATGCAGCCTCCGCCGAGCATCCTCCCCGAGGTCTCGCCGTCGGCGTCCCGACAGGCGGTTCCTGCGACTCATTCCGACGAACATCGATCACAACAGTTGTCGCCGGTTCCCGATTTCGGGCAGTTGGACCAACTCCTGTCGTTGGCCCGGCGGGCGGCAATGCAACCCCCTCCGCGCATCCAACCCGAGGACTTGCCTTCATCCAGGCAACCGGCTCGCGTGGAAAGGACGATCAACGTCACCATTGGCCGAGTCGAGGTGAAGGCGACCCGCGAACCGGCGCCCGTTCGGCGTCCCGCACCATCTCAGGCCAACTCGTCGGTCATGAGTCTCGACGATTATTTGAAGCAGCGCGCTGCGGGAGGGCTCTGATGAGCAATCTCGCCATCGCCGCCGTAACCACCACGCTGCGGTCCATTCTTCAAGCGGCCCTCACCAACGGGAACGTGACGACATTGCCGCTCGACAGGGCCGCTGCGGTGGGCGGGCCTGCCAACCGGCTCAATCTGTTTTTGTATCACATGGCTCCCAATGCGGCCTGGCGCAACCAGACGATTCCCAACAAGGTGAAGTCCGGTGAGCAGGGCCACGCCCCGCTCGCTTTGAACCTGTACTACCTGCTCACGGCGTATGGAGACGATCAGCCGACCGAGATCGATCACCAACTGCTCGGCAGGGGAATGCAGATCCTGCACGACAATGCCGTCCTGACTGCCAAGGCCATTCAGGATGCCAACTCGGAAGCGTCGCTGAGGAACTCGAATCTGGATCGCCAGTTCGAACAGGTCAAAATTACGCCGGAACCGCTGACGCTGGATGAAATGTCGCGACTGTGGCAGACGTTCCAGACGCAGTACCGCATCTCGGCCGCCTATCAGGCCTCGGTCGTGTTCATCGAGAGCACTCGGGCACAGAAGTCGCCCCTGCCCGTGCTCAAGCGGGGCGAGCAGGATCAGGGTGTCGAGATCATTCCGTCCATGCCCGGCGTCCTCGACGGCATCGAGTACCGCGACCTGCGCACTCGCCAGCCGGCATTCTCGGCCGCGCAATTGGGAGACGTCGTGACCCTGTTGGGACGTCAGCTTCCCGGCCGACGCTGCAAGGTGCTGTTCATCGATCCGCGCCGCAAGGCGACGGCAACCGAACCCGAAGCCAATGTCGTCGGTCGCGCGATTCCCGAGGACGGCAGCAACGACAACACGATCTACGTTCGCCTCGATCCGACCCTGACGACATGGACCGCCGGACCGTTGCAAGTGGTGCTGCAGGATCCGCCGCCGCCTGCCGCCGTCGACGGCCAACCGCCACCCCGCAGGCGGGCCGCACGCAGCAACGCCCTGCGGTTTGGTCTGGCTCCGTCGCTGCTGCTCGACAATGCGATGCCCTTCATTGTCGCCGTCGAGAATGGCCGCAAACAACTCGTGCTGAACTGCCGTCCGGGAATCACGCAAGACGCCACACGAATCACTCGTGACACCACGGGAAACATCCTCGACCCCAGCAGAGCGTGGCCCGACGTCGTGTTGATCCTTAGTCCAACAACCGGGTCGGGCACGGTCGCCCCCATCCCGCTCAACCTGACGTCACGCAGCCTGTCGACGACCACTCCCGTCTTTGATGTCGAGGCTGTTCCACCGGGCAACTACCGCGTTCGCATCCGCATCGAAACCGTCGAAAGCCTGGTCATGCAGCGCAGTGGACTGACGTTCAACTTCGATGAACGACAGGTGGTGTTACTATGACCACTCACGAATGCTGGCAACGCACCAACGACGAGTTCCTGACCATGCGCCTCGCCTGGTTGCGAGCGCGGTTCGAGGAACTGATCGAGGCTCGCTCCCGCTCAAACGATTTCGCGAACAAGTCCGCGAACGATCCTGCGAATCAGGTCGATATCGACGGAGCAGCCGAGTCAGCGGATGCCCAACACGACGCGGAACACCTCCCCGCTCTGCACATTCTCGGCAATCGCCTCGGGCTGTCCGCGTTTGAGCAGGACGTGCTCCTGCTCTGCACGGCGATGGAACTCGATCCGCGTCTGCCCCACTTGTGTGCGTTGGCACAGAACGATGCGTCCCGGCCATATCCCACGTTCGCGCTGGCCCTGACGCTCTTCGACGATCCTGCCTGGGATGCGATCTCGCCCGAACGACCGCTGCGCCGGCTGCGGCTCGTCGAGGTGAATCAGCCCGGCGCGACGCCACTCACCGCCGCCGCACTGCGCGCCGACGAAAAGATCGTCAACTACATCAAGGGACTGAATTACCTCGATGACCGGCTGACCCCGCTGTTGCTGCCGTTCGATGCCGAGCCGGATGTCGCGCTGCCGCCGTCACAGCAAGCGGTGGCCGACGAGGTCGTCACCCAACTTCAATCCGCCGCGTCGCAGGGGCGAGGTCACCTGCCGCTGGTGCAGTTGGTCGGAGCCGATGTGGCCAGCAAGCAGCTTGTCGCGCAACAGGTCGCCTCCACGTTCGGTCTGGAGCTTCAGCGTCTGCCCGCTGATCTGATCCCGTCCGATTTCCACGAACTGGAAACCTTGTTGAAGTTGTGGGACCGCGAGCATCGCCTGCTGCCGGTCGCGCTCTACGTCGATGCGTTTGAATCGGATGCCGCGCAGTTGGAGAAGCCGTCGTCGCCTCAAAGCCGCTTCCTCGCACGAGCGGGCGGACTCGTGTTTCTCGATGCTCCCGACACGCGACACCTCAAGGGACGCCCTTCCCTCCCCTTCGACATCGCCAAGCCCACGGCCACCGAGCAACGAGACTTGTGGCAGGCATTACTCGGCAACGAAGACGACGCCACCACCGCCAGCAAACTCGCCGGCCAGTTCAGCCTGAACGCCGCCACAATCCATCGCATCGCCAGTGAGGGTGCCTCCCTCTGCACTCCTGTCCCCTCGCCCCCGTCTTCGGGGGAGAGGGCTAGGGTGAGGGGGTCTTCGCCCGCCCACTGCCCACTGCCCACCACCCACTCCTGCTGGTCCGCCTGCCGCCGAGCCACCCGCCCGCGCCTCGATGCACTCGCCCAACGGATCGACGCCCGAGCCACGTGGGACGATCTCGTCCTGCCCTCCGACGAGACTCAACAACTGCGCGAGATCACCGACCAAATCCAACACCGCAGCCGCGTCTATGACGATTGGGGCTTCCGAGCCAAGCACAATCGAGGTCTCGGCGTCAGCGTTCTGTTCGCGGGAGAGAGCGGCACCGGCAAGACGATGGCCGCCGAGGTGATCGCCAACGATTTGCAACTCGACCTGTACCGCATCGACCTGTCGGCGGTCGTCAACAAGTACATCGGTGAGACCGAAAAGAACCTTAGAAAACTGTTCGACGCGGCCGACGACAGCGGCGCGATCCTGTTCTTCGACGAAGCCGATTCGCTGTTCGGCAAGCGGACCGAAGTGAAGGACAGCCACGACCGCTACGCCAACCTCGAAGTCAATTATTTGCTGCAACGGATGGAGGCTTATCGCGGCCTGGCGATCCTCGCGACAAACCTCAAGAGTTCCCTCGACCAAGCCTTCCTCAGACGCCTCCGTTTCATCGTCAGCTTCCCAACCCCCGACACCGCCCAGCGCCGGGAACTCTGGAGCAAAGCCTTCCCGACCGAAACCCCGCTCGCCCCGCTCGACCTCGACCGCCTGGCGCGACTGAACGTCACCGGAGGCAACATCCACACAATCGCCCTGAACGCCGCCTTCGCCTCGGCCCACGACGGCCCTCAACTTTCGATGCCCCACATCCTGAAAGCCGCCCGCGCCGAATACCGCAAGCTCCAAAAACCCATCAACGCCGCCGACTTCCGCACCCCCGAACTGGAAGGAAGCCCCCGATGAACATCAACCTCCACATCGACAGCATCGTCCTCGACGGCCTCGACCTCGCCCCCGGTGACGACCGGCTACTCCAACAAATCGTCTCGCGCGAGTTGACGACACTGTTTTCACGCGAAGGGCTTGGCACTTCGGATCGCAATGCGAACGAGTTTGGATCCATTTCCGGGGGCACGATCCGCCTCGGTGCAACAGGAACGACATCACTCGGCCAACAACTGGCCCACAGCATCCATCAAGGTTTCGAAGTCGCCAGCAGCCGATCGACGATAGGCGTGGGAGGGCCGAAATAATGTCCGGTCTCTCCACACAGAATGTCGCGGCACCGCTGAAAACTACATCGGCAGAGGGCGTTCGCCTCTCTAGAACGCACAACACGGCAGATTCAGCGATGCCCGCATTCACACCAACACCGATCCGCCTGCAACCACAACTGACAGTCAACACTCCGGGCGACAAGTCCGAACAGGAAGCCGACCGCGTTGCCGACGCGGTGATGCGAATGCCGGATGCGTCAATTGCACGGGATGTTGATCTGTCACCTGCACTTACAACCGTTGCACGAAAGTCTCAACCAAAAGACAAGAAGAGCAGCTCTACACAAGCTTCACAGTCACCGGCCACGATAGAGGGCGTCTCCACTCCCGTTCCTCAGAACTTTCACATCTCCCGCGATAAGCAAGGAGTATTTGCGAAAGCAACAGGCACTATCAATGGAGTGAAAGTTGAAATTCTTCCCGATGAACGAGGCGACATTGACCCAAGTGCAGCAGGTAGCACATCGGACCCTATGAAATGGAAGACACCTCGTTATGAACACGACAAGGTTCACGTTACACGGATAATTGGGATTCCGTCAGCAAAGCTGACAATCAAAACCACCTATGCCACTCTACGCAACAACAAGGCCGTTGATCCTAATAGTCCTTCGGGATACGGACGAGGCACAACTGTTGACGACCGCAAATCCGGAAATACATCACTTCGCTTCCATGAGGGCAGCCACGGAACTGAGAGTCTGGACTTTATTAAACAGAATCCATTACCCAGTTTTGAGGGGAAGGTTGGTATGACGATCGGCGAATACCGAGCAGCCGAGCAGCGTTTTCAAAGTGACATGACTCGTTATCAGACACAACTAGAGAGTACGAGCATTGCTAACGTCGATTGCGTGGGGACTCCCGCTCCATTTTGTCCGCAACCCTCCGCTCCTCTCAAAGATACCAACGGACAACTGCTTCAACCCAAGTTGACGATCAATACCCCCGGCGACAAGTACGAACAGGAAGCCGACCGCGTGGCTGACATGGTGATGCGGATGCCGGAACCGCAAGTGCAACGTCAATGTGCTTGCGGCAAGAGTTCAACTGAGGGCGAGTGTTCCGAGTGCAAGAAAAAGAAACAGGAAGCCACCGGAAGCTTGCAACGTGTGGCGAGTTCACCAGTGGGAGGGATGACCGCTCCACCGATTGTGAACAACGTGCTGAGTTCGCCCGGCTCCCCGATGCCAACAGCAACTCGATCCTTCATGGAGTCACGCTTCGCGCAAGACTTCAGTCATGTGCGAGTTCACACCGACGCGCAGGCACAGAAATCGGCGGAAGCCGTTTCCGCTCGTGCTTATACCGTCGGGCATCAGATCGTGTTCGGTTCAGAGCAATTTCAACCTGAGTCTGCGTTTGGCAAACACCTATTGGCGCATGAACTGACGCACATTGTCCAGCAGGGCGGACAAACCGCAGTTGCTCAGCCAATGCTTCTTCAGCGATATGGTTATGACGACGTGAAACGCGACTTTTACCGCGGACTGATTTCGGGACTGAAGACGGCCCGTTCTGCCACCATTTCTGCGATGCGGGGATTGGTCGATTTCTTACCCGACAATGTCAAAGGTATTGCCAATCGAGTCGTGGATGTCGTCGATACGGTCATGGATATCACGATTCAGTTAGACCTATTCGTCGTGGGAATGGTTGTCGGTTTTGGTGAAGGCATCGTTGGCATGATCAAAGGCTTGCTTAGCCTTGGCTACTCAATTCTGAAGACGCTATGGCATGCGATCTCAGGTTTTTTTACAGGCTTTGATCCATTGAAACGAGACGCGGCACAGTTTCTTGCTGCACTTGTTGGGCTTCCCGGCGCTCTGAAACAACTTGTCACTAGCTGGATGGCAGAGTTTGAGCACGCGCCAATGGAGCGACAATCGCTGATGATTGGCGAGCTCACTGGTCAGATTGAGGCTTTAATCGCAACCTTTGCGTTGTCGGCAGGGCGAGCCGGAACGGTGGCAAAGGTGGCTTCGGAAGGTGCCGAGGCTGGACAAGTCGCAGCAACTGCAACACGAGGAGCAGAGGTTGTGGACTTGGCAACCGTGAGAGCTTCCAAGTTGGCGCAGGCAGCCGAATCAACAGGAACATCCGGGAGGTCAGCGGGCACTTCAGCCTCCGCATTCGATGGGGCTGCAGCTCGACAACTACACCCTTTGACTGAACCTGCGGTAGTCCCTCAACCAGCGAAAGTGATTCAGTTTCCGAAGTCAATTCCTGCCAATGATGTTGCGGCACTACCGAAATCACCGCCGTCAAAATTGCCAATTGCAGGCCCTGTCGTGGCTACAGCTGGAGATGTCGAAGACAAACGCAGGAAGGCCAAGAATTCCATGTCGGTTCAGGTTCAATGGACGTCCCTGAACAGCAAACGACACAAGAAAAACAATAAGAATGGCAAAGTGAATTTCTCACAAAACATTCTTCGTGATCCGCAGCCCGGTGTAACAGTAGCCGATGTGACAACGACGTTCGACACCGTTTTGACAGAGGTCGAGCCGCGCGATGCGCAACGTGAGGCGGCTTCTAAGAGGCCGGACTTGGTTGCGGAGCTTGATCGGGTAAGAGCTGGAAGTGGAATACCCGAGGGACAGGGAGGAAGGAATGTTCGCGTGGATCTTGACATTGAGGACGCCAAAGGAGGCCGAATCGATGTGGTAAATCATCGTGGTCACAATCTACGAACTTGATTACGGCACTCATTTGCTGCGGAATGAATATAGATGAGTATCTCTCCCCGTTCCCCGAAACTGATCAAGGGCGGCATCGTCCTCATGGATTCGTCCAGCGGGGCGGTGTTGCGGGTGATTGCGCTGCAATACAACCCGCATTCGCTGACTCGGTCGTTGCAGGCGCAGTGGTATGAGCCTCAGGCAGGGGGGGATCGGGCGGAGCGGCTCCGGATCAAGGGGCCTCCGGTCGAGACCATCAAGCTGGAGGCGGAGATCGACGCGACGGATGGGCTGGAGAAGCCGGGTGAGAATGCGGCGGTCGCTCAGTTTGGGATTCAGCCTCAACTGGCAGCTCTCGAGATGCTCGTCTATCCGACCAGTGGACAGCTCGAAGCCAACAACTCGCTGGCGTCGGTCGGGACTCTCGAAATTGTGCCGATGGAGATGCCGCTGGCGCTGTTTGTCTGGAGCAAGCAGCGGATCGTTCCCGTGCGTGTCACCGACTTCAGCATCACCGAAGAGTTTTTCGACCCCAGCCTCAACCCGATCCAGGCGAAGGTGAGTCTCAGCTTCCGAGTTCTCACCGTCGATGACCTCGGCTTCCAGCATCGGGGAGGTCAGTTCTTCATGCACTACCACAAGCGAAAAGAAGAACTGGCCCGGATGGCCGTGTTTGGAGACCTCAAGTCACTCGGCGTGGAACGTTTGCCGGTTTGAAAGGAGGAATCGCCATGAACCCCTTGAATGCCATCGTGAATCCGAGCGAACTGCGGGCGACGCTGTTTCCACAGGCCAGCCGGTACCACGGCGTGGAGATCCTCAAGCACAAGACGGCCGACGGGCGCGAGGTCGCGTATCTGGCCCGGCGAATCGTGCCTCAGCAGGCCCGCTTCGAGACTCTGAGGGAACACGCGGTGTCCGAGGGAGACCGGCCCGACAATCTGGCCGCTCATTATCTTGGCGACCCCGAGCAGTTCTGGCGGCTGGCTGACGCCAACAACGACCTGAACCCATTCGATCTGACGGCAGAGATTGGCCGCAATATCCGCATCACATTGCCCGAAGGCGTACCGGGGGTGCCCTATGCTTAAGGGGATTCATCTGACGCTGCTGGTGGGCCCGACGGTTCCGGTGCCGGTACCGCGGATCGTGCTCGAGTCGCTGACCGACATCGAAGTGCAAACGCACGCCCGCGAGAAAAGTGCGTTTCGGCTGACGTTCACCGTGACCACCCGCTCGCCGCTGCAGTCGCTGTTCCTGTTGTCCGGCGGAGTGAAGCATATCCGTGTCATCCTGCTCGCGACCGTGCAGGGGATGCCCGACGTGTTGATCGACGGCGTGATGACCAATCACCAGTTCACGCCCGGCAACGGTGGGGGCATGTCGCAACTGATTGTCACCGGCGAGGACTTGAAGCGGGTGATGGACTACGTGGCCCTCGACGGCACCCCCTATCCCGGCATGCCGCCGGAAGCCCGCGTGGCGGCCATCCTGGGGAAGTACGCGGGTTTCGGGATCATCCCGCTGGTCGTGCCGACATTCGCGCTCGACGTGGACAGCCCGTTGCGCTATGTCGCCCTGCACAAGGGGACGGACTTGAATTACATCGAGTACCTGGCGCGCGAGGTGGGCTATGTATTCTTCCTGCGGCCCGGCCCGGTTCCCGGAGTCAACGTGGCATATTGGGGCCCCGACGTGAAGCTCGGCCTGCCGCAGCCGGCGCTCAACCTGGACATGGACGCTCACCGCAACGTCGAATCCATCAACTTCAAGTATGACAGCGAGCATCGGGTCCAGCCGGTCGTCAACATCCAGGAACCGTTCTTCAAAACGACGATCTCGATCCCGATCCCCAACGTCAGCCCCTTCAATCCGCCATTGGGGCTGGTTCCGCCCCCTGCCAAGAAGATAGCTCCGGTCGAAGGAACCTCGAAGTTGTCACCGGTGAAGGCGCTATTGCGGGGTCTGGCCATGGCGTCCGAGTCGTCGAACTGCGTCTCCGCCACGGGGTCGCTGGATGTGGCGCGATACGGGCAGGTGCTGAAAGCTCGCAATCTGGTGGGAGTGCGCGGCGCGGGAATAGCCTTTGATGGGATGTACTACGTCGAAAGCGTGACCCACAACCTGCAACGCGGTCAGTTCAAACAGAGTTTCCAACTGAGCCGAAACGGTCTGGTGTCCACACTGCCAAGGGTTCCCGTATGATCGCCACCGCCACAGCATCGCGCAATGGCTCGGCCGGAGACGTGACCCGTTTCTACGGCAAGTTCCGCGGCACAGTCATTAACAACTTCGACCCCGAGGGTCTGGCCCGGATCCAGGTCCAGGTGGGCGATATCTCGCGCATCCCCCTGATCAACTGGGCTCTGCCCTGTGCCCCTGTCGGCGGATTGAAGAATGGGATGGTGGCCGTCCCCAACATCGGCTCGGGCGTGTGGGTCGAGTTCGAGCAGGGAGATCCCGACTACCCCATCTGGACCGGCTGCTTCTGGGGTTCCTCGGCCGAACTTCCCGACCGCCGGCCGACGCAGATCCCCGGCATCCAGACGGTCACGATCCAGACGCTGCTCCGCAACAGCCTCGTGATCAGCGACCTCCCCGGCCCCACCGGAGGGATCCAGATCAAGACCGCGACCGAAGCCAAGATCGCCGTCACGGACCTGGGGATCGAAATCGACAACGGCAAGGGAGCGTCGATCAAGATGATCGGCCCGACGATCCTGATCGACGCCAACATCGTCAGCATCAACGGAACCAACCTGACCATTTTGAAGTAGGACCGGACATGCCTGGATTCCTGTTACATCTCAATGCGACCGTGCAATGCAGCCACGGCGGCATGGCGACGCCGACCTCGCCCAATCCCAAGGTGTTCGTCGGCGGCATGCCGGTCACGACGATGCCGAGGCAGTACGTGGTCGCAGCATGTCCCTTCAACGTCTCCGGCAGTCCGGTCCCGTGTGTCACCGCTCAATGGACGACCTCCGCCATGAAGGTGTTGGCCGGGGGCGAGCCGGTGCTGCTGCTCGACAGCCAGGCGATCACGACTCCCAACGGAGTGCCGCTCCTCATCACCTCTACGCAAACGAAGGTGCAAGGCTCCTAAGTTTCAGACAGCGAACTCGATCATGCAGATTCGTTTTCCATTTGGCTTCGACGGTCACGGCCGCACGGCGACCGCGGACAACGCTGCGCATGTGCGCCAGATGATCGAACAAATCCTGTTCACGAATCCGGGCGAGCGGGTTAACCGCCCGGACTTTGGGAGCGGTCTGCTGCAACTCGTCTTTGCCCCGAACAGCGATGCCCTCGCCGCCGCCCTGCAAGCCAATGTCCACGGATCGCTCCAGCGCTGGCTGGGCGATGTGATCGACGTGCGAGACCTCGACGTACAGAACGACGATTCCAAGCTGATCGTCACCGTGAAGTACGCCCTCGTCCGGACCAACGAACAACACATCGAAACGTTTGAAAGGAGCGTGGTCTGATGTCCGACACCGCTCTGCTTTGCCGTCAGAATCACCGCCGGGACAAGCTCCGCAGCGTGAATCTTCCCACCCACCGTTGGAACGGCATCGACGACGTCGAGTTCGAGCCGAAACCTCAGCCGGGTTCGTTGCGAGTTTACTTCCTGTGCGAAGTTCCCGCCGGGATCGAACAGCGCCCCGACGAGTTCGAGATCTTCCACGAACAAACGCGGGAGAAATTCGAGGTCATCAAGGTCACGAAGCACACTGCCGATTCGGTGCTGCTGACGACCAAGCCGCCGCTGTGCCCGAACTCGTCGTACACCCTGACGCTGCTTCGTCCGAACGACGTCGACCCACGCTTTGCCCGGCGCATCTTCATAACCACTCCCGAGAAGACCGACGTCGATCCGCGTCCACCGGCCGCGTGTCCGCCGCGCGCGTTCAACGAGCCGCGTCCCAACTATCTGGCGCGGGACTACGCCAGCTTCCGGCAGCTCTTACTCGACCGGCTCGCCTTGCTGGCTCCCGAGTGGACCGAGCGGCACATTCCCGACCTCGGCGTCACGCTGGTCGAGATGTTTGCCTATGTCGGCGACTATCTGGCCTATTACCAGGATGCGGTTGCGACCGAAGCATACCTGAACACCGCGCGGCAACGGATCTCGGTCCAGCGGCACGCGCGGCTCGTCGACTACCAACTGCACGAAGGCTGCAACGCTCGAACGTTCGTGCATCTCCAAGTCACCGGCAACTTCACGCTCGATCCGGAAGACGCCTTCTTCATCACCGAGCATCCCGACAATCGGCTGAA
The DNA here is from genome assembly GCA_031412755.1 of Schlesneria sp. GTDB lineage: Bacteria > Planctomycetota > Planctomycetia > Planctomycetales > Planctomycetaceae > Schlesneria. The sequence goes on along the minus strand of JANODP010000128.1, from coordinate 23,621 downwards.
GAATCGTGCCGTGCTGTCGACGGACGATTTGAAGAATCTGCCGCCGCATTCGTATGAGCCGTTCGAGGTCATTCTGGGCCAGCGCCGTTGCCCCAGGCTCGAATGCGATGACGTGAAGAACCTCGTCGGCCTGATCGGGTGGCTGGTCTCGCGGTCGCACGACGACGAATTGGCCGGAGTTCTCTGGGAGCTCCTGCCATCTGAGTTGCAGCGGAACCTGCTCGACTATGCGAGCGTCGCCAACTCGGCTCCTGTGGACCACCTGACCAACTCCTTGATCGCGCAGCTCAATGTCCTTCTGCATCAACATCCGCTCTGGGTGAAGGTCGATTTCTCGAAGCTGATGTCCACGGACTGCTGGCAGCGCTGTTCAATGGGTCTGCCTCAAGCCGGTGTTGAGGCCCGGCACAATCTCGCTCAGTTGAAGGAGTGCCTGGCGGATTTCATCTCCCGTCCCGAAAGCCGCCTGATCGAGTTGCGGGCTGATCACAACAACCTCTACTTCTACACGTGGAATCAGTCCGAGTGCTTCCTACCCGTCGGTGCGACGAGTGCGACGCTGCTCGATCACGCTCCGGAGGATGAGTCGGGGGAACCGCCATCCGTCGCCGTACAGCGATGTTCGCCGACGCCACTCGACTACGACGACCCCTCCGGAACGGTGTTGCCTACTCAGTGCGATCCCGCGTCTCCCCCGACTGGCGCGAAGGCTTCCAAACCGCCCCGGTGCAGTCCGTTCGTGCTCGCGCATCTCCAACGATGGCGGCTGCGAAATCTGTCCTGTGGCGACGTTTTGATCTTCGAAGAGGTGCTCGGTGCCAAGACTCACAATGCCGCCGATGCCAACCCGGCGCATCGACAGGCCGTGCGTCTGACCCGCGTGCAGTTTTGTCTCGACCCTGTGACGAAGGTACGACTCGTCGAAATCGAGTGGGCGCAGGAAGACGCCTTAAAATTCCCGCTGTGCATTTCCTCCATCGGACCGGCCGAACTGGGCTGTGTCCTCAACGAACGCATCAGCGTCGCGCATGGCAACGTCCTGCTGGTCGATCACGGCCGGATGATCGACGAACCGGAGTGGCTCGGCGAAGTCCGACCGCCGCACGATGTGCCCACGTGTGACCAAACGTTCTGCCACGAGCCGCTGCTGCCCGAACCGTCGCGCAGCGAACTGTTCCGTCCGGTTCTTAAGGAGTCCGACCTGACGTATGCCGAGACGGTCGATCTCTGCGCGCCTGCGTCGAAAATCTTCGAGCAGCAGCCGGACGAGGCACTCCCGCAACTCGATGTCTTCGGCTTCCCCGCCGCCGACGAGCCGCCCGATGCCGTTCGCGACGCGCAAGTTCCCCCGCCGCAACTGGTGACCTTCGACGACTACGACAATCCGCAGTTGCTGCTCGACCGACTGCACACGTTCTCCGATGACGAGGTGCGACGACTGGAGGCGATACTCCCTCCGCAGGCGGCCCGATTCCTGCAAGAAGTCCGCAACGATCCCCGGCAGTGGAAAGAAAGACGGACGCTCCTGCCCGTCAGTTCTTCCGGTCGGGAATGTTTACCCGCTGAGCCGGCCGCTGGAGACGCCAGCTCGCTCAGCCGACGCAACGAAGCCGACTTCCGCTGGCAGTTCAAAAATTTCAGTTCCGGGCTGCAGGGGGCGCTCATCTGGAAGTCCCAGAAACATCTCCTCGACAGCGACCGTGATGATCAGCATTTCGTCGTGGAGATGAACAACGAACGCCGCGCTCGACTGCGGTTCGGCGACGATGACCTCGGCCGGCGGCCGCTGCCGCAGACGTCGTATTACGCCCGCTATCGACGGGGCAACGGTGTGCCGGGGAATGTGGGCGCGGACAAGATCAAGCATCTGGTGTTCCGCCGGTTGCAGGTCGGCGCGGTCGAATCCGTCCGCAATCCGTTGCCGGCGCAGGGAGGCATGGACCCCGAGTCGCTCGATCACGCCCGGCTGCACGCTCCCCATCAGTTCAAGAAACAACGACGGGCAATCACGACCGACGATTACGCCGCCATCGTCCGCCGCGACTTCGGCAACAAGGTCCAGAACGCCCGGGCCACCCTGAACTGGATGGGGACGTGGTACGAAGTCGCCGTGGCCATCGATCCCCGCGCCGAGATTCGCAACACGCAACAACTCGTGGAAGAGATCAAACTGTATCTGGAGCAGTATCGCCGAATCGGCCATCTGCTGCGCGTCGAGCTGCCGACCTACGTGCCGCTGCACATCGAGATGACCGTCTGCGTGAAGGATGGGTATTTGCGAGCACACATCCAGCGGGAACTGCTCGATCGGTTCGGCAGTGGCCGGAACGCGGACGGTTCGCCGGGCTTCTTTCATCCCGACAATTTCACCTTCGGCGACGCGCTGTACCTCAGCCGCCTGATCCACGAGGCGAAAAAGATTCACGGCGTCGAAAACATCTCCGTCACCCGGTTCGAGCGCCGCGGACAGGGACCGCAGGGAGAACTCGACAACGGCGTGATGTCGTTCGGCCCGCTGGAAATCCCCCGTTTGGACAACGACCCGCGCCATCCCGAAAACGGCTGCTTCTGCCTCGATATGCGAGGAGCACGATAACCATGACCGACCCTCGTTTCTGCGGTGCCTGCGAAGGCATCACCCAACTGACGCCGATCAAGATCGCGAACCGCCCCGGTCTGGACGTGCTGAGCTACCGCATCGGCACGCACGGCAGCTTCTTCCAAAGCCTGCTCGCCCGCCTGTCGACCCTCGGCATCGAGGGCCAATCCCCGATTCGTCGCCCGATGCACAAACATCTGACGCGCGACCTGCGTCACGCACTGGAGGGCATCCCCTCCGGCGCACTGCTCCGCGACCTGCTCACGACGCGCCAACCAACCGACCCATCCATCGCCCTGCTCGACGCCTGGGCCACGCTGGCCGATGTCCTCACGTTCTATCAAGAACGCCTGGCCAACGAAGGCTTCCTGCGCACCGCCCGTGAGCGCCGTTCGATCGAAGAACTCGCCCGCCTCATCGGCTACCGCCTCCGCCCTGGAGTCTCTTCAACCGTCTACCTCGCCTTCGAGGTAGAGGATACAGCCACGCAGCCATCTTTGGGGACAACAACAGCGACAAGTGCCGTCAGCACCGAAGTCCGCATCCCCACCGGCACCGCCGCCAAAAGTACACCGACCCCCGGCTCCGACGAAGAACCGCAGACGTTTGAAACGTCGAAAGAGTTGCTGGCACGGAAGGAATGGAACGAACTGGTTCCACGCCAAACCAAGCCGCCGCGCCTGGCCTTTGAAGACTTGCTCAATCTGGACCACTTGTACTTCGAGGGACTCGGCCTTCGCATTCAACCAAACGACTGGTTGGTGATTGATTCGGATCCAGAGCATCGCCCGGAGATTCGTCAGGTTCTCTCCGTCGATCCCGACAATGATCGGCAATGTACGCGGGTTGCGTTCCGACGAGATGCGTTGTCGGCGCGGCAACTCGTCGAGAATGTTGAGGAGCGTGTGAACGCCTTCTTGACAGCATTCGCTGAATCACGTGCCGAAGTGAAACCTGATTTCGCCGTCGAGATTCGGCAAAAATTGCGGGTGCAAATCGACGAAGCGTACACAGCGGTGGAACTCAGGCGGATGGAAGGGACGGATGCCAACTTTCATGACTTTGTGTGCAAACAATTGCTCGCATCGAGTCCCCTGACGCCGCCCGCGGTCACCGATCCGATTCGGGGTGGAACGACGGCGGTGGTGAGTTGGGCGGCGAAGGCTGTCGATCTGTTGGCCGCCTCGAAGACAGACGTACTTGGGACGCGCGGCATCGTCGCCACGCTATACAAGCCGTTGCACGACGAACTCAAGTTGCGACAATCAACCCGTGTCGACGTGGCAACCACATTGTCGGTTGACCTAGGAAATCTGGGACCAGGCCCCAATCCCGACAAGGTGGCCGCCGCAACCGAGTTGGTCAAGCGAGCCCTCTGGAACACTGCGTTTGGTACCAATATTGGTACCAATATACGTCCGGCATGTGTGATTTGTCCGCAAGCAAGGTACGGGGTGGCATCCGCCGATCACCTTGTTTGCAAGGATGTGATTGCCTTTGACTTTGGCAGTTTGCCAACCGACTTGACGATTTCAGCAAAGCTGTTTGCAAAACGGGGGATAGACGCTGACCCAACTGATGTAATCATCAGCGATGGGATTCCAAACCTGCAAACAGCCATTCGTAGTCTCACAGCCACACTAGCAGCCAACGATGGTTCGCGATGGGTGCAGATCAGTGTGAAGGATTTGTCGTCGCAGGTGATCGCCTTGGCGATGCAGGAAGTCGGCGTCCAAGGCCAGGCATTTAGCACGGACTTTCCACTGTTGCAGAATGAGAAAACCGTCATCTACCGGCGGGGTGGCAATGCCGGGCAACGAATCGATCCAGGGTTCACACTGGTTCCCACAGCCGGTCCACTGGCAAAGTGGACCGTTGAGTTGCAACTGGAGTCCACAAGCGCCGGAACGTTTGGCGGGTTGGTCGGTGACCCGGACTTCGAGTTTGATCCAAGCATCGCAAACAAGGTTAGGACAGTCGGTAGCAATCCAAGGACGGACAAACAACTGCAAGAGGCGATATCCAAGATCACGTTCACTCCGTCAATTCCCGCGGCCTTCGACCACGCGTGGGTCACGCTGATCATTCGTAAGGAGCCAACTGGATCTCCGGTCGAGGAGGTCGCGGCGGCCCTCCGCGAAGTGATCGTTCAAGAAGCGACTGTTCTGCCATTGGTACCGGACCCAGTGCATCTGGTCGCGGTGCGCGAGCGTTTCGGAAAACTTCATGGGGAACTGCAATCATCGCGACCCGATCCCGCCACGGCTGTGACTGATTTCGGGAACGCCGTGACGGCGCTTCAAGCTGGCCAAGCTCGGCTGAGCCACAACATCAATGCAACGGACGATCTGTCGGTTGCCATGGAGAACAGCCAATCTCGACGGAACGCTTGGAAGGCGTTGACTCCTACAGACCCCAGTGGGGAGGCACTGCGTGACGAGTCGCTCGGGGCTCTCGACAATGCGGATCGGCCTGCAAAGGATGAGGCCGAACTCCTCGTCGATCAGGCGTCCACAAATATCAATAGGGAGATCAACACTCTGTCAGCGCAGGCAGATGTGTTTTCGGGATTGCCTGGAGGATTGAATGCCGCCATCACCGCAGAACTTGCCGAACTTCAATCGGTCCCAAACTGGAACACATGGACACCCCTCGAAGCGGCCAAGAAGGTGGATGAGGCCCGCGCGAGACTGGAAACACTTACGAAGCAACACTCGACCGCGGCGGTCGCTCTCGATGCGTTGGCCGATCGGCTGGCCAACGGGATCATCGAAGAATTGACCAGAGGACGCACCGAATTTCGTTCGCGTCTCGAAGCCATCCGGCGCACACATGACATCCTATTTCGCCCTCCAGTGGCCAATCCTCAAGATCTGGTCAGGCTGCGTCTGGATCAAGTTCGGGACACGCTGGCGAGCTATGAAACCACACCTTCCAAATGCGACCCGGAACGAAGGCTTCACTACCTGCTCAACGTTGTTCGAAGCGAAATGGGAGAGCAAATTCCAGGGCATACCCCGATCACCGGCGACTCGCTGGCCACGCTGGCCACGCGTCTGACAGGAGACGCGGAAACCGCGATTAAGGAAAAAATATTCGGTCGGTGGAAGTCGCTGTTAGGTCAACTCAGCGAACGGACGGGTCAGCCGTCAACTCAACCGAACCCGCCACCAATGAACAGCGTGGAGGAAGTCATCAATGCGTTGAAGAACCTCCCCTTCGGCAGCCCGAATGCGGCCATCTCGCTGCAACAGATTCTGGAGAAGCTCGGCAAAGGATCGGATTTGATTTCGCAACTGGCTGGAAAGCTCGACGCGCGTCGTCGAGAAGCATTGTTTGAGGTCTTTCGCACGGTGCGGGTCACCAAGAAGGACCGCCCCAAAGTGTTCGCGATGCGTTCGACGGCGAGACTGTTCGGCTGGAACGCGCCCGACAAGGAGTTCGACACGCTCACGGCGGCGACGGTTCTGGACCAACTCGCATCGGGGATTTCCTGTTTGGTTGCACCTCCGTCTCCAGCAATCAATCCAGAACGAGTGCTTTTGGGATCAAATATCCATGGACTCATGGGCGAAAGACTCATCAACAGAATTGAATCGCCGCGTTTCGACAGAATCACCAACGAGCCAGACAAGGAGGACAGTCACCGACTATTTCTCGACGGGGCCTTCGATCGGACGGGGGTCGGCGGCGTCGTTGCAATTCGGAAGGCGGCGAGCGTCGATGCCACGCCCACGGTGTTCCGAATCCAAGAAGCCACCTCCCGACCGCGTTCGGCCTATACCCTCCACGGCGAGACGACCCGGATTATTTTGGACGGGGAGTGGTGGAGCCCATCGGACGATCCAGCCAAGCCGGAAGTCGATCACTTTTCGGTCGTTCAAACCACTCGTGTGCTCTGCGATGCCGAGGAATTGAAGATTGCCGAAGAACCCGTCGCCGAGTTTCTGCCGGCCCCCACAGAGTTACTGGAGCAACCGAACGAGATCGTGCTGGATCAACCGGCCTTTGGCCTGTCCGTCGGCAAGTTCCTTGTGGTGCAGGGCCCACAATCGGTACGCACTGGAGACGCCGAGGTGATCTCCAGCGAATTAGTCGAGATCGCGGGAATTCATCATGAGATTGATCCCGACGTCTTCAACGATCGGTATGTGAGCCGGATCGTTCTGCGCAACGGACTCCAGTTCTCTTATCGTCGCGAGAAGACTCGCATCCGTGCCAACGTCGTCGAGGCCACTCACGGCGAGACTCAGCGGGAGGTGCTGGGGAGCGGTGACGGCACGAGGGAGTTTCAGAAGTTCTTGTTGAAGCGGCCGGAGGTGACTCAGCTGGTGGCGCCGAACGAGCGGGGGATCAAGAGCACGCTCGTCGTGAAAGTGAACGATGTCGACTGGCAGGAACAGGAGAGTCTGCGGGAGGCAAAGCGCGACGACGAACAGTTTGTGACTCGGACGGATGATGCTCAGCAGATGACGGTCGTGTTCGGGGATGGAGAGAAGGGGGCGCGGCTGCCGACCGGCGTCGAGAATGTGCGGGCCGAGTATCGGACCGGGTTGGGACGCAAAGGAAACGTGGCGGGCGGGCAAATCAACCAATTACTCGGCGCGCCACTGGGAGTGAAGAAGGTCAACAACCCGCTGGCCGCCAAGGGGGGAGCCGATCCGGAATCGCGCGACCTCGCGCGGGAACATGCCCCATTGGCTGTGACGGCGATGGATCGGTTGGTCTCGGTGCAGGACTACGAAGATTTCGCCCGCACCTATGCCGGGATTGGCAAGGCGAGTGCCTCGCTGTTGCAGGGGGCCGTTCACGTCACGATCGCGGGTCTCGACCCCGAGCCGCTCGAACAGGACAACCCGCTGTTCGGCAACCTAATGCAGGCCTTGGAAATTTTCGGCGATCCCTCACAGAAGTTCGAGCTGCACAACCGCGAAGCCTCGCTGCTGATCCTGATCGGCAAGGTGAAGATTGACCCGAGGCGCGAATGGGAGAAAGTTCAGCCGAAGATTCGCGACGCGCTGCTCTGGAAGTTCAGTTATGAACGGAGTGAGTTGGGCCAGGACATTCTGCTGAGCGACGCCATTGCCACAATCCAGGCCGTTGAAGGGGTCGTCTATGTCGATGTGGACACTTTTGATGTGGTACGACAAGAGGACGTGCCCGATTTGGCCAGCCAGTTGCGTGAGGTGAAATTGCAGCCTCGAATTCACGTCAAACTGGCTCGTCTCAAACTTCAACCGCCGCCACCCAACATTTTGGCGGCCGAACTGTGCTACCTCACGCCCGACATTCCGGACACCCTCATACTGGAGCAAATTCGATGAAGACGTGGCCCGAGCAGCTTTATCGACTGTTGCCGGCGGTGTACCAGATTCGCGATGGCGAGCAGGGGGACGCGCTGCGGATGCTGCTGCACGTGGTGGGCGAGCAGGTGCAGGACATCCACGACGACATCGAAACGCTGTACGACAACTGGTTCGTCGAGACGTGCGAGGACTGGGTCGTGCCCTATCTCGGCGACCTGGTCGGCTTTCGCCATGTCGGTGATGCGGGGCAGCCGGGCGATGCGGCCTCGCCGCAGGGACGGCTGCTGAATCGGTTCCTGTTCCCGCGGCGCGAGATCGCCAACGTCGTGCGCCGTCGGCGGCGCAAGGGGACGCTGTCGGTGCTCGAAGACCTCGCCTCAGACGTCACCGGCTGGCGGTCGCGCGCGGTCGAGTTCTCGCGCCTCGTTACTTTTTTTCAGAATGTGAAGCATCCCGAACCGACGCTGGGACGCACGGTCTGTGTGCGCGATCGCGAGGCTGTGGCGCGGCTGAACACGCCCTTCGATCGGATCGCTCATACGGTCGACGTGCGGCAGATCCAGTCGCTGCCGGGCGTGGGGTGGTATCACCCGTACAAGGTCGGCCTGTTCGTCTGGCGGAGACCAGTCTACTCGGCCACCCAGGTCACACCGTGCCGCCTCTGTTGCAACGTCGACGGCAATCACGTGCGCGCCTACACGTTCAGCCGCCTGGGTCAGCGTCTGCCGCTCTACATCAATCCGCGGAAGGAGACGGATGAACTGGGAATCGCCAGCGAACGAAATCTGCCTCTGCCGTTGGCGCGACACCTGCTGCGCGACAAGGACGGCCACGCCAGCGCGGACTACTACGGATTCGACGAATCGACGAGCCTCGGAATTTCTGTCCGGTGGACTCAGGATGGCGATTGGGAACAGATCCCCAACGCGCGCGTGCGCGTCTGCAATCTGCGGGATGAGCACCGGTGGAGGGCGGTAACGCATTCTCTCCCGTGCAGAGATCTGGCCGTCGATCCCGAGTGCGGTTTGTTCCTCCTGAACACTCACGAAGACCCGTGCGCCGTGCGTGTGAGCTACTACTACTCATTCGGCGCGGACCTCGGCGGGGGCGAGTACGACCGGCGGCCCCCGCAGTATCTGGAAATGCAGACCGTTCGCATTCGCGCCGGTGACAGCTTGATCGGGTGTGGATCGCGCAGACTGTTCGATGAGGTCGAAACCATTCTGAAGTCTTCCTCACAGATTACTCCGACGTGCGGCGGGCGATCTCGGTCGTTGCCGGCCGACAAGGTTCCCTTTCGCAAGGTTGATGCGAATGGCAACGATTGCAACAAGAGCGACGAGAACTGCCATTGGCTGGTGCAGGAGTCGTTCTGCATCGAACTCGCCGGGAGCAATACGTTTGAAATCGATGCTGGCGAGACGTTGGAGATCGCGCCGGGAATGACGCTCGAAATCCGTTCGGCGCGCCGCTCGTGGCCGCTGTTGCAGATCGTTGCTCACGGTCTTCACCTGTGCGGTCATCCGTGGCGAGTGCAGCTCGGCGTGGGAAGCCGCTTGATTCTCGGCGGTCTGCAAGTCTGCGGCGCGACAGTGCAACTCGAAGACACGCCGCGCAACGAGGGCGACGAGAACCCGGTAGCCGCGGGACGTCCAGTTGCTTCCGCCTGCCAACCCTGCGCCACCAATTCCACGGATGTCACGTCAGTGACATCGTCATTGGCGGCCGAAGTGATCGTACGGCACACGACATTCGTTCCCGGCGGCCGCGCCAGCAACGGTTCGTGTCACTGCCAGCCGAACCATGCCAGTCTGACCGCGTGTCTGGAGAACGCCAGGATTTGCATCCAGCGCAGCATCGTCGGCACACTGAACATCGAACACCCGCGCTGCCGACGGACCTGCCAGCCGGATCCGTCTCAATCGACCTGCCCACTCGATCCGATTCACGTCCAGATTGCCGACTCGATCATCGACGCGGCCTACGGCCTGCCGGCAATTCATGCCAACTGCTGCTCGCCCGCACATGCGGAACTGGTCGTCGAACGCTCGACGATCCTCGGTGACATCTGCGTCCAACAGATCGAGCGGGCCGAGAACAGCCTGTTCGCGGGGATCGTCCACGTCCAACGCCGCAGTCACGGCTATATGCGGTTCTGCTATGTGCCGACGCACCCGAACGAGTTGCCCGCGCTGAACGACGGGGAACACCGGTGTCGATCCCTTTCGGCACTGCGCTGCGTAGCAGACGATGCCGTCGATTGGTTGAAGCACACATTGATGGGAACTGCGAGTGACCCTTCCGGAGCAGATTGCTGCCACCGCATTCGCACGCCACAACGATTCAAGTGCCTCCCCGATACTGATGGCCAGACGCAGACCAGTTCGTGTTCGATCGGTTGCGGTGGACAGGAAACGTTGTGTGGGACGCCGGCTCCCAGCCGATTGCGGCCGGTGTTTGTCAGCACGCACTACGGTGACCCCGGTTACGGGCAACTCGCGCTCGATTGTCCGCGCGCGATCCTGCGCGGAGCCGACGACGAATCGGAACTCGGCGCATTTCACGACCTCTACCACCCCCAGCGCATGGCCGCGCTCGAGGCTCGACTTCAGGAATACACCCCGGCCGACATGCAGTCGGCGGTGATCTACGCGGACGACTTGCCGACCGCAAATACTCCTTATCCGGTCCACACCAAACCGTGATCTGAAACGGAAGACCACCATGTACGGCGACTTCTCCCGAGACTCGTTCGACCCGAACAAGCACTACACCCGCGTGCTCATGCAGCAGGGCAGGCCCCTCACGGACGCCGACTGGAATGAACAGGCGTCGATTCTCGCGCAACGCGAATGGAACCTCATTCGATCGCTACTGCGCGCCGATCACGGCACGTTCGATGGAGGGTTCTTTCCGCAGATGGTCAAGGAGGACAAGAAGTCTACGCTCACGATTTGTTCGGGGTCGTACTACGTGAACGGTCTTCGCTGCGTGTTCTGCCCGACCAAGAGTGCCGTCAACCTGATTGAGCAAGTCATGAAGGTTGTTGAGGCCAACAAGGAGCGATGCAAGGAGGCTCAGCAATGGCTGCTGTATCTCGATGCCTGGGAGCGAACGATCACGGCAGTTGAGGACCAAAACCTCCTTGAGCCGTCACTGTCAGGAAACGATACGTCCTTACGCACCGCCGTCCGTTGGGCAATTCGTCTCAAGTGTATTCCGGCTCCGGCAACGTCGGTAGGTGATAAGGCGAAGGCTGATAAGACGGCGATTGCAAAGGCAGCAGATGCAACTGAGCCTGCGAACTCCGACGTCAAAACGTGCTCTGGTCTGTGGGACGAGTGTGATCCGACCAAGTGGTGTGTGTGCCCACCCGAATCAAAACAGAAGAGCATTCGAGTACGGTATCGGCCAACCGAATCTCAACCGAACGAGGTCTGTTCGATAGCTACGCAGGGAAGCGGTTCGGCGATCGAGGAAGCCTTGTATCGAGTGGAAGTTCACAGGGCTGGGAAGCCGCATGATTTGACGAACGGGAAATTTCCCAAATCTCTAGACGATCTCATGACTTTCAAGTGGTCTCGCGAGAACGGAGCCTCCGTGGTTGCCATTGACGAGACCAAACCGTCGTCGGTCGTCACCATTGATCCGCGCTGGCCGAATTCACATCGGCCGCCGACTGAGAAGAGCATTGTCGAACTGTTCGATCAGGTGGGGCGGCCCGTCAATGCCGGACGGGCCTTGACGGCCGTGAAGACAGTGAACCGGAATGTCCTCACGGTTGACCCGCCCCTCAACGTCACTGCTGTTGATGATTCAGACCTGGTTCTGACCGAGCAGCCATTTGCTGATATCGGCGATATCAAGAAGGTGGAAATTCAGTCTCTGTTTCTTCGCCGCTGGGATCATTCGGGGACGATCCTTCCCGATCCAGGTGCGCAGACCGGGGATCGTGATGCCATCTTGCGCGAGCAATCCCGGCACGGCAAACTGGTGCTGACGGCCGACGGTGCCGCGTTGGCGGTCACGGGGAAAACCGACACTGGCGACGCCTGGCTGGAACTTGAGAAAGGGATCCAGATCTTCTTCCCGAATGTGGAGTCTTTCCACGAGGGCGACTATTGGCTGATCCGCACGACAGCGATGTCAGCGGATAAGTTCTGGCCACCGACGGCATCTTCGACACCAGAAAAGTGGCGCGAAGTTCCCCGCGCCGGGGGTCATTCGTATGCGCTGCTGGCGAAATTAGGAAATGAAATGACCCCCATCTCCGACGAAAATCCGTGCTGGATCGGGCGGTTGATCGGGGACGACAAGGAGAAAAAGTGTGGACTTCCACCGAAACCGCCAGCAAAGCCAATACCAGTAGGCCCAGCAGGGCCGACGAAAGAATCAGTACCGGCACACGTACCGGTAAAAGAAGATGGGAGTCGTTGCGCTCTTCCCCACGGCAATCGCGAGTCGATTCTCTCTCGCGAAGGCCGGGTAGCGATGACGCGACTGACGGCGTCTCCGAAAGACCTCACGCGCCGTGTTCCGGCCCGATATCTCAACTACGAGCCGCAGTCCGATGTCTATCGCCGGTTTCGGTCGCCGTTGTTGGTGAGCGAGATTCTCGAAGCGAGCTTTGAGAAATATCTGGCCAAGGTGGAGCGGTGCATTGACGTGAGTGAGGCCGAGCGGGCACTAGTCGAGGCGGATGCGCGGGCCGATTACGCGCTGGCGGCTGAGTTTCAAAGTCTGGTTTCGTCGGGCCAGGGATTCCGGCCGTTGATTGCCTGAGCGATTGGCTGACGCGATTACTCAAGGCGGATCGAAACTGTTTTCACTTTTTCTGGAAGTTCATCATGAATCCCACCGAAGCCAACGAACTGCGCGATCCGGACAACTTCTCGGCTGACGTGCATCATTGCCTGTTGACGCAGGGACTGCGGTCGCGGCGGCTGCGCGACTTGATGCGGCTGGCGCGGAACAACGCCGAGTTGGAACGGATCTTTGAAACGAAGGTGGCCGAGTTCCGGCGCTACCTGCGGGAGATCCGCGTTCCCTCAGTTTGGAATCTGCATGAGCGGGCCGGGGAATGGCTGACGGACAATGCGCGCTTCACCCCGCCGCGCGAGGTGCTGAGCACGCTGGCCTATGTGGCGGTCGTGCTGGTCGGCGTCGATGCCCTGAAGTCGAAGGTGCCGTGGAACCGCGTCTGGGGTGAGCCGGAGCGGCCGATGCACTCGTCCCTGATGCGGCCCAACTATGAACTCGATGCGGACCTGTTTCGATCATCGGCCGGAACACCGGCCGGAACGACGACCGACACGACGTCCAAGGTCGATGAATGGCTCGCTGCGGAACTGAAGCGGGCCGCCGAATCTTCCGAATGGTCGCAGTTGCTCTCACAGCGTTTGTCTACCAGCCTCGACAAACTGCCACTCGATGAGGTGCTCGCCGAAAAGATCTCGTTGGCCCTGAAATCGGGTGAGTTGGGGGCGATTGTTTTCCAGCAGGTGCAACAGGGACTCGAACCGATCCCCGCCGAGATCGCGAAACTGCTCGCCGCGTCCAAGCCGGGTGAGGCCGTCTCACGCGAAGTCGAAGGTGCACTCAAGGACTCACCACTCGCCAAGCAAGTCGCGGAATCCGTCAAGGCGGCGGTCGTGGCCCAGAAATTGGACGAACTGGTCGCTGCCGCGATGGAACAGAAACTCAAATCGCTCGATCTGAAGTCGCTTTTGAAGGAAGCCTTGCCCGTTGCCGTGGCGGACACAGCGGTCGCTGAAAAGTTGACCGCCGGACTGCTGAAGGCGATGGAGTCCGCCGAAGTGGGGCAGCGGGCGAAGACCTCGCTGGTGGAGGCCCTCAACACGACGGAATCGAAGACCGCACTGCAACAAGCCGTTCAGGCCACCGTCAGTTCTGACGACTTCAAGAAACTGCTGGGAGCGAACCTGCAGAAGACGCTCGAAGCCGCGGAGTTCCAGCAGCAACTGAAGGCCGGCGCGGTGGCCGCCATCAACTCGCCGGAAGCGAAGGCCTCGATCAAGCAGACCACCGAGAGTTGGATTTCCTCGGACGAGTTCAAAAAAACCATCACCTCACACCTGCTGAAAACGGTGGAGGCGGCCGAATTTCAACAGCAGATGAAGACCAGCGTGACGATGGCCGCCGACTCGGCCGAATCGAAGGCGGCGATCCAGCAATCGGTCAAGAAGTGGTTCGAGTCTGAAGAATTCACCAAGTTGATCGCGGCGGCCGTGCAGAAGGCCGTGGATTCCGCCAAGGGGCCACCGGCAACCGGCGACGTCAAGCCACCAGCAACCGGCGACGTCAAGCCACCGGCAACCGGCGACGTCACGCCACCGGCAACAAACCTCGCGACCGGGGAGGCTCCATGACGGCTGTTGTGCAGGGGCCTCCGGCGACCGAGACCGTGTCGCTCGAACTCTGGCGACTGTGGTTCGACCGCGGGTTGAAGGCGATCGATGATCGGGAATATCCGATCGCCATCCACTGGCTGCGCGAAGCCATGCGCCACGTGTGCGTGGGCGGTCCCGAAGATCGTCGTCACGCGATTACCCAAGGGCACCTCGCATTCGCATATCTGAAGTTGGCGCACGAAAACTGCCGGGAGATCGTGGAACAACGTCTGAATGAATGCGAGATCAAAAAGCGGGAGGAATCGGCGAAGCAGTCTCTGGAAGAAGCCCGGGTCGAGGCCCAGTGCGCCGCACCACGGCTGACCTACACCAACGATTCTCAGAACAACCTGGCCACCGCACGCAATTTCCATGTTCTCGGCGAAGTCTGCCGTTTGGCGGAAGAATTCTCCGGTGCGAGGGAGAAGTTCGCCAATGCTCGACGGGGCTATGTGCTGATCCCGTCGCAGGCGGAGTCACTCGCCGAAGTCGACGTTCGACTGTTTGAGATCGACTACCGACTCGGCGATTTCTTGAAAGCACGGGACGACTTGGATGCCCTCGAACGGTACGTCGCCGGTCGCGACGACAAACCGAGGCTCGCACAACTGGTCGCGGCGCGTGCGGACACGCTGATCCAGATCGGTCGATATCGCGAGGCCGGCCTGCTGTACCCGCGCTGGAAGGATCTGATCGGCATTCCGATCGAACGCCTGAAAGGTACCTACGAACATGCGTTTGCCCTGGCAACCTTCGGCCGGTCGAACCTGATCCTGGGAAACCTGAGCGAGGCCGCCACCCTGCTGGAACAGAGCCGGGAGTTGCTGGAGTGTCTGCCGCCCTGGAAAGACTGGCTGCGTGACTGCCTGACGTGCCGGTATTCGTGCTGCCCCTACCGGGATAATTCGCTGCAATTCGACGTGCCATTCCTGCAGGCCGAACTGGCCCTGGCACAAGGCGACCTGGTTTGTGCCCGCGAACTTTTGAATGGTGTTGGTCAGCCGACCTGGATCGACCGGCGGATCAGGCTGTGCCTGGCGCGGGGAAAACTCCATCTGGCTCTGGGATGTTTCCACGACGCCTGCCTGTGTTTTGCGGAGGCACGGAAGCTGTCGGAATCGATGGTGCCGTGTCGAGCCGTACTCTTTATCCCGGCGTTGCTGGGGCTGTCGCGATCTGAGAGCGAGACCAGCAACTGGACGGCGGCGATCGCGCTGGCCAGCGAGGCCATTCGATGCCTGGAACAGCGTCACGAGACGATCAGTGCCGAATTCGCGTGGTCGTTGCATGAACTGGCGGTGGCCTACATTCGCGACGATCGCATTCGCGAGGCCGGACCGCTGTGCGACAAAGCCGCCAGTCTTCTCGGAATGACTCTGCGACCGGGACATCCCGACGAGGCACCGCTGCTGTTGACGCAGGCCGAGTTCTGGATCTCTCGACGCCAGCCCGATCAGGCGTTCCGCGCCGTGGCGCGAGCCGCGACGCTCTACCGGCAGTCCTCGTCCCGCGACGGGTTTGCCTTCGCGAGGATGCTGCGCCTCGAGGGGGAAGCGCACCAGGCCGATCATCAGCCAAACTGCGCGATGCACTGTTTCCTGTGTGCCTACAAATGCTGGGAAGAGCAGGAGGCCCGTCTCCAGCGCGTTCATCCCGAGAAGTCGCTCATCCTGTTGGGACTGGCCGTGGTCAATGTTTCCATCGAAGTCCGTGTTTCCAGCGAATCGCGCATCGAGGCCGACAAACTGTTTGCGGGCCTGCGTCCGATGCTCTGCGAACTGAAGGGGAACCTGGCTCGCGCCGGGTTCGAACTCAATCGCCGTGGCAACCTGTTCCAATTGCTGGGTCTGTACGACGAAGCCATCTGGCTCTACGGCCACGCCGAGGAATTCTACTGCGAGTGCCACGGCACAAATCACTCTTTCACGCAACAAGTTCGAGCCAACCGCGAGACGGCCAAGCAGCGCAAGGACAAGGCCAAGGCCTGCCCGCCGACGATGTGTGACTGCCGGTGACAGGGCGGCATGGTCCGGTGCGGCGTTCTGGCAACAGTGGGCGAACATCACAGGAGACGAAACATGAAAGACAGTCGCACCTCATCGTATTGGCCGGAAGACAACCGCGAACGGCTGGCGATCGTCGCCGGTTGCGCCGCGCTCTTGTTCGTGTTTGGTGGCGACGTCTGGCGGGCCGCACTGCGAACCCGCGATGGACTGCGCGACGGACTGCGCGAAAGTGTGCCGCTGGAATTGGAGATCGACCGCGCCCGTCAACTGGCCGCCTCCCTCGTTCCCGATCTTCGCAAGAACCACGAGGTGATCGTGCGAGAACAGGTTGAGATCGAAGAGTTGCGCGTCGACATTCGACAAAGCCGCGAGCAATTGCAGGTGAAGCGGGACCAACTGCTGGCGATCCGCGCCAAACTCGTGGCCAGTGACAATTCCACACCAGCGGCGGATTCGAAGCTGTCCGCCGGCGATATTCGCCAAGATCTGAAACACCGCTTCGCCACTTTCCAATCGGACGAGGCCACCGTCGATGCCAAGCAGCAAACACTTCAATACCGCGAGGAATCCCTCGCCAAGGCCGAGGCGGTTCAGAGAGAAATGTTGCGGAAGAAGCAGGAGCTGGAATCCCAAGTCGTCCAGTTTGAAGCCCGCATTCGACTGATGCAGCGCGAGGGAGTCGACCGCCAGGTTGTCGTTGATCGCGACAAACTTTCCCGCTGCGAGGAACTGTTGCATTACTTGAGAAAGCGGCTGACCATCGCCGAACGGGTGTCGGAGTTCTCTGAAGCGGGACTCACCGAGACACGTCCATCGGAAAAGGACTACCCCGATGAACGGATCGAGAAGGAAATCGACCGGCACTTTGAACGCGCGAAGGGATGAGCCTCCTCAGGGAGGAATCGGACTGCCGCACACGAACCCGCAGCGTAAACGAGGGCGAACCGTGACGGCGCCCTCGCTTACGCTTTTTGAAGTTGCCCCTTTGGGGTTTTCAGCCCCAAAGGGGCGAAGTTAGGCCAACCCGGGGCGGCGCTCCCGCTGGTCGCTTGCCCCGGGCTGACAGAGGGCGGCCCCGTTGGGGCGGAAATCCAAAACAGCGCAACTTCAAAACTTACGCCGCGGGTTCGTGTGTGGCCGTGAGTCATCCTGGCCAGAAAGCACTCCAAGAACTCGTTCGTCACTGAGGACCCACGGCACGCCACTGCCTGGCAAGTCGGTCGCGTCAGCCAGTCAATGACTCGCCTGACGTGGCGTGATGAAGAACTTTCCTCAGCAGGTCCAGACTGGTTGGTTTGACGAGGTGTTCGTCGAAGCCCGCTTCCAGACTCAGGCGGCGATCTTCGTTCTGACCGAATCCGGTCAAGGCCACCAGTGTCATGGAGTCCAGTTCGGGATGTGTTCGAAGTTCGCGAGCCACCTCCAAACCATTCATCCCTGGCATGGCGATGTCGAGAAAGACGACGTTGAAATGTTCCTGGGTCGCTCGGGTGATGGCTGATCGTCCATCGAATACGGCCTCGGCATCCTGACCGAGAGCCTGGAGCATCAGGACCAGCGTTTTGGCCGATGCCTGCACATCGTCCACCACCAAGATTCGCAGAGTCGGTAACGGCTGCGGCGCTTCTGCCGAGGCCGTTGTCGAACTGGTCGCGGATGACAGAGCCTCGTTCGGCAACGGCAGTCGCACCACGAACTCACTCCCGCGACCGGGACCATCGCTGAAGGCAGTCACCCTGCCGCCGTGCAATTCCACCAGGTTTCGGACGAGGGTGAGACCGATTCCCAAGCCGCCATGGGCGCGGTCGAGAGTCTGTTCGGCTTGCATGAACAAGTCGAAAATCTTGGTGAGCTGCTCGGAAGCTATTCCCGGTCCGTTGTCCCGAACTCGAAAGAGGATGTCGCCCTCGTGGCGCTCCACGATCAGATCAATCTGTCCGTGGGGATTCGTGTACTTGGCCGCATTGTGCAAGAGATTCGTCAAGATTTGAGCCAGCCGTGTGGCATCCGCATCCAACCATAATTCTTCGTCGGGAAGTGTGACTGTCAGTTGATGCTGTCGATCGGCGATCAGAGGCTGAATGGCCTCGACGGCGGCGGCGGCGACGGTCTGCACGGAAATACGGTCGCGGCGCAAGAGAATTCGACCTTGAGTGATTCGTGCCAGGTCCAGCAAGTCGTCAATCAGACGGGTCATCTGGCGAAGTTGCCGCTGCATGATGGCCAGCAACTCGGCCGACAGTGCGGGATCGTTCTGAGCGGACGAAAAAATCTGCACCGCATTGCTGAGGGGTGCCAGCGGGTTTCGGAGTTCATGCGCCAACAGCGCCAGAAACTGGTCCTTGCGACGGTGTTCCTCCACGAGTTCTTCTTCCGCCAGCTTGTGATCGTGGATGTTGGTATTGGTTCCCACCCACATCGCCACCTGAGTGTTTGGTGAGTAAATCGGCAGGGCGCGGGCCAGATGCCACAGGTACTCTCCACTGTGATTGCGCAGCCGATGTTCGATCACAAACATCTCGCCTGCGGACACGGCTTGTTTCCAAGTCTCCATGTGACGCTGCATGTCATCGGGATGAATCAGTTTCTGCCAGCCCCATTCCGTCAATTGTTCCGCAGGCACTCCCGCATACTCGACCAGCATGTGGTTGACATAATCGACCTGGCCATCCGGTCGGGCGATCCACACCTTTTGAGGCATGCATTCGGACAGGACACGAAAGCGGGACTCGCTGTCTCGCAGCGCGGCCTCGGCGCGCTTGCTTTGAGTGAGATCCGTGACATAGACGACGATCTGGTTCTCTTCGTCCAACAACTTGGCGGCGGAGACCAACACGGGAACGGCTTTCCCCTCCGCATTGAGGTACGTCCGTTCGAACGGCTTGCAGACACCCTGCTCCGCCAGTTCCAGTTGGGCACTCTCGCTGAGGGGACTTTGACCGGCAGGAACACCACCCCAGGACAACATGGCTTCGTCAAGCTCTCCCCGCTGGTAACCGATCAGGTCGAGATAGGCATCATTGGCTTCAATCAGATACCCCTCGGAGTTACCCACGGCGATGCCGATGAGCGGGGTTTCAAACACGCGACGAAAGCGGCGTTCGCGTTCGATCGAAGCCTCCTCAGATCGCTTGCGCACCGTGCAGTCGCGAAACACGAGCACCACACCGGTCATTTGCCCCGACGGATCCCGAATGGGGGCGGCACTGTGTTCGATGGGGACTTCCCTGCCATCCGGTCGCACCAACAGGGTGCCATCCGGCCACAATGACAGTGTGTGGCTCGACAACCCCACGACCTTTCCGGCTTCCAGCACCCTCGTGACCGGGTTCTCCACAGGTTCACGGGTCGCGGCAGTGACGACCGGAAAAACATCGGGCAGCAACCTGCCAATCAGTTCTCCCGGGTTCCCGATCAGTTGTTGAGCGACGGGGTTCACGATTTTCACCCGCCCGGCGACATCGGTCACAATGACCGCATCGGCGATACTGTTCAGCGTCACCAACAGGTTCTGACGCCCCGCACGTACGGCCTCCTCGGCCAGGCGGCGTTTTCGCAGTTCTTTCTCGATGAGATACCAAGCCACGGCCGTAATGATGACAGCCATGCAGACGCCGACAAAATTCGCGGTCAGCACGGTGGATCGTCTGTACGCGGCTTCCCGGGAACGGATGGCAAGCAACCGGTATTCCTCCACCTTGAACTGGTCAATGACCTCGCGAACTCCGTCCATCTTGATGAGGCCTTCATCGGACGCTACCCGTTCGCGGCCCGCTTCAAACCCTCCCTCGGTACGGGCTGCCACAACGACCTCAAGTTGCGTGAGCCTGGACTCCAGTCGTCGCTTCAACTCTGGGAGTCGTTCGATTTGGGAAATGTTGTCCGACACCAGACTGGTCAGGTCTTGCATCAGGATGGGAACAGCGACAGCCGCAGTTTGGTAAGCGGTCAAATGCGACTCATTGCCCGTGATGACGTAACCCCGGGCATTCGATTCAGCATCTTTGAGCGTCGAAAACAGGGTCTCTACTTGAGTGAGAACCTCTTGTGTGTGAATGACCTTGGCGTGGGTCGCATGAAGTGAAGTGGCATTGCGATAGACCACAATGCCATTCAGAATCAGCACCACCAGTATCAACCCGAAATTTGCCGTCGCCTGTGGACTCAACATCCAGCTCAGTTTCCGCATCGTCTGGACCTTTCGTGGCACGCCGTTCATCCGTGCCAGACTCGCTCACTCCCATGGGACATGCACGTGGTATGTTCGCCGCAGCCTGCGCCTGCCACAACCTCATCGTTGGGAATTGACCAAGAAGCTGTCAGGGCCAATCCATTTGATCGGCCGTCGGCATGAGTCGGCTTTCTGAAGGGTGTCGACGATGGTGTCACTGTGGTGGCTTCAGGCATTGGTCGGTGGAATCGACCTTACCCCCTCCCGCACAATTCGAAGCTGAGCGAGTCGTGTGCCGTCAGAGGAACTGCGAACCTCCCCCTGGAGTTGCCAGAATCTCATTTTTGGCCGAGCGTCATTTGACGACGCGATGTCTGTCTTCCTCTGAAAGGTTGGGTATGATGCCTCGGCGTGGTAAATAGCCGTTTGGACAGTCCACTACGAACCAACCAGACGACGGCCTCTGATTTCCACCAAAGCAACATCCCGAGGAAGCAAGATGGCACTGGTTCTGGTCGTAGACGATGACCGCAGCATATGTCACATGGTGAGCCAATCGCTGGCGCGGATCAACCTTCGCGTCGAGACGGCTGCGACGGCGGAAGACGGGTTGGCCTTGGTCTCGAAAATCCGTCCGGATGTGGTATTGCTCGACATTATGTTGCCGGAACGATCGGGCTTGGATGTCTTGCGCGACATTCAGGCGGTCGATCGTCGCCTGCCGGTGATTTTCATCACGGCCGACAGCGGAAGCGGCACGGCCATTGAGGCCATGCAGTTGGGAGCCTATGACTACGTTTCCAAGCCGCTCGACCTTCCGCAATTGAATCGGCTGGTGCAAACCGCCGTCGATTCTCGCCGGCTGATGAGCGTCCCCGTCGCACTGGCTGCCGACCAGATTGCCGAGCAGTCCGACAGAGTTTTCATCGGGCGCAGCCCGAAGATGATGGAAGTCTTCAAGACAATCGGCCGCGTCGCCGCACAGGACGTTCCCATTCTGATTCGTGGAGAAAGCGGGACGGGTAAGGAGCTTGTGGCTCAAGCGCTGTACCAGCACAGTCACCGCCGGGAACAACCCTTCATGGCCATCAACTGTGCGGCACTCCCCGACACCCTGTTGGAGAGCGAGCTGTTCGGCCACGAAAAAGGTTCGTTCACGGGTGCGGACCGTCGACGGATCGGGAAATTTGAACAATGCCATGGCGGGACAATTTTCCTGGATGAAGTGGGGGACATGGCCCCCCTGGTCCAGGGCAAAGTGTTGCGATTGCTTCAGGACCAGCGATTTGAACGAGTGGGCGGCAATGAAACGATCAGCACCGATGTTCGAGTGATTACGGCCACGAATCGTCCCCTGGAAGAAATGGTCGAAGCGAAAACATTTCGCGCCGATCTGCTGTACCGACTCAACGGGATGACGATCTTCCTTCCGCCTCTGCGAGAACGTCGCGAGGACATTCCGCTATTACTCAAGCATTTCCTGACGCATGCCCTGCGATCGTTAAGCAAACGCCACATTGAGGGAGTGTCTCCCCAATGTCTCGAACTCTTGACGAACTATGATTGGCCGGGAAATGTCCGGGAGATGCAAAGCGTCGTTCAGCAATCCGTCCTGAACGCCATCGGGCCAATCATTATCCCTGAATTTCTGCCGCGCGAGTTGACACAGGCCGGGTCCGCCAGCAGTCATCCGCATCCGACTTCGGGGGAAGAACCATCTGAAACGGTTGAGGCTCGACCAACTGCCACCTTGGAGAGCGTGCCCTTGGGGGAACTCAGTTCGCTGATTGAAGACGAGCTCCGTGCTGGGTCGACAAATCTCAACGCCACAGTCGTGGAACGCGTCGAGCGCTATCTGTTTGCGCGCGTGTTACAAGAGACCAATGGCAATCAAAGTCAGGCTGCAGAAATCCTGGGCGTTACGAGAGGTAAAATTCGAGACCGAATTGCCACCTTCAACATCTCGATGGAACGCAAAGTGCGAGTCGATCCCACGGCCGACAACCGGTAAGTTCCTGGTGCTGCGCGCGAGGACGGGTGCTGGTCCATGACACAGGGCGTTGTCGTGTCAATTCCGGCCCGAGAGCGCACCCATGAAAAGTGAGCGATCATGGATTTGCAACTTGACCAGACCGCGCCGATCACGAACCGCGAAGTGGCTTTGCAACGTTTGGGGGGCGACGCAAAGTTGTTCGCCACACTGGCAGGTTTCTTCCTGCAAGATGCCCCGGCACTCCTGCAACAACTCCACGACGCACATCACAGGGGCGCAGTTGAGTTGGTTTTCCAGAGCGCTCACAGCCTGAAGGGACTTTCCGCGACTTTTGAGGCTGTCCCCTTTTTGCGAGCAGTGGGTGAGATCGAATCCTTGACTCGCACGGGAGACTCGAGTGGCCTTGATCGATTGATTTCAAATCTCGATTACGAATTCGACCGCTTGGTGGCGAACCTTCAGGACTCGGCAGCGTGAATCGCCGCCCTCGCGAGTGAGCCGTCCCTCCCTTCTCAGCAACCATCTGGTTCCAACCAGCCCGTCGGCTCTGCCACGTCATTGCATGTGGCAGGATGAAATCGTCCGAACAGGCTCCGAACATTGTCGGCATCATCTCGCCCTCAAGACTTCCCAGCCGCCGGATTGGTTTGCAGACGCACGAGCTGAGAGGAAATCGTTCAACCCCCGCGTCTTCGCGGGCGATTCCGAGTCGCAGACGAACTCGGCTTGTTCAGCGAGCCCGTGATTGATTTGCCAGGTTCGCTGCTGCAAATGCCTTGAACCACCCACGAAGCACGAACATCGCGGCACATGATACGGGCGCAGCCGTGCGCTCACCGTATTTTGGCGCGGGAGATGCTTAGTAGGGAAATGTTTAGAGCACCATGAAATGCGGGGCTTCTCTACACCGTTTGGCCAGTTCACTCCCGCTTGGGAACATTTGGTATTGCTCGTGAATGACGTCTACCAAAATCCGAAACTGCTGCCGCGACCTGCTTCGACCACCCGTTCCCTGAGGCTCGTCACGAATTCCGGCCGCGTTGCAAGCACCGCGCTCACTGCCAGCCAAGCTCCCACAACGGCAGAGCATGCGAGCGACACCCACTTGAAAACCCGCCGCTTCGTTTCCCGCTGCG
>JANODP010000127.1:0-26506 GCA_031412755.1 Schlesneria sp. | reverse complement strand
CAAAGGGGCGAGGGGAGTGAGGAGACGCTCAGGCCACGCCGTTGGCGACTGCGCACCTCGCACCGGCGCCCCTGAGATGACCGGCCCGCGCGCGATGGCTATACTCCCGCCGTTCGTTCGCTCGCGTTTTCGGAGGCGTTTCCTCGTGCTGGCCGGTCCCCTGTTTTCTCGCGAGGCACTCACCGTGCCTCGACAACTGAAGCATTTCCTGGTGCGGTCGGGTTACGTCGGGGCGCTGTTCGTCCTGATGTACACCGCCGCGCAAACCACGTTTGGCTGGCAGCAGGTTCGCAACCTGGGTGACATCGCGCGGTTTGGCGAGCTCGTCTTCCAGGTCTTCGCGGTCGTGCAACTGACGCTGATGATCTTCTTCTCGGTCCTGTTCGCGGCGGGGAACGTCTCGCAGGAGAAGGATCGGCGGACGATGCTGCTGCTGCTCATGACCGATCTGCGCGACAGGGAACTGGTCTTCGGAAAGCTGTGCGCGAGTCTGCTGTTGCCCGCCGTGTTGCTGGCGACGTCGATCCCGGTGTTTGCGATCATTCACCTGCTGGGAGGGGTGTCGCTCGAACAGATCGGCTGCGCGATCGCGATTTCGGCGGCGGCGGGGCTGGTCGCGGGGGCCTGGGGATCGCTCGTCGCCTTCTGGCGCGAGAAGACGTTTCAAACGCTGGCCATCAGCTTGATTGGCATCGTCATTTATCTGGGCGTGGTGGAAGCGGCGGCGATCTTCGCCGGAGCGAACTCCACAGCGAGTTTCGTCGTCGGGACACTCAATCCGTTTCGCGCGCTGCTGCGGGTTCTCGAACCGCTCAACAGGACGGGCGGGACCTCGTTTGTGACGGCGACACTCGTTGCGACGGGAACGCTGACCGGCCTCGGCCTGGTGCTGGCCCTCGCCACGATCTGGCAGGTCCGGATCTGGAATCCCTCGCGCACACTGGGTGAAGCGGCAACGAAGGATGAGAACGTGGCCGGCGTCGTCCGTCCGCCGCGAGTCGTCTGGAACAGTCCCGTCATCTGGCGCGAGATGAAAACGAAGGCCTACGGCCGCAAGGCGATCCTCATCAAGCTGGCCTATCTGGTCGTCGCAGCGTTCGCGATCTATTCGATTTTGATGTCGCCCACCGAGGGAAGCCTGGTGCTGGGGATGATCTCTCCGGGGGGAGCGGCCTTCGTGGGGCTGAGTCTGCTGACGATGATGCTGGTCAACGCGCAGGCCGTCACGTCGCTGACAAGCGAGCGCGACGTGGGGACGCTGGAACTGCTCCTCGTCACCGACATCACGGCGAAGGAGTTCATCCTCGGCAAGCTGGGTGGCGTCGTTTACAACAGCAAGGAGTTGATCCTGACGCCGTTGTTGTTCATGGCGTGGTACGCGGCGCAGGGGACGATCACGGTGGAGAACTTCGTCTACGTGTCGCTCGGTTTTCTGACGCTGGTCCTGTTCGCGGCCATGCTGGGATTGCACTCGGGCCTGAGCTACGACGTCTCGCGCGCGGCCATCGCGAACAGTTTGGGCACGATCTTCTTTCTGTTCGTCGGCATTTTCATCTGCATGATCCTGATCCTGCAGGCGCGCGCTTCCTTCGGCCTGCAACTGCCGAGTTTCCTGGTGTTCATCCTGGGCGGAAGCCTCTGCCTGGAGGTGTCGCTCACGCATCGCAATCCGAGTCCCGCGCTGCACTTGGCGGCTTGGATCCTGCCGTTCTGCACGTTCTATGCGATCACCAGTTTCCTGTTGGGCCAGACGCTGGGAGTCTGCCTGTTCGTCGTCGCCGCCTATGGCTTCACGGTGATTGCGATGCTCATTCCCTCCATCAGTGAGTTTAACGCGGTCCTCGGTCGCAGCGTCATGCCGAAGGGATGAGGCAGCGCGGAGCGGGGAACTTGGAACGCGGAGCGATTGTCACACGGAGGCTGGTGGTTCCATGACGGACTCAGAGCCAGACGCCGAATCTCCCCCGCCACCTCGTCGCGGGTTGTGGGCCGTGATGGGACAGATCGCCTCACCGGACGAGGCGGCTGCCGATGAGTCACTCGCTGCGCCGGTGGAGGACTCGCCCACCGAGGAGTCTCCGCCCGCTCCCGCCGCGGTCGAAGAGGCGCCACCGAGCGCCACCGCACCCGGTCGGCGCGGCTTGTGGAGTTTGATGCGGCAGACGCCGACCGAACTTTTCGACGATCCGCCGGCCACCGCTCCCGCCGCGGAATCCGCGATCGATGCCGCCGCGACTGTCGACAACGACCAGGAGGAATCGCCCGCGCCGATCACTCCGCCACACGGGCTGTTCTCACTGATGCAACGGGGGGCAAAGGTCGAAGCTCAGTCGGACGACGAGGATCTCGAATCGCCAGCCTCTTCGATTCCGCATTCGCCCGCAAGCCGACTCACCCTCTCTCCGCAAAGCCGGGGCGAGGGGCTGCCAGACGAAGAAGATCAAGAGGAACATTACGATGAATACGAGGAAGTGGAAGAGGAAGACCTCCATCCACTGTTACCGACCGCGCTGATCGATCCCAACGATTTGGAGCCGCCTCACTATCTCCGGCTGGCCGCTCAAGCGCGCCGCCAGAGTTGGATTGCTCTGGGATGTGGAGTGGCCGCCGTGGCGGCGTCGGCACTGGCGATGTTGCCTCAGGTTTGGATCGGCTTCCCGGCGACGGGCCTCGGTTTCGCGGCCATCATCGCGGGATATGCGACCCTCACCGGGGCCGCTCATCGGGATCTGGCGATCAGGACGCGGGCGGCCTGCCTTTCCGGAATGGGGTTGGGAACACTCGGCATTTTTCTCGGACCGTTGTTCTTTTCGGGATTGGGCCGCGATCTGCGGGAGGTGACCGGGCAACAGGCGACGTCGAAGCATCTCGAACAGATGGGAGTCGCGCTGAGCCGCCATCACGACCAGCACTCCGCCTATCCCGTGGGAGGCGTGTTCACCCGCGACGCGGCGGGTGTCGTGAAGGGTCAGCACGGCTGGATGACGTTTCTGCTGCCGTTCGTCGGCGAGCAGGAGCTGTATCAAAGCATCGACCAGGACAAGTCCTACGAAGACCCGGTCAACCGCGCCGCGATGGGCCGTGATGTCGAGACCTACTTCGCGGCGGGAGGCGACCGCGCGAAGATCGTTCAGGGATTTGCCGTCTCGCACTTCGCGGGAGTCGGCGGTGAGATCGACGACGACACCGGACTGTCTCACGTCGGCATCTTCCAGCGCGACGAGGCGGTCAAGAAGGACGAGGTGACCGACGGTCTCTCCAACACGCTGATCGTGGGTGAGTTGGCGGGAACCTATCCCCCCTGGGGCGACCCCGAGAATTGGCGAATGATCGGACGGGGACTCAACCGGGACGTGAACGGCTTCGGCAATTCCACGAACAACGGCGCGTCGTTCCTGCTGGCCGACGGCAGCGTCCGGTTCTTCCACAACAAGACCGACCCGAAGGTGCTGCTGAAGTTGAGTACCCGCGATGGCGAGGAGTGAGGGAGTGGGCAGTAGGCAGTAGGCAGTGGGGACAGAGGACGATGTCAAACTTCCGCCTATTCCCCACTGCCCACTGCCTACTGCCTATTCCCCACTGCCCACTGCCTGCTCTCCCACTGGCACTATCTGCCGAAGACGTCTGGACACATTTTCGGGGATGAACTACATCCCGCTCCGTTCTGACGCCGGGGGGCCGTGCGTTGGTGCGTCACCGGGTTTCAAGTTCGTTCTGCGAGGATTGGCCCATGCCGTCCAGTTCCACCCGTCTGGTCCGATGGCCTTGTGTTTGCCTCGCCCTCGGCCTGGCATCCGCCCTGATGGCCGGATGCTATTCGCCGTATGGCTATCAAGGTCAATATGGTGGACCCGGCTACTATGGCCAGCCGGCCTATCAGACTCCCGGCGGTCCCGGTTATCCAGGCGGTCCGGCATACCCGGGCTTGCCGGGGCAACCGCTGGGGAACGGAGGGACGTATGCCCCGGGCACCTCTCCCGGCACGTCGCCGACACCGCTCAATCCGCCGAGTACCTATGACAGCGGTTCCGGCATCAACTGGCAGGATCCCAAGAACAACGCGCCCGGGTTCGATCCCAACAATCCCGGGACCGGCCGGGGCAGCGTTCCCGATCCCGGTGACGATCTGAGGAATTCCAATCCCAATCCCGGCGCGTCGAAACCGACTCTGACACCGACCTCGGGAACCAGCCAGGACGAGTTGACGACCCCCTTCAACCAGACCGGCAACTCCAGTGGCGGTTCGATTGGGGTTCCCGAACAGCCGGCGCAGTTGACCACGGAACCCGATCCGTTTTTTGAACCGCCGCAACAACTGAAGTCGTCGACCACGTCCGGCGCATCGAAGATTCAAACGGTGAGCTATGAGCCGCCGCAAGCCACCAAGCTCAATCCGTACGGTCGCGACACGAAACACGCCAACCCGACCTGGCTTCGCGGCGTGGTCGATTACGACCAGAAGCAGCGCACCTGGTCGATCCTGTACTCGACAACCCCCGACTCGCGCGATTCGAACGGCGGCGTCTTGACGCTGGCCAACCATCCGAATCTGGCCAAGTGCCGTCTCGGCGAAGTCGTCCTGGCCGAGGGAGCCATCGATGCCAGCCAGACCGATGCGCGCGGCAAACCGATCTACGTCCTCGACAACATCACGCCGCTGCAACCGCAGTAACGGACCGACGCGAACACGCCACAACGCACCCCGGTTGCCAATCGGCAGCCGGGGTGTTTCATTCTTTGACCGCCTAACTGGAACCGCATTGATCTGTGGGTAGCTGAATTCGCAAGAATTCAGTCAGCTCCGTGAAATCTGAACTCTTGCGAGTTCAGCTACTGCCTGGTTTCCTCAGCGGGGCTACTATGGCATCAAGTACGCTACAGGACCTTGGTGGCAGAGGCCGCAGACGACCGGTAGCATTCCGCGCCGTGAACGTTCCACACTCAGTGATCCAGTCTCCCGAAATGGCGCGGGCGACAAGGCAGAAAGTTGGAGTCGATGGCAGGTCGGAATTGGCTGTTGCTCGGTGCGATCCTGGGAGGACTCTCCGTTGGTCTCGGCGCGTTTGCGGCTCACGGGTTGGACCGGGTTTTCGTCGAGAAGTACGCCGGTCAAACGCGCGTCGTCGCCGGCGAAACGGTGCCCCTCTCGAAGAAGTTTCTGAACGACTTCAAGACCGGCGCGGAGTACCAGATGACTCACAGCCTCGCGCTGCTCGCGGTGGGACTGCTGGCCGAACGTCGAGCGTCGCGGGCGTTGAGGGTCGCCGGTGGGGCCTTCGTGGCCGGCATCGTCCTGTTCTCGGGAAGCCTCTACATCCTGACGCTGACCGGCGTGACGAAGTGGGGCATGGTGACGCCGTTGGGGGGTGTCGCCTTCCTTGTCGGCTGGACCGCGCTGGCCTGTGCGGCGATCACCGGCGAGCGAACGGCCAAAGTCGGCGAATGAACAGCGCCACGAAATCAACAGCACCAGAAAATTCCATCGCGAGGGTCCTGTCATGCGTCCGAATTCATCTCACTCGATCGCAGCGATCGTCTGCTGTCTGGGTTTGAGTCTCGTTCATTCCAGGGCTCCGATCATGAGTGACGCCTCCGCACAGACCCCCGCTCGTCCGATGGAAATCGTCGCGCATCGGGGGGCCTCGCACGACGCGCCCGAGAACACGCTGGCCGCGTTCAAACTGGGCTGGGCTCAGCAGGCGGATGCCGTTGAGTTGGACATCCTGCTATCCAAGGACGGCCGCATCGTCGTGATTCACGACAAGGACACGAAGCGCGTCTCGGGAGTGAACCGCCCCGTCGTCGAGCAGACGCTCGACGAACTGCGCTCGCTCGACGCGGGCCGCTGGAAGGATGCGAAGTGGACCGGAGAAAAGTTGCCGCTCCTGGGCGAAGTCCTCGCCACGATTCCCGACGGCAAGCGGTTGTTCATCGAAGTGAAATGCGGTGCCGAGGTCGTTCCCGAACTGGTTCGCGAACTCAAGGCGGCGGGCAAGAAGCCGGAGCAAACGGCTGTCATCGGGTTCTCGGACGACGCGATGGCTGCGGTGAAGAAGGCTCTTCCTCATCTGGAAGTTTTCTGGATCGCCAACATCAAGCCCGATCCGAAGTCCGACAAACGGCCGCTCACCGTGGACGATTTGATCGCCACTGCGAAACGGATCAATGCCGATGGCCTCGATCTGTCCGCGTGCGACACGATCGACAAAGCCTTCGGCGACAAAGTCCGTTCGGCGGGACTGAAGCTGGCCGTCTGGACGGTGGATGATCCGACCGTGGCCCGTGCGATGCAGGCCGCCGGAGTTCAGAGCCTGACCACCAATCGTCCCGGCTGGATGCGCGAACAACTTCAGAAAAAATGACAGATTCTCGCCAAGATTCTGTCGCGACCGGCGAATGAGAGGGAAAGAACCCGACCGAACCGTGTTTCGTGCGTGCCACGCATGAGGGGAGCCGGGCGTCGGACAAGTCACCCTGTCAAGAAGGTCGC
Organism: Schlesneria sp.; assembly: GCA_031412755.1. GTDB lineage: Bacteria > Planctomycetota > Planctomycetia > Planctomycetales > Planctomycetaceae > Schlesneria. The sequence goes on along the minus strand of JANODP010000127.1, from coordinate 20,016 downwards.
CACCATGTTGAAGAAAATCCTGTTGGGAGCCGGTATCGCTGTTGGGCTGGGAACGTTTGTCTTCGGCCGGGAGGCCGTCAGTTACTTCCGCGCCGGATGCCGCAACGTGCAGAACGCCGTCAAGGCGGAAGTTCCCGTCGAGTTTGAGATCGAACGGGCCAAAACTCTCGTCGATCAGCTTGTCCCTGACATCCGCCAGTGCATGCACGTCATCGCCGAGCAGCAGGTGGACATCGAACATCTCACGGCGGCCCTCTCCCGGAAAGAGACGGACCTCGGCAAGCAGAAGGATTCGATCCTCGCCCTGCGCGGCGATCTCGATTCGGGCAAAAGCATCTTCACATATGCCAGCCGCAAATATTCGACCAACGACGTGAAGCGGGATCTCGCCACGCGGTTCGAGCGTTTCAAAGCGGCCGAGGAAATCCTGGCCGCCGACCGCCAGATCGTGACCGCCCGCGAACAGACGCTCGTCGCCAACCGCGAGAAACTCGACGGCCTCATGCAGGCCAAGAAGGAACTCGAAGTGAAGCTGGAGCAGCTCCAGGCCCGCCTGCACACGGTGCGCGCCGCCGAAGCGGTCAGCCATCTCGCCATTGACGACTCCAACCTCAGCCATGCCCGCAAGCTGATCGAAGACCTGAACAAGCAACTCGACGTCAAGCAGCGGGTACTCGACGCCGAGGTCAAGTTCGTCGGCCTGATCCCCGTCGAGAAGGCCGAGCCGGCCGCACCGACCAACCTCGCCGAGCAAATCGACGCCTACTTCAGTACTGACACGGCGGCCGATGCGGCGGAAGTGGCGACGCGGTGAATTGTGTACCGTAGTACCGACACACGATTCTGCTCGTTCTAAAAACTCGCACCGCGAGCGACCACCTCGGTCGCCCGCGGTTGCGAAGTTTGCGATGATCTGAATCCGGAAATCTCCGTTCGTCGGGCCGTTCAAAAACTTCAGCCTCACCGAGTCGCGAAAACACCATGTACAACTCTTCACTGACGAAAATGCAGGTGATCCTGTTCAGCCTGGTGCTGCTGGGCGGCTGTCAGCAGAGCGATCCCAATCCGGTTGTGGCGGAAGGCGTGATTTTCTCGGTGAAGTACGATCTGGGTCAGGGCCAAACCGGAGGCTTTACGAGGTTGAACATCGCGCAGGCTGTTCCCGGTGGAAACGGGAGTTGGAACGTGGATGCGCGCGGCAAGTTGACGCGCGACTTTCTCATCATCACGTATTCCAAGCAGACCGAATTGGGACCGCACGTCATTCCGGTGCATCTGCTGCACGACGTTCAATTTGGTGACGGAGGGATTAAAGACATGGCAGCACCCGCTGTGGCGAGCGATCACGGCGATCACGCCCATCAGTCCGCAGCGCACTGACGAATGGCAAGTCTTTGCAATCGCCATCATGATATTGGGGAGCAGTTTCAGCTCAACGGACCAACTCGATGAAGTTCACTCACTCGCCGGGAGCGACTCCCGTTGACGGCTTCACGATTCGGCGCGGCATTCACCGCGGCGGGTTCGGGGAGGTCTATTACGCCGTCAGCGATGCCGGGAAGGAGGTCGCGCTCAAGCTGCTCCAGCACGAGCAGGACGTCGAGCTGCGCGGGGTGACGCAGTGTCTGAATCTCAAGCATCCCAATCTCGTGAACCTGTTCGACGTGAAGACCGACTCGCACGGTGAGTCCTGGGTCGTGATGGAGTACGTGAACGGGTCGAGTCTGGAAGATGTGCTCGCGGCGTTTCCGAACGGCCTGCCCCGGGATGAGGTTGGCGATTGGCTGACGGGTCTGGTGGCGGGGGTCGCGCACCTGCACGAGCGCGGCATCGTGCATCGCGATCTGAAGCCGGCCAACGTTTACCGCGAGACTGGCGTGGTGAAGATCGGCGACGTCGGCCTGTCCAAGAAGCTCGGCAGTGACCGTCGCGGCGCGCACACGCAAAGTGTCGGCACCGTCTACTACATGGCTCCCGAAGTGGCGAAGGGACAGTACGGCCCCGAGGTCGATGTCTACAGTCTGGGCATCATGCTGTACGAGATGCTGACCGGCCGGGTCCCGTTTACGGGAGAGACCACCGGCGAAATCCTCATGAAGCACCTGACCGCGAAGCCCGATCTGGCTCCGCTGCCTGAAGGGCTTCGTCCCGTGATCGCCCGCGCCTTGGAAAAGGATCCCGGCCGGCGAACCCCGACCGCGCAGCAATTGTTGGAGGAATTCGTCCGCGCCAGCGATGACAAACATTCCTCCGCGACGTCTCTTCCCAGGTCAGCTCCGACGGCGTCGCCGTGGAGCGGAGTCGATCGTCCCGAGACGCGGAACGGACACCCCACGTCATTCGCCTCGGCGACGCAGGCCTACGCCGCATCGGCTCCAGCGGTTCCAGTCAGTCCTTCGTCTCCTCCGCGCGTTCCGGTGCGACCCGGTTCGGCAACACTTGGGGGGCGCGCGGGTGCCACGGTTGGCAAGGCCCGGCCGACGCGAGCCTCCGCCACCAAGGTGTCGGATCGCCACCGTTGGATCATTCTGGGCATCGTGCTGGTCTGTGCATTGATGGTGTTCTCACCGGGGACTCCCCGCGCATGGGTCGGGCTGGGGCTGGCCGGGCTGGCGTATTCGGCCGCGTTGTTTACCCGGCCTCCCCGGTGGGCACCGGACGAATTGGAGCCGACCGAGGAGCCGATCACCCCGTTGCGGCAGGTTCTCGCCGAGCCGGTCAGCGTGACGCGCAAGTTGTCTCAGTCGGCGAACCGCCTCCCATTGGGCAGCCTGTTTTCACGCGAGTCTCTGCGCGAGACTTCGTATTCGTTGACGCTGGCCAGTCTCTGTGCGTGCCTGTTGTCGGTGGGAGCGTTCTTCGCGGAGGAGTTTCTGCATCGCCGGACGACGCCGCCGTCCGTGGAGATGATGGCGTTGTTCATGGCGACCACCATGGCGGGCGCGTGGGCCTTGCTGATTGCCAATCAGTGTGTCCGGCGGACGAGTTGGGGCGACCGGCATCCGCGCCTGGTGAATCTCATCGCCGGGGTCCTGGTCGGTTCCCTGGCGTTCGGCTTGGATGAGTTTCTGCGAGTCGACTTCCAACGCACAGGCTTTCCCCAATCGGCCTTCCAGTCACTGGGAGTCCACCCGCTGACCGTGGACCGACTCAATCCGACGTGGCTCGGTTACGCGGTCTTCTTCGGCGGGTTGTTCTTCTTCCGCCGCTGGTGGCTCGACGTGGATGCTCAGCGATCGAAGCGGCTGCGGTTGGGACGCCTCTTCTCGGCGGGACTGACGGCGTTTCTGGTGACCGTCTTTTTTGAATTCCCCGCCACTTCGGCGCTGCTGTGGGCTGTCACGCTTTCCACCACGGTGCAACTCGCATCACCGTGGTCTCCGGCGCGCCACCGCGATTCGTTCTGGAGGAGCTAGGTTATGAATTCAGAACTTCCTCGCGTCGAATTCGTCGACCTCTCCTGGAGTTTGCTCATCACGTTGTTGAGCCACGGTGTCGTCGGCTTTTTGATCTGCTTTGTCGTCGGCGTGTTGCTGGTTCGTGCCTGGCGCGGCACCGTGTCGCGGCAACCGGTGTCGACGCAATCCCCGTCACTGTTTTCACGACTCCACTTCGTCGTGCGCGAGTCTGCCTGGCTGGCAATCCCGTTCGTCGTGATCGCGTCGTTCGGATTGACGGCCGATCCGCGCGAGTTCTGGTCGGGGTGGGGACATCCAACGAGGATCGTCGCTCCACCTTCATCGCCGCCTCAATCGATTGCGGTTCAAGTTGCCACCGATCAAATCCCCGTCTCGGCTGTCAGTACCAGCAACTCTTCGGCCCGACCCGCCTGGGTGAACCAATCGCGCGTGATCGATGGCGACAGCGAGCGGATCACGCTCACCAGCCACCAGTTCTCCACCAGAGAAGAGGCGGAAGTTGAACTCCGCCTGGCCGCCGTCAAGCTCGTGGAGGAGGATCTGCGACGACTTCAAACGGGGCCCTTCCGCCCCAGGTCCTGGCAACCGGTCGCCGAGGACGTGATCGCTCGTGCGGTGAAGGAGCAGTACGACGATGTGGCCGAGCGCGACTTCGGCAGCTTCACTCATCCCATGCACCGTGTCTCGTGGCAAGTCGAGCTGTCTCCCGCCGTGCGAACCGAATTCATGCCCGAGTGGCGTCGCGCGGTGATTTCGTTTCGGATCCTGCTCGTGGCCACAGTCGCCTCGCTATTTGCGATGGCGGCCAGCGCGAGCGTGATGTACTTTCGGCTCGACTCACTGACACAGGGCCGCGCGCGCGGCCCGTTGAAGCTGCTGACCGGTGGCCTGATGGCGGATTGGTTGTGCAGCGTCATCATCGCGTGCTCGCAGGGCCATCTGTGGTGAGGCGGTTGTCAGGCCCAATCAGCACAACGCTGGAGCGAATCGCCGACTTCCCGGCAAAACCAGATTCATCACGAACAAGGAGAACTCGCCGTGCCAGAATTTCTTCAAAACATCAACCCGGTGTTCTTCGTGTTTGCGTGGCTCACCATCACGACCGTGGTTTCCAGCGTCGCCCACTATTGGCACAAGGTCCGAAAGGCGGAACTGGAAGCAGCGCTGAAGCAGGAAATGATCCAGCGCGGGATGTCCGCCGACGAGATCAAACAGGTCATCGAAGCTTCTACGGGAAACAGGGCAAAAGCGACCCGTTCCGAACCGGCACCCGAGCCAGTGATGGCTGACTGCCAGGCTTGAGGATTTTCGGTAGTGGGTCAGTTTGATGAAGGACCAAGTGTGGCACGCCCTGAGTCCTCGATGGGCGTGGCGTTTTGGCGGGAGGTTGTTTCCACGCCCTTCGAAGACTACGGGCGTGCCACTCAAACTGACCCACAACCGGTTTTTCGATCGATCAATCCCGGGCCAACGACAGGCCGGGCGCGGCCGGGCGATGAGACCAGATGGACGGATGCGATGAACGACGATGACGCTTCCCTGCTGGCCGGTGTGCGGCGCGGTGACGCCCCTGCATGGGAGCGACTCATCGCGCGCTACGAGGGGCGGCTGCTGGCGTTTGCCGAGTCGCGACTCAACGACCGGGCCTCGGCCGAGGATGTCGTGCAGGAGGCGTTTTTGGGGTTTCTCACGGCGCTGCCCAACTACGACGAGCAGACGCCGCTCGAATCGTTCCTGTTCGCGATTGCCGCTCACAAGTTGACGGACGTGCTGCGACGGAAGGGGCGGCGTCCGGCACTCGCGCTGGTGGTCTCCCCCGATTCGACCGGCGGTCCGTCGCGAGCGGGAGCGCCCCCCGCGGGTCGCGAGCGCAAGGCGTCGAGCATGGCGCGCAGCGCCGAGCGGCGCGTGATCGAAGAACGGGTTCTCGGCGACTGTTTGCGCGGGCTGATTCAATCGTGGTACAGCCGCGGCGAGTTCGAGCGTTTGCAGTGCGTCGAACTGCTGTTTGTCCTCGGCTGGACGAACAAGGACGTGGCCTCGCGGCTGGGACTCAGCGAGCAAACGGTTGCCAATCACAAGAGCTTCGTCCTGCAAAAGCTCAAGGACGCGGCGACCGCGGCCCGAGTGCGTGACATCGACTGGCTGCGTCTGGGTGGCGTCTGAACCGACTGCTCCCAACGCGGAGAGCTTGTGATTTTTTCGCCACCGACCTTGCGTCGGTGGTTCAACGGTTTTTGCGCTACTCGGATTTCCCGAGAGTTTCGAGTAGTGCAGAAGCCGCTAAACCCCCGGGACAAGCCCGGGGGCGAAAAAGTCACACGCTCGGAGTGTGTGATCGACTTCGCACAGACAGATCTGCGGACCTTGGCTACACTGCGGGAGAGATCGCGCTGGCCACGAAGCGCCGGCGATATCCATCCACGGTGGAGCAGCGAGTCATGGACGGTAGGAGACAACCAACCCGATGGCGGGCACTGCTCGTGGGAGCGGGTGTTGTCGTCCTGTCTCTGTCGGCCCCGACGCTGTGGGCCGACGAGTCGCACACGCGGTACTTCGAGCAGCTCCGTCGGCGCGGGTTGTATTCGCTGGCGGAAGGTTATGCGATTTCACGGTTGGCGCAACCGAACCTGCCGCTCGTCCAGCGGACCGATCTGGCCCTCGAACTGTCGCGCACGCTGGCCGAGCACGCGGGCTTTGTCTCTGAGGAACAGCAGGCGGAACTGTGGAAGCGGGCCGGTGCGGTCGTCGATGACGAACGAACCCGCGATCCCGACAATCCGCGCGAGGTGCTGCTCGCCGTTCAGTCGGCGATGGTCCCCGCTGAGGAGGGAGCGTGGCTCGGGGGCGAGTGTGAGTTGCGACCGTTCGATGAACCGCTGACCGCACGCGCTCGACAGGCGTGTTCGACGGCGATCGAACTGCTGCGGGTGCTCGACGGTCAACTGGGTCAACCGGCGCGAGACGTCAAATCCACGAAGAAGCCCGTCGAGGGAAGTCCGTCATCGCATGAGCTGCGCGCCCAACTGCATCGCGTCCGATTCCAGTTGGCCGTGAGTTTGCGAATCCGCTCCGAACTGTGGCCGGCCGATTCCCACGAACGCAACCGCGACGTGCTCGACGCCGAACAGACGTTTCGCAAACTGATCAGCGGCGCGGATGATCCCTTGCCGTTTCGAGCCAAACTCGGTTTGGCGGTCTGCGCGCGTTTGAAGGGCGATCTGGAACGAAGCCAGGAGATGCTGACGGCGCTGGAAAAGTTGGAGCCTCACCCCGCGGACGAATGGCTGGATGAAGTGGTGGCCGAACGGGCGCGACTGCTGTTGGAGCGGCACCAGGGCGTGGACGCGCTCGCCCTGATCGTCCAGACCCGGTCGAAGCGGAAGCGGCTGACGGGTGAGCTGTGGTTGCTGCAGGTGCGGGCCCTGGCCTCGATGCGCGATGCGGCGCTCAAGGCCAAGAATCCGCCGCTGGCCGATCAATTGAAAGAACAGGCGGAGATCACGCTGCAGCGCTGCGATGAGCAGGTCGGCGGCTATTGGAGCCGCCGCTGCCACGTGGCCTGGGAGTCGATCCGCATGGCGGAGAAGTACGGCCCGGCACTCGATGCGGCGATGCAGCAGGCGCGGGCCGACTTCCTCGGGGGACGGATCGAGGCGGCGCTGAAGGGATACGCCGAGGCCGAGCGCGCCGCGACCGCCTCGGGGCACGCCGACCTCGCCATCGATCTGGGATACACCCGCGCGTCGATCCTGCTGCGCGAGAAACAGTTCGAGTCGGCCGCCGCCGAATTTCTCAGGCTGGCCCGCGAGTTCCCCAAACACGCGCGCGCCCCGGCCGCGCATTTGAACGGGACCTATTGCCTCGGACGGCTGTACGACCAGGAACAGACTCCGCCACGGCGCGAGGTGTACATCGAGGCCCTCGACCGGCAGATCGAACTGTTTGGCAGCGACGCCACCGCGAATGACGCTCGTTTTTTCAAGGCGCAGTTGGAAGAACAGCGATCACAGGCCGCAGCCGCGCTGCCACTGTACTTGCAGGTGCCGGACGAGCACCCGCGCGCGGCAGAGGCCCAGGCCGGAGCGGCTCGGTGCTACGAGGCGATTCTGGTGCGGATGCGCGAACGCAAACTGCCAACCGGCGAGTTCGTGCGGGAGGCGGTCGAGACACTCTCGCGCTTCGCCACCCCGACGAACGAGACGGTTGTCGAGGTGACGGCTCCGCGGGCGGAGTTGGCTCTCCATCTGGCGGCGCTGTGGCTGCTGACCGAACCGCCACGATTCGACCGCGCCGAGCCGCTGCTCGGGACGGTCCTGACACAGGCCGATCAAGTGCCCGGGGACGACGAACAGGTCGAACGCTGGAAGCGGCTCCGTCAGAGAGCGGCCGCGCTGCGCGTCGTGGCTCTGGCGGGCAGCGGCCGAACGCTGGAAGCCGAGCGACTGTTGAAGTCGATCGCCACTGCGGCGCCTCACGATCTGCTGGCGATTGTGGAACGGCTCGCCCCGTTCGTGACCTCCGACGATCGGCAACGGCGGCAGCAGTACGCCGAACTTCAGTTGCATGCGATCGAACGGCTGACCGAGCATCGCGATTCGCTGAGCAAGGCGGAGCGGGAGTCGCTCGATCGCTGCCTCGGTCGCGCGTACCTGGCTGGCGGACAACTGAAACAGGCGGTCGAACTGTACGAGCGTCTGGCGAAAGAGGCTTCGAAGGATGCGGCCCGCCAACGCGAGATCGCCATGCAGTTCGAGACGATCGACAACCGAGAAGGTGTGATGCTCGCACGGCAGTGCTGGCGGCGCGTCGAGTCTTTGACGAAGCCGGGATCGCCCGAATGGCTGACCGCGCGGCTCGGCCACATCACCACCAGCCGCAAACTGGACCGACTGGACGAGGCTCGGAAGCTACTGGTCGTGACCAAGGTGCTCTACCCGGCGCTGGGTGGCGGTGAGTTGCAGTCGCGGTTTGCCGAGATCGAGCGTCAACTCGGTCCCGACCCGTCGAACGGTGAGGCGTCCAAGTAACGGGCGGCAAACGAACGAACCCGCGCGGGCGGGTTCGTTACTCTCGACAGAGCATTGATTGGGATTGTCGGCTGACAAACTCAGAAGCCGGCGCGGCGAATGTGTTCGCTTTCCGCCGCGTTCTGAATCTCTCGCGGAGAGGGCGGCAACGAGGCTTCGGGTGCGGGCTTCACCGGCATCGGCGCTGCCTCGATGTTTTCGACCGGGGCCGGGCTCGAGTTCTGGACGGGGACTGCCGTGCCGAAGTTGTACGGACAGTGGGCACCCATCGCGCCGGGGATGCCGCCTTGATTCGCAAACAAGTTCGCGCTGTAGGGCGGTGCGACGATGTGCCACTGCGCGGGGACAGGCCGCTGCGGAAACATGTGGGGATTCGGCTGCCAGAATGGAACGTGCTGGTAGTAGAACCCAAGTTGCGTGGTGTCGGTGGGTTGATAAACCATCGGGTAGGCATTCGGGGCCAGTCCGCCACCCGGCAGCCCATACCACTGATTGGGGAAGTAGGTGTTGTACTGAACACCGCGTCGGTGGAGCGGATACTTCGCCGGTGGCGAGTAACCGTAATCCGCCGACTTCTTGCAGTACGTTTCCTGGAAACAGCCCCAACCGTGGCCGTGGCAATATCCGTTCGGGCAGTCGCCCGGAGGGCAGTTGCCATAGCCTCCGGACACGGCCGCATGATGGCCGTGGAACGAGGCGGGCTGAACAGCCAGCCGGGGTCGACTATCCGTAATGCGAACGATCCCCGGAGTGTTCGCGTCTTGAGCGCGAGCCGCCGGAACCGCAAACGACATCGCAGCCATCGAGGCGGCGACCATCCAGTTGAGTTTCACCGAGGTCATGCGTCTGTTCCTTCAGATCGCGAGGGGAGATCGTTGTCGCGAGTTAGAGTTTCGGAAACTGGATCGACAAGCCGTCGGGAGGAATGCGGTTGGACTCAATTCGGCGAACCAACCCGACGCTGACGAACTTAGACAAATCATGGTCAATCTAGTAAGCCGGGTGCGAGATCGGAGTCAGACGGCTCGAGGGAATGCCCCAGCCGTAGTTGTAGGTGTGGCCGACAACCGGAGCGAGCGGTACCGCGATCGGGCCTCCATAGCCCTGAGCCGCCCAGGTCTGTCCATCGCGCTGATCGAAGTAATAGGGATCCTGCGGATAGACTCGGGAATAATGGCCAACCCAGGGAACACCCGCGCCGCCGGCTCCCGTCGGAATGAAGTAGCCGAACTTGCAGCGGAAGTAGTCGCACATCGCCTGTCCCCCGTCGTGACAGTACCCGTGGTCACAGCCGAAAGGGCAGCCCCACAACCCGTGATGACGCCGACAATGCGGGCACTCGACGCCCATCGAGTTTCCGGCCCAGCCGGCGGGGCACTGTCTCGAATGACCGCTGACCCCGGTCTGACAATTGTTTTGACAATCGCAGTTTCCAGAGGCCACCTGATATCGTTGGCCGTGATGGAACGAAGTGGGTGTCACCTGTTGTGCCGAGGCCGTGCTGGCCTTGGGCTTGGTGATCCTGACGATGCCCACCGCGTCTTCTTGAGCAGCGGCGGTCAGGCAGGCCAACAGGCTCAGCCCGGCAGCCATCGACGCGCGAACAATCTTGCGGATTAGCGGCTTCATATCTCGGATCCTTCCCTTCACGCCGGCGTGCGGCGGTAATCGTCGTCATCGCGGAATCTGCCTCGCCGGGCCATCGCCGTGGCGGGTCATTGCTGCTTGCTGTCCAACCCCTGTGCCGGGGATCTCTCTCGTTGGATGTCACCCATTGACATCAGTGCAAACACGGGCGGCCGGGCGATCGTTCGTGAACGGCCGGGCCGACACCCCGAATGTAGTAGTGCCAGGCTTTCTTCTCTTCGTGGCGAGCAAGCCGTCGATTGTCCCAACGGCACACGCGGCCGGCGCGATCCCATGGCGCCAGGGGGATGTCGCCAACCTCCAAAGGCGCATACACGGGGTACGCATGGCATGATTCTGAGAGTTCAATCCGACTCGTCCGATGAAACAGGCCCACCTGCTGCACCGGGATCTGTCCCGGTGGTTCGGCCGACTCGACCCGATCGGAACCCATCACGGCGGCCCCCAGCAGGAGAGCCGCGCAACAGCTCCATCGTCGTAGGTTCATTCTGCTCACGGGATCGTCCTCATCCGAAAATGGCCTGCCTCGCTGAATCCACATCCACTTGTCATCGCCAACCAACGCCGCTCCGTTTGACGCCAAGCGGTTCGGCCCTGGCATCTGACTACCGCAAGCTGTGGTGCCACGAGGTCAACGGTGGCAGCCAGAGCCCCTTCCCCAAACCCGGGTAGCTTGAACGATACTTGACCTGAACCTGAGTCCCCTGCAGTTCCCATCGCTCGTGCGATCGAATGCCGAACGGAGTCAGAATCCACCCGCCCTTGACGCGGTGGTAGTACGGCGGATAGGTCGCGCGGTAGGTGTGCGGATACAGCATCTCGTGCGGTGCGAACGCCTGATTGGTGATCATCGTTGATCCCACCCAGATCGGAATATTGGGACGAGGCGAGGGATACAGGGGAGCGCCAAGATGTACGTAACCGGGCTGCTGGGGAGCGGCCTGCGGTGCCATCAGGCCGGCATCGGCATTGATCGGCTGTGGAGCGGGTCCCTGCTGCATCAGTCCAACCGGGCGCAGAACGGCAGGCGTTTGCGTGATCACCGGGGCCTCGTACAGCGATGGAGACTCCGCAACCTCACTGTCCGGTTCCAAGATCGCAGGCGCCGGAGGAGTGGTCAGTTCCGTTGCGAACGGGTCGGCGATCTCATCGGCGCGAGCTGATGGCAGCATGAACGCGGACAAGATCACGGCACAGGCAGCGGTCACAAATGTGTGGCGTCTCATCAAACAATCCCTCCCTGGATTTCTGTCGGTCGATCGCGGCGAGGGAAGGAATCCTCTTCCACCCCGACTTTGCGGTCCACCAAGCACAAGAAAGTTTCGGTTGCACATGTCCGTGTGAATGAATCATTCCGCGTGTGGCGGCACACGCCTGCCGAATTTGACAAGTAATTGCTCTCTAACGCCTTAGATGCGGTTGAAAAACCGATACAGACGGTGTAAACGGTAGCCTCGCCAAGATCATCCCGACTGGAAAAGTCGATGCAGTTTGACGAGTCACCCGGTGCGGGAGTGATCCCGGATGGGGGCGACTCATCGCGGAGTCAGCCTTCGGGCTGGAAACGACGATAGGGATGGCAGGGCGATGCGCGACACGGATCAGCGCCGATGACTCGGCGGTACGGTGATCTCTCGCAGTGAGGTGAGAGTTTCTGGTGAGGAGACCACGTTGGCGAAACGCAATTCGGACGCGGCCGCTGCCGACAGCAGCGGTGGGGACACGGAAGACCGCATTCAATACGTGCCGCTCAGTCAGGAAACGCGGCGGCGGTATCTCAACTACGCCATGTCAGTCATCACGTCGCGCGCTCTGCCCGACGTGCGCGACGGCCTCAAGCCGGTCCAGCGTCGCATCCTGTATGTGATGTTCGACGGACTGCGGCTCACGGCCGACGCCAAGCCATACAAGTGTGCGAAGATCGCGGGCGACACGACCGGAAACTACCATCCGCATGGACCGCTCGCCGTCTACGATGCCCTCGTCCGGATGGCCCAGGACTTCATGCTGCGGTATCCGCTGGTGAACGGTCAGGGCAACTTCGGCTCGATCATGGGCCTGCCGGCCGCCGCGGACAGATACACCGAGGCGCGACTGACTCTGGTTTCCGAACAACTCATGAACGAGCTGCGGTTCCAGACGGTCGACATGCGACCGAACTACGACGGCCGGTTGGAGGAACCCGTTGTACTCCCCGCTCAGTACCCGAACCTGCTCGTCAACGGAGCGTCGGGGATCGCGGTCGGCATGGCGACCAATATCCCTCCGCACAATCTGGGGGAAGTGATCGCGGCCTGCGTGCATCTCATCGACTCACCCGAGGCCGAGACCAAAGACCTGCTGAAATACGTCAAAGGTCCAGACTTCCCGCTGGGAGGCCGCATCGTCACGGATCGCAAGGAATTGAGGGCGATCTACGAGGAGGGGCGCGGCAGCGTCAAGGTGCGTGGCGAGTGGCGGCTCGACAAGGAGAAGAAGGGCGTCGTCGACAACCGCGTCGTGATTTTTTCCATGCCCTACGGTGTCGAGTCGGGCCCGTTGGCCTCTGAAATTGGAGACATCGTCAATGGTAAAAAACTTCCGCAGCTTCTCGACTCGAATGATGAAACGGACAACAAGCACGGCCTGAGGATCGTGCTCGACCTCAAGCCGGGAGCCGATCCCCACGCCGTGATGACGTACCTGTACAAGCACACGTCGCTCGAACAGAACTTCGCGTACAACTCGACCTGTCTGATCCCGGGCGACAAGGACGCACTGGTTCCCGCGCGGCTGGGTCTGGCGGAAATGCTGCGGCATTTTCTGACGTTCCGCTTCACGACCGTGCGGCGGCGGTTCGAGTTCCAACTGCGGCAACTCGAGCACCGCATCCACATCCTCGAAGGGTTTGCCCTGATCTTCAACGACCTCGACCGGGCGTTGAAGATCATCCGCAACAGCACCGGCAAGCGCGACGCGGCCGAGAAGTTGATGAAGGCGTTCCCGCTCGACGAAGAGCAGACGATGGCGATCCTCGAATTGCAGCTCTATCGCATCTCGTCGCTGGAGATCAACACCATCCTCGAAGAGCTGGGCGAGAAGCAGGCGGAGGCCGATCGGATTCGGAAGCTGCTCGCGTCGGACAAGAAACTGTGGCACGTCGTCAAAACGGAACTTGAAGAGATCTCGGCCAGATTGTCCGACAAACGCCGGACCGCGATCGGCAGCAGCGAAGAAATCGTCGAGTTCGACGCGGCCTCCTACATCGTCAAGGAGAACACCAACGTCGTGCTGACGCGCGAGGGCTGGATCAAGCGGGTCGGCCGGCTGCAAAGTGTCGAGACCACCCGGGTGCGCGAAGGGGATGTGGTCCTCGACGTGATCCCCGGCAGCACGACCGACAACGTGGTCTTCTTCGCCAGCGATGGCATTGCGTACACGCTGAGCATCACCGACATTCCCGCCTCGTCGGGCTATGGCGAACCGATCTCGAAGCACGTCAAGATGGGAGACGGCGTGGGACTGGTCGCGGCCCTGACGACGGACGAACGCTTCACGCCGGCCGACAAGAAGGCGAAGGGCGATCTGCCGCCGACACCCTACTTCCTGGCGTTGACCCTGCGCGGACAGATCATGCGGCTGCCGCTCGCACCGTTCCGCACGCCGTCCACGAAGTCGGGCCGCAAATACTGTCGCCTCGGTGCGGGAGACCGCGTGATCTGGGTCGAACTGGTGCGAGACGCCACGTCGATGTTCGTCGCCACGCAGCAGGCCCGCGTCACCCACTTTGCCATCGACGACGTGGCCATCCTGTCCGGCGCGGGCAAGGGAGTGCGCGGCATCAAGCTGGTCGAGCCGAATGACGTGGTGCTCGGTGCCGCGCAGATGGCCCGCCCCAGCGACTGCCTCCGCGTGAAGACGAGTCACGACAAGGTGCTGGTCTTCGGCCAGATGAAGTACGAAGTCTCCTCGCGCGGCGGCAGGGGAATCCGCGCCGCCCAACGCAGCACGTTTACCGAAATCATTCACCCCGACATCGAACTCATCGACTGGGCCGCGATGGAGGCGGAGAAGTAGTCAGTGGTCATTAGTCATTGGTCATTAGGTAAAGCCAATGACCAATGACTAGTGACTAATGGCATCCCCCAAGCACGTACAACCCGCCTCGTTTTCATTGAGCCTGCCCCATGTCCACCGACACCACCCGTTACAACGCCGACGACATTGAAATCATGGAGGGACTCGACGCCGTGCGGCGGCGACCGTCGATGTACATCGGCGGCGTCGATGCCCGCGGGCTGCATCACCTGCTGTGGGAGATCGTCGACAACAGCGTGGACGAACATCTCGCCGGGCACTGCTCCGAGATCATCGTCACGCTGCACAAGGACGGTTCGTCGTGTTCGGTGCAGGACAACGGCCGGGGAATTCCGGTAGACACTCACAAGAAGTCGAAGAAGTCGGCCTTGGAAACGATCCTGACGACGCTGCATTCGGGAGGCAAGTTTTCGAGTCAGGCGTATGCGCGCAGCGGCGGCCTGCACGGCGTCGGCTCGTCCGTGGTGAACGCCCTGTCGATCGAGATGGAAGCGACTGTGCATCGCGACGGCTACGAATGGTCGCAGCGTTACAAGCGCGGCAAGCCGACCACTCCCGTCAAACAGGTCCGCCCCTTTCGCGGCCGAGGAACGACGATCTTCTTCCGGCCCGACGAGGAGATCTTCTCGAAAACCGCCTTCCATCCCGACACGATCAAGCAACACCTCGAAGACATCTCGTACATCCATGCCGGGCTGAAGATCGTCTTCCACGACGAGGCCCGGAAGGAAAAGTCCGAGTTCTTTCACCCGGCCGGCATCGTGGCGTACCTCGACAAGGTGTTGGCCGAGGGACAGAAGAAGGCCAGCCACGATCAGGCGTTCTCGATTTCAAAAGACGATGCGAAGGTGAAGATCGAAGTCGTCCTGCGCTGGACCGAGGCGACAGACGAACAGATTCGGAGCTACGTCAACGGCATTCGGACGCACGCCGGAGGGACGCACGAATCGGGACTCCGCTCGGCGATCGGCAAGGCGGTCCGCAATCATCTCGACGTTCACAACATCAAGGTGAAGGGCGTCGTCATCGAGAACAGCGACATCCGCGAGGGAGTGCTCGGCATCCTGTCAGTCTTCCTGGCGGACCCGATGTTTCAGGGACAGACCAAGGAAAAGTTGAACAACCCCGAGATGACCGCGATCGTGGAAAGCCTGATCCGTCCCGCGCTGGAGACGTGGCTCAGCAACAATCCCTCCATCGCCGACGCGATTGTCGGACGGATCGTCCTCGCCGCGCGCGCCCGACAGGCCAGTCGTGAGGCGGCGAGCGAGGTCCGGCGCAAGACGGCCACCACGCGACGCACCAGCCTGCCGGGCAAGCTGCTCGATTGCCGTTCGACCGATCCGGGCGAATCGGAACTGTTCATCGTCGAAGGTCAGTCGGCCGGTGGCACGGCGGGCATGGGCCGCGACAGCCGCTTCCAGGCGGTGCTGCCCCTGCGCGGCAAGGTGCTCAACACCGAATGCCTCTCCATCTCAAAGGTGCTCGAAAACCAGGAGATCAAGGATTTGATCGAGACGCTCGGAACGGGCATCTCAACCAACTTCGACATCCGCCGACTGCGCTACGACCGGATCATCCTGATGATGGATGCCGACAGCGACGGCTATCACATCAGCACGCTGCTGCTCACGTTTTTCTTCCGCCACATGCGCGACTTGATCACAAGCCAGAAGCTCTATCTTGCCCAGCCACCGCTCTACCGCATCCAAGTCGGCTCGCAGACAACCTACGCGCAGGACGACATCGAGAAAGAGGAAGTCCTCGCGTCACTCCCCGCCAACCGCAAGCCGGAGATTTTCCGTTTCAAGGGTCTGGGCGAGATGAACGCGCAACAGTTGAAGGAGACGACGCTCGACCCCAAGACGCGCACGCTGTTGTCGATCGGCATCGACAGTCTGGTGGAGGCCGACCAGACGTTCTCGCAACTGTTGGGCAAGGACGCGAGCGAACGCTACCGCATCATCATGAGCGAAGCCAACCTGGTCGATGACCTCGATCTGTGACCGCCAGGTGCGGGTTGCACACAATCTCGCCACTGATCAAGAATCGCTCGTGCGTCGAACGTCAAAAAGCAGCGGACGGTCGAGCCACAAGTTGCTCGCGCGCTCCACTGCATTTTTTGCTAGCGCTCGGATCGTTCTGTGTTCTTCTCGTCATCCTCGTCCGGCTCGTCGTCGAGTTGCCATTCCACAAGCGCGTAGACGGCCGCTCCGAAGATCGCGGCAAGCAATAGTATGATCCACCCAACAGGCTGTTTGCCTTTTGCCCAATTGACGAAGAGAACGAACACCGGACCACCAACTGCCCCGAAGATCGCCCATCGGATAACGCTTCCGCGAGTTGCTCGGGGGTTGGTCTTATCGAGCAGTCCCATTGGCATGCCAACTCATCAGAGAACGCGAGGAACAGCAAGCAGCCCGTTGAAATGCCGTTGCGTCAGGATTGTAACCTGCCCGACGTTCACTCTTCGACAAGCGACTAAGCCATGTCCTTGTAGGCGTCCCAGGCGAGGTAGCCGACGATGGCGGCGCTCAGGATGAAGAGGATGTCCATGATGATCGAGCCGGCGAACGGAAACGATCCCGTCGCGATGTCGAGGATCGCGAGGACCGCCACCAGGCCCGCTGCGACAAACGAACCGAACACCAGGTTCTTGGGAAGATTGGATGCCATCCGAACTGTTCCTCTGTTGTCGTCGAAGGTGATGTTGTCGTCGAAGGTGAGCCAAACCACAGACTGAATCGACGCGATGCCTGTTATCGAACGAATGTCCGTGCGAACGCGAGTATAAACGGCATCGGCTGGCGCACGCCACCAGCCGCGACAATTGTGGCAAGGCCGGCTGGTTTTTCGGTCTCTCAGCAGAATCTGTGGGTGGATTTTGGTTCGAGGGGAGACGGGCCGGCTGAATCTCCGTGAGAACACAAAAACTCGAGGGCAACCGCGGGGACGGCTGGCCAGCCCGCCGTTGGGCGAGGCTGCGACCTGCCGGGCCATCAGACGGCCTGGCATCAGCCGAACGAAGCCCGCGTCGCGGACGGACGCGTGTGGGCTTGCTCGAACGGGTTGCAGGCTGGACAATCCCGCCTCGTTCACGAGTCCGCGAATCGAAGGTCTTGACACACCGGGAAGGGGTTCTGCTGATGTTGCTCTTCGTGCGTTGGTGCGTTGCCGTCATGGTGGTGTGGGGCGCCGCGTCGGCCCCGGCGGCCGAGTTCTTTTTCAAGGACGGCGACGTCGTCGTGATGATCGGCGACAGCATCACCGAGCAGCATCTGTATTCCAACTTCGTCGAGATGTGGACGGTCACCCGGCATCCGCATTGGAAGCTGACGTTTCGAAACGTGGGGATCGGCGGAGATCGCTCGACCGGCGGCAATACACGATTCAAGCGCGATGTCCTGCTGCACAAGCCGACCGCGATGACGGTCGACTTCGGCATGAACGATGGCGGTTATGGAGCGTTCAGCGACAACGTATTCAAGCCCTACATGAACGGCTTGCAGGGGATGGCCGACCAGGCCAAGGAAGCCAACATTCGCGTCGCGTGGGCCACCCCGCAACCGCTGGACACCGCCGAACAGGGACCGACCGCGCTGACCGGATACAACCAGACGCTCGAAAAGTTTTCGGACGGTGTGAAGGTCATTGCCGACAAGAACGGCGGGCTGTTCGTCGATCAGTTTCACCCGTATCTCGCCGCGCTGGATCGCGCCCGCGCCAAGGGGACGAAGTACGACCGCATCACCGGCGGCGACGCGGTCCATCCCGGCCCACCCGGACAGGCACTGATGGCCGCTTCGATCCTCAAGGGCCTGAACTTCCCATCGCTGGTCTCGTCCGCCGAGATCGACGCGACCGGCGGCAAGGTCGTCGCCGCGATGAACTGCACCATCGAGACTGTTTCCAAGAAAGACGGCGGGATCAGCTTCTCGCGACTCGACGCGGCGCTGCCGTTCTTCCCGGCGGACGCGGCCGGCATCCTGCCGCATGCTCCGATCCTGGAGGAACTCAACGACTATCGTTTGAAGGTGACGGGTCTGGCCGCCGGAAAGTACGAAGTTCGAGTCGGCGGCAGGAAGATCGCCGAGCTGACGTCCGAGCAACTCGCGACGGGAGCCAACCTGGCCTCCGGCGCATTGGCCGACGGCCCGATCGCGGATCAGGTAAAGGCCGTTCGTACCGCAGTCGAAACCAAGAACCGCTTCCATCACGACATGATCTTCCGCGGCATCGTGTTGTCGAACGTCTCGATTCCCGAATGGCTGGATCTCAAACTCACCCCACAAGAGATCGAAACGAAGCGTCAGGCCGCGATGACCGAGCGTTTGGCAAAGCTCCCCGCGCTCGATGCTGAAGTTGCCAAAGCGTTGATGATGAAGGCCAACACGTTCGACGTCGTTCCGGTCAAATAGCCTTTCGCAGACTTCGATCGCGCCGCGTTCCTCCCTGGTTGATTCCACAAAAAGGATCTGACGATGAACACGATTTCTCGACGTTCGTTCCAGCAGCAGACACTCGGATCGCTGCTGACCTGGTCGTTGTTGGACACCCTGTTTTCGGGGGATGCCTTCGCCGAGGAGGTCAAGCCGATCGCGGCGAAGTGGCTCGCGGAACTCAACTCGATGAGTCTGGATCTGAAGGGGAAGAAGCTCGATCCGCTGCAGTGGCAGAAGCAGGTCGAGCAGCTTTTCGGCAAGGTGGACCTGCCGGAACTGCTGC
Organism: Schlesneria sp.; assembly: GCA_031412755.1. GTDB lineage: Bacteria > Planctomycetota > Planctomycetia > Planctomycetales > Planctomycetaceae > Schlesneria. Next base: position 1,118 of record JANODP010000127.1, on the reverse strand, counting down.
GGTTCATCGACTTTGAAAAGCTCACTGCGGGAATCAAGCCGAACGAGCGCGGCGAACTGAGCCTGAAGGCCAAGCTACCGCAGGTCGAGGGGCTGCCAACCAACCTGGTGTTCGGGCATCAGGTCTTCGCGCTGAACAAGGACCGCTCGGTCGTTCCCCACGGGCACGACAACATGGCCACCGCGTTTCTGATTCTGAAGGGTGACTTTCACGGCCGCCATTACGACCGGCTGGAGGACGACCCCAAGCACATGATCGTCAAACCGACGATCGACAAGACGTTTGGGCCGGGCACGTTCTCCACACTCTCCGACGTCAAAGACAACGTCCACTGGTTTCAGGCCAACTGCGACGGCGCGTTCATCTTCAACATTCACGTCATGAGCGTGGTCCCGGGCAGAACCGGCCGAGTGTACATCGATCCGGATGGAGAGAAGCTTTCCGGTGGCCGAATCAAGGCCCGCAAGATCGATCATGCCGAGGCCAACAAGCTCTACGGCTGATGAGCCGCGCACCGGCCGGGGTCAGGCAAGACCCCGCGTCAGTCGGTCTTTTTGAGTTCGTCCGACAGCACGGCTTGCAGAGCCGTTCGAAGCTGATCGCCGAACCGGGCTCCCCCGCCGACGAACAGGCGGGCCACCTTGCCGCTGCGGTCAACGATGACAGTTTGAGGGATCGCTGTCGCGCCATACTTCTCGGCCGCGCGGCCGTCGCGGTCGAGTGCGACCGGCATCTTGAGCTTGAGTCTGTCGAGCGTCGCCTGGATTCGATCGCCGGTCTCCTCCAGATTGATCGCGACCAGTTCGACGCCCTGGTCGGCAAACTCGTGAGTGACCTTGTCGATTTGAGGCATCACCTGCAGACAGGGTCCGCACCACGAGGCCCAGAAGTCGAGCACGACAATCTTGCCCTTGCGCTCGGACAAACGGAACTTGGTTCCGTCGAGCAGATCCAGTTCGAGGTCGGGGGCGGGCTTGCCGATGAGCGCCGATTCCAGGCCCTCCATGCCGTCACCCGAACCGTCGCCGTCCTCCCGCGCGGCCAGAGGATCGGCGGCCGATTTCAACCCCCACTGGTGAAAGGCCAGCGTGGCGGCGGCCTGTTCGATGGCCGGGCCG
>JANODP010000126.1:0-4390 GCA_031412755.1 Schlesneria sp. | reverse complement strand
GGGCCGGCGCTGCGCTGGTCCCACCCTACTCTTGAAACGGGGAAGAGCCGTGTTGCCACTCCGAGTGGCCGCTTTCGCTCGAACGGATGCGAGATAGAATGGCGACCCGACTTGGAGGCGGCGGTACGTTTCCGCCGCTCGGTTCAATCTCCTTTCCGAGGTGGGGCGCAGCATGAGCAGCAATGATCGAGTACGAGCAGTGTGTGTGATGTTCGTGGCGTGTGGGCTGCTGCTGGCAGCGGGCGCTCGCTGCGCCCGGGGGCAGTCGGCGTCGCCCTTCACAGTCAGCGGCGGGACTAATTCGATCATCAACCTGTCCAAGACGGACCCACCCACCCGGACCTGGGAGATGCTCGGGAACTTCGACTTTTTCACCATCAGGGATGGGGCCAATCCCGTCTTCCAAATCGACAAGCTGGCCCCCGCTCAGTCGCTCCGCATCCACAGCAATGGCCGGATCATTTTCGGATCGATGCCGGGTGACCTCACTCCCCAGCGGAGTTTGAACGTCTTTGACCAGGATCTGCCCGCGCTGCGCCTGCAACAGACGACGTTCAATGGGCACCTCTCGCAGTCATACGACCTCGAGTCCAGCGATTTCGGTTTCAAGCTGATTGATCAGGGGGACATCTTGATCCCCGACGCGGCCCTCACACCGTTCGCCGTGGAAGTGAACACGCCGACGAACACGCTGTATCTCGACAGCAGCGGCAGCGTGGGGATCGGGACGTCGACTCCCGACGCGAATGCGCGGTTGGACATTCGGTCCACCTTGCAGAACGGCTTGTTGACGAAGTGCTCCAATGCCAATCCCCACTACCTGCGCGTGGAAAACACCGCTGGTATCTTCCGATCGGGTGTGCAGGGGAACGGCGACGCGCAGTTCGGCGCGCTGTCACCCGGCAAGGGACTGAACCTGCTCGCGGGAGGGACGTCAAAAATGTCGATCAATTCCTCGGGCCAGGTGAGTTTTGGCAACCCGCCTCCCGCTGTCCCCGTCACCGATGCAATGATGACGTCCACCGGTGCGCACCTGACGGTCACCGGCGTCTGGACCGACAACTCCAGCCGCGCGGCGAAGCAGGACATCCAGCCGATCACCAGCAAGCAGGCCCGTGACACCGTGCGAGCCCTCCAACCGATGACCTACCGCTACAAGGTCCAGCCCGAAGAACCGTACGCCGGCTTCATCGCCGAGGACGTGCCGGAACTGGTCGCCACCAGCGACCGCAAGAGCCTCGCCCCGATGGATTTTGTGGCCGTTCTGACCAAGGTCGTCCAAGACCAGGACCGCGAGCTGACCGACGAGCGTCAACGGAATGAGAAGGAACGGCAGCGCAGCGACAAGCTCGAACGGTTGGTCGACGCGCTGACGCAGCGTGTGACCGATCTGGAGCAGCGTCTCGAAGGGGCGACACCGGCAAAATAGTCGGCGCTCGGGGGTATCACTGGCAGCGGCTTTGAGCTGCCAGTGTTTTCCATCAACACTGGCGAGCAAGTCCCCTCTTCCGCGCCACCGGGCGGACACCGACTTCCAGAAAGTCCGTGCCGAACCCCAGCATTTGATTGCGAGTGAGCAGGCACTTTTGGCATCATCGCACCAGCGTAGGGTGGGACTCCAACAAAGCCCCGGTGCTGGGCAACCGATCAATCGGGCAGGGGTCTCTGGTGAAATCAATCGTGGTCAACCTATTGGAAAAGCAAACAATCATGCGTCTGCGAAGGAAACCTTTGGGGATTGTGGTTTGGGGGCTCGGCCTGTTACTCGCGTTCGGCGGCCGACCGTGCGCGGCGCAGCCGTTTGACGTGAACACTTCTGACGTTGCCATCGCGAACGACGTCCCCATTCTGCTCCTGTCCAATCCCACCAAGGGTTGGGGGTTGGAAGGAGACTTCAACTTCCTCATCCGGGATGCCGGTCTCCGCGTCCCGTTCATGATCGAGGACGCTGCCCCGAATAACTGCATCGTCATTGACACGAGCGGGAAGATCGGTTTCGGGACACCCAATCCGGCCGCGAGCCTGCACATCTTGAAGCTGACCAGGCCTGCAATCCGCCTCGAACAGACCACGGGGGTCGCGCAACACTACGAGTGGGAAGTGGACGTACAAGGGCGGCTCGCCTTGAATGCCTTTAACAGCGCCACCTTTAACGACAGGCCCTTCGCCATCGAACGAAGCACGCCCACAAATACGCTGTACCTCACCACCGAGGGCAGCGTCGGGATCGGAACGTCAGCCCCCGACTCGAATTCCCAGTTGGACATTCGGTCCAACCTGCTCAATGGCTTGTTCATGAAGCGTGAAGATGCGAACTCGCACTATCTGCGCGTCGAGAATGACACCGGCGTGTTTCGAGCCGGGGTCGAGGGAACCGGCAACGCACAGTTCGGTGCGCTCACGCCGAACAGGGGACTGAACCTGCTCGCGGGGGGCACAACCAAGTTGCTGATGAATTCCTCGGGCCAGATCAGTTTCGGCAACACACCGACCGCCATCAGCTCCCATGCGCTGCTGCATTCGTCGGGCGCGAACCTCACGCCCGCCGGGGTGTGGACCAACGCCTCCAGCCGCGCCCTGAAGCAGGACGTCGAGCCGATCACCAGCGAACAGGCCCGCGACACGGTGCGAGCCCTGCAACCCGTCGGCTACCGCTACAAGAGCGAGTTGAACGAACGCTACGTCGGCTTCATCGCCGAAGACGTTCCCGAACTGGTGGCGACCAATGATCGCAAGGGGCTCGCCTCGATGGACATCACCGCCGTGCTGACCAAGGTCGTGCAGGATCAGGACAAACAACTCGGGCAGCAACAGCAGGCACTGAACGAGTTGACTCGGCAAGTGGCCGAACTGAAGCAAATGATTGCTGGTGGTCGCGATCAAGCGAAGGAGTGAATTCTTCGACGATTACCATCGGCCCATTTCAATGGGGGTGCCACCGTCACGGAATCCTCAACGTGACGGTGGCACCCTTTTTCCGTTTGAAGGGGGGGATGGCCGCGATCCCCTGGCGCGCCTCGCTTGACCGTGTTGGGGGTGCATCTCAAGATACCGTCCCGTTGGTTTCGGTCCGGCTGCACTTCTCAGGATGGCTCACGATGAAGACTTCGTTCCGACAGAGGCTGGTGGCGGCGGTGCTGCTCGGTGGCGGCGTGGCCTTCGTGGGCTGCGAGGGAAAGGTGACGAAGCAGAATCCGAAAGCGACCGGCTCACTCACTCAGGGGACCGAGACCACCACCATCACCGACACCAACACTGCGGAAGAACCGATGCTCACCGTGCAAAGCGAACCGTTTGGTCAGACCGAGGCCGGAGACAAAGTCACCCAGTTCAGTCTGCGCAACCGGGCGGGGATGAAAGTCGGACTGATCAACTACGGGGCCATCATCACCTCGGTCGAGGTTCCCGACCGCGCGGGAAAGCTGGCCAACATGACGCTGAGCTTCCCCGACGTGGCCGGTTACGAGGGGAACGCCCCCTACTTCGGCGGGGCCTGTGGCCGGTATGCCAACCGGATTGCCAACGCGAAGTTCTCGCTCGACGGCACCGAGTACCAACTGTTTCCTAACAACCCCCCGAATAGTCTGCACGGCGGCAAAGTCGGCTTCATGAAGAAGCTCTGGAAGTCCGCGCCGTTCCAGGACGACAAGGCCGCCGGGGTGAAGCTGACGTATGTCAGTCCGGATGGCGAAGAGGGTTATCCCGGCGAACTGAAGACCGTCATCACCTACTCGCTGACCGACGACAACGAACTGAAGATCGACTACGAAGCGACGACCGACAAGCCGACGGTCCTGAACCTGACAAACCATGCCTACTGGAACCTGGCCGGAGCGGGGAGCGGCTTGATCGTCGATCACGAACTGACGCTGGCCTGCACCAGGTATCTGCCGGTCGACGAAACGGGGATCCCGACCGGCGAGGTCGCCTCCGTCGAGGGAACCCCGATGGACTTCCTCAAGGCCGAAAAGATCGGGACGCGCATCGAGCAGCCGGTCAACGGGTCCGGCGGCTACGATCACTGTTACGTCATCGACGGTCCCGCGGGCGTGCTTCGTCCGGCGGCGAAGATCGTCGAGCCGACCTCGGGCCGCGTGCTGGAAATCCTCACGACCGAGCCGGCCATTCAGTTCTACACCGGCAATTTCCTGGAAGGGACTTCCAAGACGGGGGGTGCTCCCAAGCATGGGGCGTTCTGTCTGGAAGCCCAGCACTACCCGGACTCACCCAACCGTCCCGAGTTCCCCACGACGAAACTCAGCCCCGGCGAGACCTATCGTCAGACGACCGTCCACAAGTTCTCGGTGGCCAAGTAACGGTCAGCGTGGTGGATAGTGGGCAGTGGATAGTGGATAGTGGATAGTGGGTAGCCAGACAGAAGCGTTTGTCG
>JANODP010000125.1:0-16418 GCA_031412755.1 Schlesneria sp. | reverse complement strand
GTTCGGCGGCACAAACACCCGTCGCAAGCAGTGACCGCGTCGCGGGCATAAAAAGCCGGTCAACCGGAGCGGCGGGGCCGGGCGATTTCGCGAGTCGAAGGTTTCTGGCCGCCGCCCGGTTACCTTGGTCGTTATCTTTCAAAACCCGATGCGCAAGAACTTGCTCCTCATCTGCCTGCTCTCTGCATCCGGATCGGCGATCGCCGCCGACGCGGTGCTTGTCATACGCGGTGCTGGCTCCCGTGCGGAGGCTCCCCACGGCAAGGGAAACGTTTACGGTGCCGACATCGTTCGCCATGGCGACAACATCCTGATGTACTACGGTGGACAGGGTCGCGATGGCCACGATCGTATCCATCTCGCCACGTCCCAGGACCTTCAATCGTGGACACCCGTTGGAGTCGTATTCGCATCCGAGGGGATCAACCATGTGAACGACCCATCTGTGGTGATTGTCCAGGACAAGTTCTACATGTACTACACCCGCGCCAGAGCTGGCATGAATGACACCATCGGTCTGGCCACTTCGACCGATGGACGCAAATGGACGGATCACCGATCGGTCTTGTGGCCACGGGAAAAGCCCGCGTGGGACTCGTTACTCGTCGGACGTCCCAGCGTGATTCACGACGGCAAGCAATTTCAAATGTGGTTCGATGGCCGCGCGGATTTGCCCTTGGGTGCCCCCGATGCACACACTCCACAATCGGCCACGTCACAGCGTTACGTCGGGTACGCCGAATCCACGGACGGCGTACAGTGGAAACGCAATCCTGACTACGTCTTCGCCAACGACGCTGGCGGTGTGCATATTTCTCGCGTCAATGAACAATACATCATGTTGATTGAATCACGCGACGGCACAAAGTGCGCGACGAGCAACAACGGCATCTCCTGGCGCGATCGAGGCGTGCTCGTTGCGAAGGACAACCGCACTTCGCCTTATGGTCATGTCACGCCGTTCCTGTTTTCCTCGGCAAATGAACACATCCTCTATTTCGGCGCCGCGCAGTCCGAACAATGGGATCAGAATTCAATCATGCGCCAGCCCGTGAACCTTCCAGCGGACGTGACGGAGAAATAACAATCCCATGCACTCGAGCGGCTGGGTGGCACGTCCCTGACGCTTTGGGAAGGGCGTGGTGATCGTCAACCTAACGTCCTTTGCCACGTCCCTCGCGGCCTCATGGCGTGCCACACAACCTGACTCATTCCGCGAGGCGTTTGAGTTGGCGATTCCAGAACGTCGCCTCGTCGGTCAGGCCGTGGTCTGTGGCGAACTTGGCGAGGGCTTGAGTTCGTTTCACGGGGTCGGCTCCGCAGGTCCACCAGATTTTGGGCTGGCATTCGGGACAGAACTCCAGCGGTTGCCGGTCGCTTTCCTCGCGGCTGCGGGAGCCGTTCATGCAGCATTCGCAGGCGGAGCAATGCAGGATGCCGAGCATGTGGCCGGTTTCGTGGACGGCGGTCTTCAGCGTGCGCCGCAGGCAGAGTCGATATGCCGCGTCGCCCGCGCGCGGGTCGCCGTTGCGGTGCAGCGACCAGACGCCGACTCGATCGCGCAGCATCGCCTGACCGAAGACCCAGTTGAGGTCTCCGGGCCAGAGGTCGCACGTGACCAGCCCGATCACCGCCACCGCATCCTCCGGGCGCTGCGGCATGAGGATGTCGTTCATGATCCACGTCGTGAGGATCTGTTCCTCGTCGTACCGCATCCGGCGAGCCGTTTCCGGGATATCGCCCAGCGGCCGGGCTTCCAGCAGCGTGACCGGCATGCCGAAGAAGTGCCTCATGAACTCGGACGTCTGCTCGGCGAGACGCTGCTGAGTCTCATCGAACTCACCGAGCGGCTGGACATAGATCGTCTGGAACTCGTCCTTCAGCGGCGTTCGGCTCCGGGCTTGAACGTACTGGCCGAAGGTCTGGCCTCCCTCGGGAAACCGTTCGAGCCAGTCACCCGGCTGGTTCGGCTTCTTCTTCTCATGCAGCGGCCGGATCAGTTCGATCTGGGCGAGCAGCGGCTCGAAGCTGGCGGGCAGCGCGACCTCAATGGCTGTGGCCGGGCTGCTGACCTCCAGCCGCTGCTGATACCACAGCACCGAGCCATATACGACGGATCCCAGCAACAGCAGCGCAGTCACGAAGCGTCGCATGATTCACCGCACAGAAATGTGGGTACGAACCGGACACCCGCGTGTCATCCCACATTGGGTCGTTTGAGGATTTCCCGCGCCCGCACCTCATCGACCTTGGCCAGCAGCCGTTTCAGATCCTCGACCTGTTGGTCATCGACGCTGATCTGGTGGCGCGAGTCCGTGGGGATGCCGGCCACCACGATCGCCAGGCAGATCACGGACAGGAACAGCCCAAACAGCGACCATCTCACCTGGATGGCCAACTCCGCGACGAGCGGATTCTCCACTGTTGTTCCGCCGGCGACGTAGGAGGACAGCAGAAAAATCAGCGGCAGCAGCACCACGACGATGTTCGAGAAGGCCAGCCAGAATCGGGCGCGGTCTTCGGAGGGACAACGAGTGATCAAGATGCCCCGCATCGGCCCGCGCAGGTAGGCGACCGTCGCCAGACACGAGATCACAGTGACAACCACAGACCAGATCAGAGCATATTCGGCGTTCGTGTAGCGCATGACCGGTCTCCTCAAAATCGCGAAGTGGAATGAATCTCTCGGGGAACCCCGAATTCGATGGCATCACAATAACCGTTTCATCCGAGTTTCGCCGCAATCAACTGTTCGAGCTTCACGATGTCGGCGGAGAATTTGCGAATCCCCTCGGCCGTTTTCTCGGTCGCCATCGCGTCGTCGTTCAGTTGGAGGCGGAATGTTTTTTCGTCGAGCGTCACCTTGTCGAGCGGCAGTGATTTGGCGTCGGCGGCATCGAGCTTCCTCGTCAGGGGATCGGTCGAGGCCGCGAGTTCACCCAGCAGCGCGGGGCTGATCGTGAGCAGATCACACCCCGCCAGTTCGGTGATCTCGCCCTTGTTGCGGAAACTGGCTCCCATGACCTCGGTCTTGTAGCCGAACTGTTTGTAGTAGTTGTAAATCTGAGTGACCGACTGGACGCCGGGGTCTTCCGCACCAACGTAGTCGCGCTTCATCGCGGCCTTGTACCAGTCGAGGATGCGCCCGACGAACGGCGAGATGAGTTGCACACCCGCCTCGGCACACGCCACGGCCTGCGCGAACGAGAACAGCAGCGTCAGGTTGCAGTGAATCCCCTCGCGTTCGAGGACTTCGGCGGCGCGAATCCCCTCCCACGTCGAGGCGATCTTGATCAACACCCGCTCGCGGGAGAAGCCGTTCTGTTCGTAGAGGGCGATCAGGTGCTGCCCCTTGGCAATGCTCCCCTTCGTGTCGAATGACAACCGCGCATCGGTCTCGGTCGAGACGCGACCGGGGACGATCTTCAAGATTTCTGACCCGAAGTTGACGAGAACATGGTCGATGACATCCTCGACCCGCTTCGCCCCCGTCAGCCCCGAGTTCTTCCGATCCACAACCGCCTTGTCGACGAGATGCACATACTCGGGCTTGGACGCCGCCGCGAGAATCAACGACGGATTCGTCGTCGCATCGCGCGGCTGATACTGCTTCATCGACTCAAAGTCCCCGGTGTCGGCCACCACGGTCGTGAACTGTTTCAATTGGTCGAGTTGAGTGGTCGGCATGAGCAGGCTTCCTGATTTGTAGGGTGGGACGAGTCCTCGACGGCCCACCACGATCAATACGTGACGCTGATGGTGGGCCGTCGCTCGAAGCGAGCTTGTCCCACCCTACGAAAACACGACGTTCAATGTTGACCGTTCGCGTCGCCGTTGGTGGATGGGCGACACCACCCGTTGGCGGCGAGAGCGAACACTTCGTCGGGCGACACGATCCGCAGGTGGCCGTCGCGCGACTCAGCGACGGGCCTTCCCGCCTGAGCATGAGCCAGCACAGCCGCGCGCGTCGCTCGTTGCACGGCGTCCGCGAATCGCTTCGAGCGGGGTGACATCTCGGGTGTGGGGTCAGTCATGTTGAGCTTGCTCCTGCATTTGTTGCCAACGTTCCGGATGATGAACGATCATTGAGCCATCCGCCGTTCCTTCCGCGATCATCACGGTCTGTTCGGGAGACGAGTTGTCGTAAGCGTACCATTCATCTACACGCGGACGATACAACTCGAAAAAGTTGGAGACGCTCCGCCGATACCGTTGACGAATCGTGGCCTCGGGAATGTCATGGCCTCCCGCTGCGACGCGGTGTCGGACACGCGAGACCGCCAAGTCTGCGGTCTCCAGCCAGACATAGTTCAAGACGCACCAGTAACCGTCCTGGCGCAATTCATCTATCCAACCGGCATACGAGCGGGCCGCGAGTGTGGTCTCAAATGCAAAGTCCTCACGACTCGCCGCCAACTGATGCAACCGGTCAAGCATAACCCGGCTGGCCTCCCACGCGGCGCTCTCCGGAGCGAACCCCGACAACCCTTGAGCGATCACGTCGGCGTTGACAAACGCTGTCACGCCGAACGTCTCGGCCAAGAGCGTTCGCGCGACGCTGCTCTTACCCGCCCCGTTCGGCCCGGCCATCATGATGCACTGCGGTAGCTGCTGTTTCATGAGAGTACTTCAAGCCGGATCAACGTCGGTCCCGCACGCGGCACTGAATTATCGAGGCTACTTCCTCTTCGCAATCGCACGTTGCACGGCGGCTCCCATGTCGGCGGGGCTCTTGGCGACTTCGGCTCCGGCCGCTTCGAGGGCGGCTTGCTTTTCGGCGGCGGTGCCGCTGCCGCCGGAGATGATCGCTCCCGCGTGACCCATGCGCTTGCCGGGGGGAGCGGTCGCCCCCGCGATGAAAGCGGCACACGGTTTGGTGACGTGGGCCTGGATGTACTCGGCGGCCTGGACTTCGGCGTTACCACCGATTTCGCCGATCAGCAGGATCGCTTCGGTTTGCGGATCGGCCTGAAACATTTCGAGGAGGTCGATGTATTTCGTCCCGATGATCGGATCGCCACCAATGCCGATGGCGGTTGACTGACCGAGGCCCACGTTCCCCAACTGCCAGGCTGCTTCATACGTCAGCGTACCGCTCTTACTGATGAGTCCCACGGGGCCGGGCTGGTGAATGTAGCCGGGCATAATCCCGATCTTCGCCACGCCGGGGGTGATGATGCCGGGACAGTTCGGCCCGATCAGGCGGCTCTTGCTTCCCTGCATGGCTCGATGCACGCGAGCCATGTCGAGGACCGGAATTCCCTCGGTGATGCAGACGATCAACCCGATCCCCGCATCGTTCGCTTCGAGGATCGCGTCGGCGGCGAACGGCGGCGGGACGAAGATCAGCGAGCAGTTCGCTCCCGTCTTCCTGACCGCCTCTTCCACCGTGTTGAAGACGGGGAAGCCGTCGATCTCGGTGCCGCCCTTGCCGGGAGTACACCCGCCGACGAAGACGTTCTCACCGGGACGATGCTCCTGAGCGTAGGCCCGGCACTGCTGGGAGTGAAACAATCCGGACTTGCCGGTGATGCCCTGACAAATGATTTTCGTGTGCTTGTCGACGAGGATGCTCATGGGAAGCTGTTGGCCTTTAGCGGTTAGCTGTTCGTGGGAAGAAAACTGGCGTCGTTCAGACGGAGTTGTTCACAGGTTTGTGCATAGGTCTTATCGAGGTCAATGGGAACTCGCGGGCCATTTTTCAGACAGAGCGGAAGCGTGGGGAGCGGCCCGCCGACGGACAAGGGATGATGCCAAAGATCGAGGACGGAATGATCGTCGCGGCTGGTGGGACGATAGGCACAGGCATACAGGCCGCGGGATGTGGCCGATGACTCACCGAGACGGCTCAACAATTCGTTGTGAAGATTCGCATGACGGTCGGTCACGATATCGATCACCGCCAATCCGACCGCCTCGTAAAGAAACGACTCGCACTTGCTGACGAAGGCATCGCGTGATTCCCGCCGGTCCTTGTTGCTGGGGCTGACGAGTTCGATCGCACCCACCAGTACCGGCCCCGCCTCGCCGTTGAAGACATCCACTTGAACAATGTCGGTGGTCAAGACGATGTCGAGCGTCATCGTGGGGGCATCCGGCTCCCAATTTGAGATCGGCGTTGAAACGGAACCGTCGGAATCTTCCGCCGACTCAAACGTCGCCACATCCGGCGCCACTTGAATCCCATAGTGGACACTCGGTTCCGCGAACCAGTTGGGCGGCAGAATGCGATTCAACTCGGCGGCGAGGTTTGTGGCCCAGCCGGAGTGAAACGCCTTCCAGTGGCGTCGTCCTTTCAGCGGCGGATGAAAGTGATCTCGCAACATCGCTGTGATCTCCCTGAAGTCGTCACGCCCCGAGCGACGCGACGGCTTTCTTGGCGGCGTCGGTGAGGTCGGTGCCGATGGTGATCTTCTTGCCGCTCTCGGCCAGCATTTTGCGGGCGAGTTCCACGTTGGTCCCTTCGAGACGGACGACGAGTGGAACCTTGATGCCGATGTTGTCATAGGCCGACAGCAGTGCGGTGACGATGGTGTCGCACTTCATGATGCCGCCGAAGATGTTCACCAACACCCCCTTCACGTTGGGGTCGGCGAGAATGATCCGGAAGGCTTCCGTCACCTGCTCGACGTTCGCGCCGCCGCCGACATCCAGAAAGTTGGCCGGTTTGCCGCCGTGGTACTGGATGATGTCCATCGTGCTCATCGCGAGCCCCGCTCCGTTGACGAGGCAGCCCAGGTTGCCATCGAGCTTCACATAGCTGAGACCCGCCGCCTGGGCCTGCACCTCCATGGCTTCCTCTTCGTTAAGATCGCGAAGCGTCAGCAGATCCTGATGCCGGAACATCGCATTTTCGTCGAAGGTCACCTTCGCGTCGCCCACGACCAGATCGCCCTCCGCCGTCACGACCAGCGGATTGATCTCGACCATGCTGCAATCGTGGTCGAGGAAGAACCGGCAGAGTTGCTTCAGCAGCTTCTCGGCATTGCGGACGGCGACCCCCTCCAGCCCAATCCGGTACGCCACGTTGCGGGCTTGATAGCCGAGCAGCCCTGCTTCGACATCGAACGCCTCATGCACGATCTTCTCGGGAGTCTGGTGCGCCACTTCTTCGATGTTCATGCCCCCCGCGGCCGACGCGATCAGCATCGGCCCGCCCGATTCGCGATCGACGACGACGCCGAGATACAACTCCTTGGCGATTTTCAGGCCCTCTTCGATCAGCAGCACGCCAACCTGCTTGCCCTCCGCGCCCGTCTGGATCGTGACGAGCGTGTTGCCGAGCATCTTCTGAGCGTTTTCTTTCGCCGCTGCGGCAGATTTGACGAGCACGACTCCCGGTTGATTCGGCTGTTCCTTGAAACGGCCCTTCCCGCGACCACCCGCGTGAATCTGCGACTTCACCACTGCCAGTTCCCCGGCCAATTGAGTGAACCCGGCAGCCGCCTCATCGGGCGTTCTGGCCACGACATTGCGGGGCACCTTCACCCCGGCCGCGTCCAGCAGTTGTTTGGCTTGATACTCGTGAATCTTCATCGGTTTTCCTGCAAGACATTCGGTTCTGGTGAGCGCATTCGGTCAAGAGGCGGAATGATAGCCGCCGTGCGGAGAATGTTCTAACGACGACATCTCAGACAAGAATCGGCGTCCACTTTGGCTGGAGCGGCGGCACGGCTATCATCGTCGCCCACCTGGAATCACCTCACCTGGAACGAAGTCCGACAATGCTCAAACACATTCCACCCTGCCTCTCTCCCGAACTGATGTCCGTGCTGATGCGGATGGGTCACGGGGACGAGATCGTTCTGGCCGACGGCAACTTTCCCGCCGAGTCGCACACGCAGCGAATCGTCCGGGCCGACGGACACGGCGTCCCCGAAATCCTGGATGCGATCTTGAAGTTTTTCCCGCTCGACACCTTCGTCGATCATCCGGCCAGCGTGATGGAGCCGGTCGATCCAACCACGCCCGAGCCGCCGATCTGGTCCGAGTACCGCGCGCTGCTGCAAAAGCACGAAGGCCGCGAAATCGAGTTGCGACCCGTCGAACGGTTTCGGTTCTACGACTTCGCCCGCGCCGCATTCGCCATCGTCGCGACGGGCGAGACGGCGATCTATGCGAACTTGATTCTGAAGAAGGGTGTGGTGGTGGGTTGACGGTCGAAGGTTGAGGGTTGATGGTCGGAAGCGATCGCCACCCAGAGACCGGACACCAACTCCGTGCCGCTGTCCTTCGTTCAACCCTCAACCCTCAACCCTCAACCCTCGACCATCAACCACCATGAAAACTGAAGCCGTTCTGGACGATCTGCGATCCCGCGTGTTGGCCGGTTATCCCCTGCTCTTCCTCAAGACGTGGGAGGAGGATCGGTGGGAGCGGGAGTTGGCCGAGTTGGTGCTCGAACTGGAACGGGGCCTGGTGACGTGGACAATCACGCACGGGTTGCAGCCGCCGGCGAGTGGCGACGGGAACGACGTTCCCTCGGCGCAGTCGCTGGTGTCGCAATTGGCCGCCTTCCCCGAGGATCACGTCTTCCTCGTGAAGGACTTTCATCCGTATCTGAACGATCCGCTGATCGTGCGTCAGTTGAAGGATGCATTGCCCGATCTGGTCGCCCAGCGGAAGACGATCATCTTCTTCGGTTCGGTCACGGTGGTGCCGGTCGAGTTGGTGAAGGACTCGGTGAAGCTCGAGCTGCCGTTGCCCGCCTATGAAGACCTGCGGGACGAGTTCGACCACGCGTTGGCCGAGCTGCGCGAATCGGGTGTGACGCCGATGAACCTGTCGGCCGACGACGAGGACCGGTTGATCAAGGCGGTGATGGGACTGACCGCGCAGGAGGCTCGCAAGGCCTGGCGGCGGGCGCTGCACGGCCGCGACGAACTGAATGACGATGTGTTCACGACGCTGATCGCCGAGAAGCGCACCCTCGCGTCAGGTTCGGACTTTTTGGAGTTCTACGACCTCGACGAGGGAGTCGGCGACATCGGGGGCCTCGACCAGTTGAAGGAGTGGTTGTCGCAGCGGGCGCTGGCCTACTCGCCGCGCGCCCGCGAGCAGGGCGTGCCGCTTCCCAAGGGAATGCTGCTGCTGGGCGTGCAGGGTTGCGGCAAGAGCCTCACCGCGCGGGCCACCGCGCGCTTACTCAGCTTCCCGCTGATCCGGCTCGACATCGGCACGCTGCTCAGCAATCAGCGCGGCGAGTCGGAAAAGAACCTGCGCAGCGTGTTGCATCTCGTGGAGTCGATCGCTCCGGCCGTCCTGTGGCTCGACGAAATGGAAAAGGGCTTCGCGGGTGTGGAGGGGGATAACAACAGCGGTCCCGACGCGACCATGCTCCGACTCGTCGGTACCTTTCTGACCTGGATGGCCGAGATTCAGAAGCCCGTCTTCACCGTCGCCACCGCGAACTCGGTCGAGAACCTGCCGCCGGAAATGCTGCGGCGCGGGCGCTTCGACGAGCTCTTCTTCGTCGATCTCCCCAACTTCGACGAGCGGAAGCACATCATCGGCATCCACCTCAAGAAGCGCGGCTGGCATCCCGAGAAGTTCGACGTCGACGATCTGGCCCAGCGCAGCGACGGCTTCAGCGGTGCGGAGCTCGAACAAATCATCGTGACCGCGTTGATCGATGCCTTCGGGCAGGGACACGTCCTGTCGTATGACGACCTGGAACGCGCCTGGCGTTCGACCGTGCCGTTGTCGAAGACGATGGAAGACAAGATCTTCGCCCTGCGAAACTGGGCGCAAGACCGAACGCGCCGGGCGACCTCCGACAGCCGGGTGACCGCGATGCTCGAAGCCGAACAGCGCAACGACGCGATGAAGCTGCCCGACGATGACTTCGGTGAACTGCCCGCGTGGGCGCAGTTGGCCTCCGCCGGACAACTCAAGGCGGCGCTGGTCGAATACGTGCGCGGCGATGGCGACGTCCTGTTCGCCTCGTTACAAGAGGCTCTCGCGCCATACATGGAGGTCGCGGGGGATTTCGGCCTCGCCGCGCGCGCCAACCCCAACACCGTCCTCTGGACCGGCATGAGCCAACCGCTGTGCGAATTGCTCGTCGAACTGGTCTCCGCCAAGCGGCTCTACGTCCACCCGACCGAGCTGGACCGCTACAAGGAGATCGAAAAGGGACTCCGCCTGCCGATGCTCAAGGTACCGACCGACGAGAAGGTGGCCCGCGCGTCGTGGCTCCCGTCGTCTCTCCGTTGCGCCCCGCATCCGATTCACGCCGCCAGGCTCGCGCGCATTGGCCGCATGAAGCTGGCCGGCGGCTGAGTCCGAAGCCCTCGTTTTCCGCAGCGCAGTGGATCACTCCCGTCCGGCGTGTTCGTTCCAATCCACGCGATTCCGTCGCGTCACTTCTGTCGCGTCCCCTTCTCCTCCATGGTGAGATCCACTTTCCCGGGCAATTCCGCGCCATTGATGGTCAGGGTCAGCGGACCATCGATTCGCACCTTTGAAACGCGCGAGACAACGTGTCCTCGCTCGCGATCAAACAAGATTGTGGCGGACGACTCCTTGATCTTCAGGTCGCTCTTCGTCAGTTGCAGCATCGGGTTGCCGTTGATCGCAAAGCTGACCTCGAACGCCTTCCCTTCGATCTTGTCGAGCGTCCGGCCATCCTGCTCGACCGCCCCCTTGTATTCGTACTTCGTCCGGAACGTCATGACCTGGCCGCTGCCCAGGTTCGCCTCGGTCGAGCGTTCCCAAGTCGCACCCTCCTTGACGGGACCATCCGGCAGAAAGGCGATCAATTGTTCGGTCGCCTTCTTGAGCTTCTCGGGGTCGAACTGTTCCTTGGCGAGGTCGCCGAGTTTTTCGAATTCCCCCTCGGGCAGCTTCGTCGTGGTCAGTTTGTTCTTGGCGTCAAAAATCTTGGTGATCGGAAATTTGCTAACCGCCCGATAGATGTCCAGCACCGGTTCGAGCTGCGGAATATCGGCCTTCTTGTCGGGGTTGGCCGAGTCGAACTGGATCTTCGTCCCGTTGATGTTCAACTCGGATTGAAACGCATCCACCTTGTCGACCACGGCCAGCGTCCCGTCCTCTGCCCGCTTGCCGACGCTCGACGTGGAACGGACGAACGTCGTGGACTTCGTCACGATATCCTGCCCGGCCAGCGTGAGGGTCTGATCGGTGGTGACTTCCGATTGCACCGTCGCCTTGGATTCCTCCGGGTACTTCAACTCCAACGTGACCTCAGCCACCGCACTGGCCGCACCAGTCAACACGAGCGCGAGTGCCACGACAAAACCAGACATCACCGACGGAAATCGCTTCAACATGGAATGCCTTTCGTGAACACGGAACAGGGGAGGTCGGCCAACGACAAACGGACGTGGCCTCGATATCGGATGTGATCGAACGAACAAACGGCGCGCGACCCCGCGAGTGCGAACTGATTGTCACGACTTCATTGCCAGGCGATGTTCAGAGCCGGGAATCAGAGCAGAATCGTCTGCTCGCGATCGGGGCCAATGCTGATGAATTTGACCGGAAGTCCCATCAGTTCGGCAATCGTGTCGACGTAACGGCGCGCCCCCGTCGGCAGATCACTTAATTTTCGGGCACTCGTAATATCCTGCTTCCAGCCGGGAATCTTCCGGAAGATCGGCTTCGCGGCTTCGAGGTCTTCGACGTGCGAGGGGAAGTCGGTCGTCCGTTCTCCGCGAATCTCATACGCCTCGCAGATGCAAAGTTCGTCGAGCTGAGCCAGCACGTCGAGCAGCATCACGGCGATCTCATCCACGCCGCAGACGCGCGCTCCGTACGCGGTCGCCACACCGTCCAGCCAGCCGCAGCGTCGAGGCCGTCCGGTGACGGTGCCGTACTCGTGGCCGACGTCGCGAATGTGCTGGCCGGTCGCGTTGTTCAACTCAGTCGGGAACGGGCCGCCGCCGACGCGCGTCGTGTACGCCTTCACCACGCCGATCATCCGGTTGATGGCTCGTTGAGGAACACCGCTGCCACTGTGAATCCCCGCTGACGAACTGTTGGAACTCGTCACATACGGGAATGTCCCATGATCGACGTCCAACAGACTTCCCTGAGCCCCCTCGAACAGCATGTTCTTGCCGGCCTTCAGCGCCTTGTGCAGCCAGGCCGTCGTATCAGTCACGTGCGGCTTGATCCGCTCGGCATGGTCGGTGTACGAGGCGAAGATGGCGTCGGCATCGAGCAACTCGACACTCGGATCGAGCGCCCGCAGCATCAGGTTCTTCGCGGCCACGATCTCGGTCAGTCGCGAGCGGAACGACGCGGGGTGATAGAGGTCGCCGATCCGGATGGCATGCGTGCGCAGGGCCTTGTCGCGATAAGCCGTTCCAATCCCGCGACCCGTCGTCCCGATCGCCTCCGTTCCGCGACGCTTCTCGAACACCGCATCTTCCACGATGTGGTACGGCAGGATGACGTGAGCCCGATCGCTGACGAGCAGGTTCCCCCCGTCACACCTCACGCCACGATCGGTGAGCGACTTCATCTCCTTCAGCAGCGCATCGGGGTTCACGACGAGACCGTTGCCAATCACGGCCGTCACGCCCGGACGCAGGATGCCGGTCGGCAGCAGCGACAGCTTGTAGGTCTCGCCGTCAAACTTCACGGTGTGGCCGGCGTTGTTTCCCCCCTGATACCGCACGACGATCTCGTGTGAATCGGTGAGGATATCGACGATCTTGCCCTTGGCTTCATCGCCCCACTGCAAGCCCACCACAGACGTCACGGTCACGATGTGATCTCTCTGAAACAACAAGCGGCCCACCGGCACAGGCGCGCAAAAACGGGGCCGAGATTCTTCCGGCCCCGCCCTGCGCCAACGGGCGGAAAGTGTAACGGCCCGCTCGGCCGAGAGTAAGCGTCGTTGCCCGATCTCGATCCGACTGCCATCATTCGCGCCAGCCCGGGTGATTCATGGCTTTGTAGCTGAGTTCGCAAGAACTCAGTTCGCGATGGTGAGTTGGGCTGAATTCTTGCAAACTCAGCGACATGAAAGTCGGAGGAAGACAGAGATGACAGCCTCGGCCAGCGACCGCCTGTTCGGGTACTCGCACGCCTTCGATCATCCGGTGACGATCTGGGTGACGGTGGGCAGCATCGCCGCACTGGCAATCGCTCCGTTGGTCATCGTGCTGCTCTCACGTTCGGGCCGAGTCGCACCGGATCGTCTGGGGCGCTGGTGGCTGCGCTGGAGAACATGGCTGTTTCTGACGCCGCTGATCCTCGGGCCGATCCTGCTGGGAGCAGCCTGGACCATCCTGGGCGTCGGCCTGCTCAGCCTCTTCTGTTATCGCGAGTATGCCCGAGCGACCGGCCTGTTTCGCGAGAAAGCCATCACCCTGACGGTCGTCCTGGGAATCGTACTGGTCACATTCGCGGTCTTCGACAACTGGTATCGCCTGTTCGTGGCGCTCACTCCGCTGACGATCAGCTTCATTCTGACCGTGGCGATCTTCGCGGATCGGCCTCAGGGCTATATCCAGCGGACGGCACTGGCGGTCCTCGGCTTTGTACTGCTGGGATCGGGGCTGGGGCATCTCGGCTACCTTGCCAACGATGCCAACTACCGACCGCTGGTGCTGCTCGTGCTGGTGGCCAACGAGATGAACGATGTCTTCGCGTATCTTGCGGGGCATTTGTTCGGACATCGAGCAATCTGCCCCGCGACTCATCCCCGCAAGACGGTGGCCGGTGCACTGGGCGGTCTGCTGCTCACGACGCTGCTCGTCGTGCTGCTCGGACGGCTGGTGTTCCGAGACTCGCCACTGGCCAGCCCGCTGCATCTGGTGACGCTCGGCATCATCATCAGCGTCGTGGGACAACTCGGCGACCTGATGTTCTGGTCGATCAAGCGCGATCTGCACATCGAAGACTTCGACACGACGATCCCCGGCCACGGCGGACTGCTCGACCGGTTCGACAGCCTCGTCCCGATCGCCTCGGCGGTGTTTCACTACGTCAATTACTATGTGGGCGGCATCGGCACGGATCAGCCTGCGAGGATCTGGACAACGTTTGGTTGAAGGACCAACCCGCATGGACGATTGGCACTACAAACCGGCCGGTGATCTCGGGCTCCCTGCCGCGGAAGCCTTCAAAAGCTTGAAGCGCGAGAGCGGGCTGATCGCCACCTCGTTGCATTGGCTCTGGTGGTCGTTTGTGCGGACGTACCTCTGGGCTTGGCACAGGCTGAAGGTGGAGGGACGCGAGCATCTGCCGACGAAGCCCCCCTTCGTGCTCGTCGCCAATCATTCGAGTCATCTCGATGCGCTCGTTCTGGCCGCACCGCTCGATTGGCGGTTGCGGGACCAGATCTTTCCGATCGCGGCGGGCGACGTCTTCTTCACCAACCCGGCGATCTCGGCATTTGCCGCGCTGATGCTCAACGCGCTGCCGATGTGGCGGAAAAGTTGCGGCCCGCATGCCCTCAAAGAATTGAAGCAAAGGCTGATTGAAGAGCCGTGTTGCTACATCCTGTTCCCCGAAGGAGCCCGCTCGCGCACGGGTGAGATGCTGCCGTTCAAGGCCGGCCTGGGAATGATGCTCGCCGGCACCGCGGTCCCCGTCGTGCCGTGCTACTTGGAAGGCTGCTTTGAGGCCCTGCGTCCCGAAACCAAATGGCCCAAGCGCCACCCCATCCGCATCCGCTTCGGCCCACCCCTCACCTTCGCCTCAGTGACCAACCGCCGCGAAGGCTGGGAGCAAGTCGCCACCGACCTGCAAGCCGCCGTGAAGGCCCTCGCACCACGAACCGTCTGATGGAGGGTGGCGTCGCTGTGTGATTCTTACTTTGCCGAATCACCCTTGGGTTTGGCTTTGAGCGCGGCGACCTCGGCCTGTCTTCCCAGATCAATCGCTTCCGCCAGGATTCGAGCCGACTCTTGAGGGGCATGAAATCCTTGTGAGTTCTCGGCGGCAATGAAGTCGAGCCGCCATTGAGCCTGTCGATGCAATGCCCGCGGAGCCTTCAGCGCCTCGTCGTCGGCTCCGGCGGCTTTGGCGGAGACGATGGCCCCGATCGCCGACAGCACGGCGTCCTCGCTGCGCGTGAGCAGAGCCTTCGTCCGG
Source organism: Schlesneria sp. (assembly GCA_031412755.1). Classification (GTDB taxonomy): domain Bacteria; phylum Planctomycetota; class Planctomycetia; order Planctomycetales; family Planctomycetaceae; genus Schlesneria. The sequence goes on along the minus strand of JANODP010000125.1, from coordinate 1,349 downwards.
TCCTGGATCGCCTCGGCCCGCGCCAGGATTTCGGACTCGGCATAGTTGTGGCACTGCTGGCAGGAGCGCGAGATCGATAACAGCGGGCTGCGAATGTGATGCTCGCTGACTTTGATCGCCCCTTCGCGCTTGTAGGGCATGTGACAATCCGCGCACGAGACGCCGCTGCGGGCATGGATTCCCTGCGACCACAACTCGAACTCGGGATGCTGCGCCTTCAACACCGCCGCACCGGAGTCGGCGTGTTGCCAGTCCTTCCAGTCCACTTCGTCGTAGTACGCCTCGATCTGTTCGACCTTCAGGCCCTTGTGCCACGGATACGTCACCAGCTTGCGATCTCCCTTGAAGTAGTACTCGACATGGCACTGGCCACAAGCCATCGACCGCATCTCCTGCCGGCTGGCATCGAGGTTGGGATCGTAGTCTTTCTTGCGCGAACCCTTGCGCCAGCGTTCGATGCTCGGCAGATGAGGCAGCGGCGCGTCGGAGCGAGCCAGCGCTTGAATGCCGTTCACGAAACCCGGGCGCGTCACGCGCAAGGCCATCGTCTCGGGGCTGTGACAGTCCACGCAGGCCACGGGATGCTCGACGAGTTTTCGCGCGTCGGCATACGGCATGGCACAGACCTCTTCAAAACCCTTCATGATCGCATCCCAACGATGTTCCTTGTCGTTGGGCATTCCCGCCTTGACGCCCGCGTCGCGATAGGCCGTCAGATTGGAGGCATGGCAGTGCAGGCACGCTCCCGGCTGTTTGAACTGCGTCACCCGCTCGGTCATATCCTGGTCCGCCAGCATGAAGGCGTGACCGCGTTCTTCGCGATAGTCGACCCCGAACGCATAGCCCTTGAAGAGCGTCCGCCAGCGCGGATCGTCGTCCAGTTTCTGAAAGGCATCCGAACCGCCGTGTTTGGTTCGCTCCGTATCGACCGTCCGCAGATACCCGTCGTACTGACGCGGAAAGTTCTTGCCCCACTCCTTCGGATCGAGCGTCTCTTCGGTCAGCGTCACCAACTCGAACGACGTCTGCAACGCCTCTTGCTTGCGGAGGAAAATGTTCTGGTAGAGCAGCATCAGTCCGTAGGTGGCCGCGGCAAACAAACCGCCCACGAGCAGATAACTGAGCCAACCACGACGGCGCGGTGTGAGGGAAGCGGGTTGGTTCATGGAGGCCATCCTGAGAATGCAGCGGAACTGCGAGGTGACAGTTTTCGAGTTTTCCGACGGGTGGGACGTTTGGCCGCGAGATTAGAAGCAGTTTCAAAACCGGTTTCAGAGCGGGGGACGGGAGTCCCCAGAAAGCGGCCCTCACAGCGAAACACCCCAAATAAGGGGACAAACCTCCCCCCC
>JANODP010000124.1:0-28800 GCA_031412755.1 Schlesneria sp. | reverse complement strand
CCATTTCCTCATTTCCCTTTGTCCCTGACCCCGGCTTTGTCGGATTCCCAGATCGTGCGATTCTTGGCGTCTCTGCGACTTTGCGGCTTGGCGTTGAAAATCTTCGCGGCGCGCGGTGCGTCGTGGCAGTTCGACTCAGTTGGGTTTGACGAACCAGGGCTTGGTGGTGGAGTCGGTCTGGAAGAAGTCGAGCAGCAGGTTGCCGACTTTGGTCTGGCCGGAGGGCGATTGGTGCGTGCCGTCGTTGTCGGTGAAGTCGGTCGACTCGAACCGGACGCCGTCGCTGCGCGGCTGGTTGCCGTTGGTCCAGAGATAGGCTCCCCAACTGAGCCACGGGGCGCGGACCTCGCCCTTCGACTTGTCGAAGTTCAGTTCCTGATCGCCCTGAATCTGGCGTTCGATCAGCCACTTCACCGAGAAGCCGGATTCGTAGGCGTACGGTTCGGGATTGAGTCCCGTCTTGGCGTAGCCGCCGTAGGTGCGGCTCGACAGGTAGCAGAGCTTCACGTTGGGGAAGCGCTTCGGCAGGATCTGCACGATCTTGGCCAGTTCTCCTTCGAGCGTGCGGGCATAGGCGGGAAAACCCGAGCTCGGTCCGGCATCGGCCTGCTTGATCCAGATGGCCTGGACCTGTTCTCGCGTGACACCCTCCATTCGCAGCCGTTCATCGACGGTCGTCCAGTAGCGAGTTCCGGTGCGAGTGTCTTCGGGATCTTGAATGGCGGCCGCCGTCATGCCTCCCTGGGCGCCGTCGACAAACACGACGCGCGGGTTGATGCCCGAAGCATCTCGCAACGCTCGGCGGAAACCCGAAGAGGACTGCGACGTGTTGCTCATGCCGACCGACATCAACACGATCCGGCCGCCGGGTGATGGCTGGCCGGTGCGGTCGAGCGGTTGAATCTGTTCGGCGAGTCGGCGGCCCGCGTCTTCATGAGCCTGCGGGCGCGTGTTGCGACCCTGCGGATAGAGCCCCCCCTGGTTGCCGCGATACTCGCCGGTGCCGAGATCGGTCAGCGGCTTCAGATCGGCGGGCGGTGGCGGCGGCGGGTTGCGATTCGGGGCCGGGCGGCCACCCGCGTTGTCGGCGGTGGCCAATCGCAGAGCCTGAACCACGGACTTGCCGTCGCGCTGCATCTCGCGGAAGTCGGTGTCGAGTCCCTCGCGAAAATCCTTCATCCGTTCCTTGAGCGTGTCGGCGTTGCTGCCGAGAACCTGCGTCGCCTCGGTCAGAGTCAGTTCGCGGTCTTTGCCGTCGACAGTCAGAGTCAGCTTCAGATTGTCGATGTCAATCTTCTTGATGCGGCCTCGCGAAATGCCGTTGCCGGGGTTGTTCTGACCCGCGTTGCCCGCGGGAGCATTGGCCGGCGCGTTGCCGCCCGCCGGACGCAGACCCATAAGGACCGTCTTGCCGCCTTGCTCGCGGGCGAGGAAGTTGACGGAGTTCCCCACTTTGAAGGCCGGATCCTTCAAGCCATCCTTGAGTTCGCCACCGCCCGCCGAACGAATCTGCGTGTCGTCCGAGATCGAGAACGTGCGGTCCTTGTCTCCAGCGGTGATGGTGATCGATTTCTTTTCGGCATCGACCGCTTTGATCGTGCCCCGTTGAATGTCCTGCGCCGGGGCGCTGGAAGCGAACAGAAGCAACAGTGCGGCGATGCAGCCAGTGCGGTGGAACATGGTCGAATCTCCAGAGTCCTGCGAAAAGAGACGGCTCGCCGCGACGGTCGCGCCGGGCCTCGGTCTGACGTGATGAACACCGACGTCGGTGAGTGGGATCGCAATTCATCGTCGAGCGCGGCGCTGGAGTTCGACGAAGCGGGCATAAGCCTCGTCCCACGCCAGCGTGTGCTGTGGTTCGTAGCGATTCATGGTGGAGGAGGCTCGCACCACGTCGCGGATCTGCGCGAGGGAACCGACGGCGCCTGCGGTTCGGGCCTGCACGAGGATGTTCCCGAGCGCGGTGGCCTCGATGGGACCGGTCACGACGGGACGACCGGTCGCGTTGGCGGTGAACTGGTTCAGGAGTTCGTTCTGTGTCCCGCCGCCGACGATATGGATGACTTCGGTCCGCTCACCGGACAACTCTTCGAGCCACCCCAGAACCATGCGGTACTTGAGGGCGAGGCTTTCGAGGGCACAGCGGACGAGCCCCCCTTCACTGTCGGGGATTTCCTGGTTGGTCTGGCGGCACCAGTCGCGAATCGCTTCCGGCATGTCGGGCGGCGCGAGGAACGCGTGATCGTCGGGATCGACGAAGGCGCGGAACGGCTGGGCGTCGCGAGCCGCCTGCGCCAACAGGCCATAGTCGTAGACCGACCCATTCCGTTCGAACGACTTGCGGCACTCCTGCACCAGCCACAGGCCCATGATGTTCTTGAGCAGCCGGTACGTGCCGTCGATGCCACCTTCGTTGGTGACGTTCAGTTCGAGAGCCCGCTGCGTCAGCACGGCGTGCGGCAGTTCGAGGCCCATCAGCGACCAGGTGCCCGAACTGATGTAGGCCCAGTTCGCGGAGCCCGTTCGCTCGGTCGGGACGGCGACGACGGCCGCAGCCGTGTCGTGAGTCGCGGGTGTGACCACGTCCAGACGCGGCAGGCCGGCGCGGCGCGCGACATCCTCGCGCAGCCGACCGAGCTTCGTTCCCGGATCGACGACGTCGCCGAACAACTGCGTCGGCAGTTCGAGCTTCCGCAGCAGGTCGAACGCCCACGTCCGGTTCGTCGGGTGAAACATCTGCGACGTGGTGGCGTTGGTGAACTCCACCACCCGGCTGCCCGACAGCAACCAGTGAAAGAAGTCGGGAATCATCAGGAACCGGTCGGCCTGGGCGACGAGCGGTCCGTTGGCCTGATGCATGGCGATGAACTGGTACAGCGAGTTGATCTCCATGAACTGGAGTCCGGTTTGGGCGAAGACTTCGGCGCGGGGGACTCGCTGAAACGTCTGCTCCATCACGCCGCGCGTCCGCGGGTCGCGGTAGTTGTACGCCTGGCCGAGCATCTCGCCCGTCTTGGACAGGAGGACAAAATCGACGCCCCACGTGTCGACGCCGACCGAGACGATGTTCTGCCCGAACCGGGTGGCCGCCTTGGCGAGGCCCGTCTGGATTTCGGACCACAGCCGCAGCAGATCCCACCGCATCGTGTCGGCCACGTGGACGGGACCGTTCGGAAACCGATGCAACTCTTCGAGCCGCACCTGTTTTCCGTCGAACAGACCGGCCATGACCCGCCCGCTCTCCGCCCCCAGATCGATCGCGAGATAAACCTGCTCCGCCATGTTGGCTGCCCCCCCGTGTTGCCGGTCCCGAATGAATGGTGGCCATGATACCTGTGGTCACACAAAGCGATAGCGATCCGGCCGCCAGGAGTTCGCGACCTGACCGTTTCCACGCGAACGGCTCGCGAAGTCCGCATCGACGGCAGAACGTGCCGGAGTGTGGACGAGCACCGACGCGCGGAACGGTAATTCTGCAAGAAAACGGTCTGAAACGGGCGTTTCCGCAGCCGGCTGGTCTTGATTCGGATTGATCCGGTTTCGGGCCACCGCTACAACCCGCCGTCCCTTTCTCCTGAATCACATCCGCTTTCGAACCTTGCCCGAGTGGGTCACGGTTGCGGCACCGGGTTTCGGCCCGGTTCGCAGTCTCCGCGCCTCATTCGTGCAGGCCACAATCGCCCCCATCCGGTTCTCGGACGTGGTCTGACCGCGTCCATCCGCAACCGCAGAGGTGACTCGATGTACGTGTCGACCAACCGATCCTGGCTTCGCATCTCGGTGAGCATGCGGAGTCTGCTCTGGCTGAGCCTGGGCATGGCACTCGTTCTGTCGTCGCGAATGGCCGTTGGCCAGGAACCCGAGGCCCCTGCGCAGACGCAATTTAGCGATCCCGTCGAGGATGGCTGGCTGTTCAGTGATCAACTCACCGGACAGTCCGGCGAGGCGTTCGGTATCAAGTTTCGAGCCGGTGTGCTGACGGGGCCGGCCGTCGGGCGCGACCTCTCCATTGTTCCGTTTGAAATGATGCCCTATGCGTTTGCCGGGAAGGGGTTGATCTTCGGAGACGTTCGCGGCTTTCGAGCCACTTCGGATCTGTGGGGCGGGAATTTCGGTGGCGGCTTCCGGTATCACTCGGAGCGACTGGATCGGATCTTCGGTGTCAACGCCTACTACGACAGCGATAAGACCAGCGGTGAGCTGTTTCGACAGGTGGGGTTTGGCGTGGAGACTCTCGGCGCCCTGTGGGATCTGCGCGCCAATGCCTACCTCCCCTTCGGAGCGACCGAGCAATTGATCGCGGTGAACTTTGTGCCCGGCTCCGAGCGGTTCGTCGATCATCGGATTCTGTTCGACCAGATCCGGACCATCGGCAACGGACTCACGGGGGTCGACATGGAACTGGCAACTCCGCTTCCCGGCCGCATCGCGCAGCGGCACGATGTCCGGGTTGCCGGTGGCTGGTATCACTTTCAAAGTTCGGAAGTGGATGGTTTCACGGGTTGGAAAACCCGCATCCAGGGCAACGTGCTGCCGAGCATTCAAATGCAAGTGGAAGTGACGCACGATTCCGTCTTCAACACGAATGTGGTGTTTGGTGCGGCGTGGACCTATGGCGGGTATCGCCAGCCCGAGACCGAACGGCGCAGTCAGTTCAGCCGCATGACCGAACCGGTCCGACGCAACTACAACATCGTCGTGGCCAAGTCGGGCGTCCTCGATGCCGACAAGGTGGCCATCAACCCCAATACGGGAGACCCCTACTTCGTCGAGCATGTCGCCAGCTTTGCGCCTCTGGGAGGTGATGGAACGGTCGAGAACCCGTGGCGGACGGTCAACGAGGCACAAACCGACCCCGCCTTTGCGCCGGCCATCACAGCGGCCGGCGGCGACATCATCTTCGTCCACGCCGACAGCGTGTACGATTCCGTCAACTTCCCCGTCGACAATGCCATCACGCTGACACCCAGCATTCGCATCCTGGGCGAAGGGAACGGGGTCGAGCACCGCATCAATGTCGCCAACCTCGGGCAGATTCCCCTGCCGCGTGCCACGACCGGTGTCCGCCGGCCCATGTTCCTGAATTCGGCCACAAATGGTGTGACACTCCTCAGCGGTTCCACAACCTCACCGAGCGAGTTCAGCGGCTTTGAAATTGGAGACTCCACCGATCTCTTGGGCACGAGCGGGCCGGCCGGCAACGGCATCTTCGGCAACGGCGTGACCAATGTGTTGATCACCCAAACCGACGTGAGCTGGGCTCTTGGCGACGGGGTGTTGCTGACGGACACGGTCGGACCGGTGACGTTTCGCGGCACGCTCATCAACGATCCGACAGGTTCGGCCCTGCATGTGTCGGGAGGAATCGGCGGCGTGACCTTCACGGACGATCCGGTGTCGGGTGCTCAGGGACGAATCGTCAACTCGGGAGGTCGTGCGCTCCTGGTCGAGAACACGCTGGCGGGCAGCTTTGTCAATCTGACCGGCTCCACGATCACCGACACGGCGGGACTGGGCATCCTGATCGACAACGCCGACGGCACCGTGACCGTCGATGACTCCACGATCAACGACGCCCTCCTCACCGGAATTGAGGTTCGCGACAGCCGCGGCAACATCAACTTCCGCGGTGCGATCGCCATCGACAACCCCACCGACGATGCCATCAGCATTCACGACATGCTCGCCGCGAGTTCGGTCAGGTTTTCGCAGGCGGCAGCGGGAGTCACCATCACCGACCGAAATGCCCGCGGGATCAATCTGCTGGCGAACGCGGGGGACGTGATCTTCACCGTACCGGTCTCGATCACGGACACGGTGGGATCGACGGCCGCGGCCGTCGAGTATCAAGACAGCAGCGGAGACGCGCAGTTTCTGACGCTGGACATCGACGGCGGCGGCGGCGAGGGAATTCTGATTGGCGGAATCGCCCCGTTGTCGGACAACTTTGGTCAGTTCCGGGTCACGAGTACGACCACCATTTCCAACGTTGCCAACAACGGAATTCTGATCACCGAAGATGATGCCCAGGTGCAATTCAACGGCGTGAACATCGTGTCACGCGGTCTAAGTGGCATCAACATCAACAACAGCCGTGGGAACGTGGTGTTCAACGGACTCACTTCGATCGACAATGCGGGCTTCAGCACCTCGCCCGCCGTCGATATTCAGGACAACACCACCGCCAACGTCTCATTTAGAACGCTGACAATCACGGGTGCCACCCGCCCGCTGCCACTCGCCGGTGGTGCCGGACTCAACGTCATCAACAACGCCCCCTCGGTGACCGTCAACGAGTTGAACGTGACGACGCTCAACGGCATCGCCCTGTTCGCCAACAACGCCGGCGTCATCACGACCACCACAGTCAATGGCGTCACCACCACCACGACAACCGGTGGCGTCTTCACCACCACGGGGATCCTGGATTCGGTGGGGTCCGTCGTCGGCCTCGTCAATCAAGGTCGCCCTGCCGTGGACGCTCGGAATTCTGTCATCCAACTCGGATTCGAGTCGGTCAGCAGCTCCAATTCCAGTTCTGAAGGGATTGTCCTCGTCGACAATGCCGGACCGGACGGCGCGATCCTGTTCAGCGTCGCCGGCCAGAATGGAGTGCCATTTGTTTCCGGGGGGACCATCATCAATGCCGCCGCCGACGGGGTCTTTGCCCAGAACACCGGAGGCGTGTCACTGGCCAACATGAGCATCGTCGGCAGCAACGGTTCCGGGATCTTCGCCAATACGTCGAGCCTCGCCGTCGTCAGTTCGCTGATCCAACAGAACGGACTGTGGGGCATCGATACCTTCGACACCGCGGACGTCACACTGCTGGGCAACACCATCAATGGCAATGGTGCCAACGAGGTCCGGTTCACCGCCGCCACCACCGGCGCCTACACGTTCACGATGGGCGGCGGCTTCCTGGTGGACGGCAACCTCATCACGGACACGTCCGATGATGCCGTGCTCGTGCAGACAGTGGGTGCGGGAGCCGGGTCAACGCTGACCCTGCTGGTGGTCAACAATACGATCACCACGGCGGCCCCGGCCACAGGCACAGATCCGTTCCACATGGTCTGGAACGGTGGCGTGACCGGAGCGATCAACGTGAACACGCTCAATTTCGGGAATACCGGTTCGACGGGCTTGTTCGTGAATCTGGGATCGGCCAGCGCGCCGTCGAATTTGGAGATCATGAGCAACACGTTCAACGCCGCGGGCGGCTTTGCGAAACGCGGCATCGATCTCACGACCAACGGCGGCCCGGCCAACATCCGGATTGGTCAGTTGACCGGCCAACTGACGGGCAACGTCATGAACTTCACTTCGCCCGGCGCGTTTACCGACGATATCGGCATGCGGTTCTCGCTCGGTGCCAATACCGACATCAATATCTTCAGCAACGATATCACGATGCTCTCCGATGGGGGCACGGGCATGCAGTTCACCCTGGTGCAGGGACCGTCCAATCTCACGATCGACGACAATTTTATCAGCATCAATTCCAACATTCCGGTGCTGGTCGAGTCCGGCATCGAAATCCTCGCTGTGAGCGGAACGGTCAATTTGTTCGGCACGCTGAACAACGATGTCGTCCTTCGAGGCCTGAGAGATTCCGTCCCACCGTGGTTCTCCGCCCCACCAGCCATCAACGGGACGATCATCGTCAACGGAGTGGCCGTGCCGTGATCTGAGGGCGACAGCGGGGGTTGGAGACGACCCGCCACTGACCGTTCGACCGTTCGAGGATTGGCCACAACCAAGCCGGCCGCATCGCGGCCATGGCACAGTTCGCCAGAATGCGAGCCGCCTTGGGCAATGTTTGCCGGTGCTCTCGGCAGGCCACCGGATGATTCCTGGTCTGTAGCCGAAGTCGTGAGACTTCGGTGGGGCGTCACGTGTTGCCCCGAAGTTTCATGACTTCGGCTCCAGTCGCGCGCCGTTCGCTTGCTCCGTCGCAGGCATCATCCGGACGATGCCGCGCCTGTGAACTGACCCCCGCCCTGTTCCAGTCTCACGAGCGCGGTCGTCGCCGCTGCCAATCCCGTTTTCCGCCGGTGACCGCAGGGGGAGGACTCGATCCTCCCGAACGGGAATGCCGGGAATGTCGCGGAAGCCCGCCTATTTGGACAAATTTTCCCAAGAGAAGCTCTCGTTGCAACCGATACTCCTATCACAACCGTCAAGGTCGGTGCGGTTGCGCACGCGGTTCGGCGTCACGTCCATCCGCGCGCTTCGAGTTTCCGCAGTCTTCCAGGAACGCGAACATGTTCGGGCGAATGTCTTTTGGTTCGCTCTTCGTGCTGGCCCTTCTGGCACCTGGAGTGTGCTGGGCTCAGGCGGGGTACGGCCCGGGTCCCGCGTATGGTCCGACAGGACCAATGGCGTCCCCGTATCAAGGTCAGTACGCGCCGCAGTTTGCCGGCGCACCGGCTCCGAACGGAGGCTATCAGCGCACGATTTTCGAAGAGATCCCCGACGATCGGGGCTGGCTGTTCGATGACTCGCCGCTCAGCAAGTCCATCGAAAACAGTTTCCGACATGCCTTTTTCCGGGCGGAGTACCTGCTCTGGGATTTTGATGATCCGGGCGCGGTCGCGCTGGGGGCTCCGCTGTTTTCGGGACTCGATCCGCGCGTTCCGGCCAACGTGTTGGTCAATGACCGGGTGACCGGCGCGCCAATCGGGCTCGGCATTGTTCCGACGTTGGATGCGTTCAGCATGAATGGAAACAACGGGTTCCGAGGCACGTTTGGAATTCCGGTTGGTCCCGGAGCGTTTGAGGCGAGCGCCTTTGTCTTCGCGACGAATTCGACCCGCCAGGATCTCACCGATCAGATCACAGCCGTTGACCCGGACGATCCCTTCGACACCGCCACCTATGTGGCACAGCCGATCCTGGTCGAGGGTGCTCCGTCGATCGACAGCCTGGTGTACACGGATAGTTACCAATCGCTGCTGAAGACGGGCATTTGGGGAACGGAAGCCAACTACATTTTCGATGCGCCCAATGTCGGCGCGGGTGACTTCGTGACGTTCAGTCCGCTGATTGGTGTGCGCTATTTCAACTTTCGGGAGAGCTTGGATCAAACCGGCGTCTACCAGTTCAGCGACGATCTGATCAACTTCCGGCCGGTGACCAGCAGGATTGACTCGGCGACGGTCAACAACTCTTACGGCCCTCAGATCGGGTTCCGATCCGAGTTGACCATCTCCCGCCTGACGGTGGGAGCCGAGCCGAAGATGATGCTGGGGTTGAACACCTACAAGGCGACCCTCTTCACGCAGAACATCCTCAGCGACACCGAACCCGACTTGAACGTCGTCGACCACAAGACGACTTTCGGACCGTTGGCCGACCTCAAGCTCTACTCGCGGTTCGCCCTGAGCCAGAACCTGAACGTCTTCGCCTCCTACAACCTCCTCTGGGCGGGGCAGGTGACCCGACCCTTCGACAACATCGTCTACAACACTTCGGTCATTACGGGAGCCGGCGCGTTCAGCCAGAACGTCCACACCAGCGATATCGTGTTGCAGGGACTCTCGGTGGGTGCCGAGTTCCGATACTGAGCCATCCGCGTAGAAGCGACCGCCAACGACACCTGCCACAGCGACCAGGATTCATGGCGAACACGAACCTGACTCTAACAGATTGCAGGCGACGGCGTTTTCCGTGACTTCCTGCTCTTACTCATAATCATAATCTTACTCCCATTGACGGTTAGTGTCGGAGTGGAGGGAGGAGCAAGAGTAAGATTACGAGTAATATTATGAGTAAGAGTAAGAGCACGAAACGGGGCCATTTGCAGACGACAACCACCGACATCTGCCTTCCGGCAGGGTCAGAAACGAACTACGCCAACAGGGCTCGCACGACCTTGCCATCGACGTCCGTCAGCCGGAAATCGCGACCCTGGAAGCGATACGTCAGTCGTTCGTGGTCCAGGCCAAACAGGTGCAGCAGCGTGGCCTGCAGGTCGTGGACGTGAACCGGATCGCGCGCGATGTGCCAGCCGAGTTCGTCCGTCGCGCCGATCACCTGGCCCCCCTTCACGCCGCCGCCCGCCAGCCACAGGCTGTACGCGAACGGATGGTGATCGCGGCCCGTGTTGAGTTCCCGGCCGGGCCGATTCTCCGCGAGCGGCGTCCGGCCAAACTCCGACCCCCACACGACGACGGTGCTGTCGAGCAACCCCCGCTGCTTGAGATCCTTCAGCAGGGCTGCCACCGGCTGGTCGGCGATCGAACAGTTGTGAGCCAGTTCGGGATCGAGGTTGCTGTGGTGATCCCACGAGGCGTGATAGATGTTCACGAACCGGACGCCCCGCTCGACCATCCGTCGGGCCAGCAGGCAGTTCAACGCAAAAGCCTTGTGGACGCCGGCGCCGCCTCCGCGGAAGTTGTTGTTCTTCGGCTCGGGCCGATCTACGCCGTACGCTTCGAGCGTCTCCTTCGACTCGCCACTCAGATCGAGCAATTCCGGCGCGGCCGATTGCATCCGATACGCCAGCTCATACGAGGCGATGCGGCTGTCGATCTCGGGATCGGCGAGGGCCGTCAACCGCTGTTCGTTCAATTGGCGCAGGGCATCCAAACCCGTGCGCTGCATCTCGTCGGAGATGCCGGGTGGTCGATTGAGATGCAAGACCGGCTCACCCTGATTGCGGAAGAGAACGCCCTGATACGTCGTCGGCAGAAAGCCGCTCGCAAAGTTGGAGGCTCCGCCGCTGGTGCCGCGTCCCGCCGTCAGGACCACATAGCCCGGCAGGTTCTGCGAGGGCGATCCCAAACCGTAGTTGAGCCACGACCCGACGCTCGGCCGCCCGAACATCTGCGTCCCCGTGTTGAGCAGCAACTGACCGGGATGATGATTGAAGGCGTCGGTATGCATCGACCGGATCAGCGCGATGTCATCGACACACGTCGAGAGGTGCGGGAGGTAGTCGCTCAGTTCCATGCCGCACTCACCATGCGGCTGAAATTTGCGAGGGCTGCCCATCAGGACCGCCGACTCCTTTTGAATGAACGCGAACCGCACGTTCTTCGTCGTCGATTCGGGCAGCGGCTGGCCGTGCAACTCCTTCAGCTTCGGCTTCTCATCGAACAGATCGATCTGGCTCGGTGCCCCTTCGAGAAAGATGAAGATGCAGGCCTTCGCCTTCGGAGCGTAGTGAGACTCGCGCGGCGCGAGCGGGTTGGCGGACGATTCCGCCGCCGCGAGCAAGCCGTCCCGCTTCAGCAGCGACAGCAGCGCCAGTTGCCCCACGCCGCACGCGGTCGATGCGAGAAACCGGCGTCGCTGCCACAGATCTGTCTCGTGTCGTGAATTCATGGCTGCTCCCTCATTCTCTGGTGAAGAACTCGTCCAGGTTGAGCAGGATGCGTGAGAAGGCGATTGACGCCGCGAGGTCGACCGCCGATCCCGACGGCGTAATCGCGCCGGCCACAATCGCAGTCGCGTCGTTCGGTTGTCGCTGCAATTGTCGCCGCGTCTCCTCATACAGTCGGACGAGCGTCTCCAACTCAGCGAGATCCAACTCGCGGCCCGTGGTCCAACGAAAGGCTTCGCGGCTGCGGGTCGTCGGGTCACCGGTCACTTCCCTGTCGAGGCGGGTGCCAAACGCGCGGGCACACTCGAAGAAGGCCGGATCGTTGAGCAACGTCAGCGACTGGAGCGGCGTATTCGATCGCTCGCGCCGCGCACACGATACGTTGGAATCGGAACTGTCGAACGTCATCAGCAGCGGGTACGGCACCGTTCGTTGGAAGAAGATATAGCAACCGCGCCGATAGCGGTCGCCTCCCTTGGACTCGGACCATTTGACCGAACCGGCATACCCGAGATCCGCCACGCCGGACGGCAGTGGCGGACGGATGCTCTCGCCACCGACGCGGTCGTCGAGGAGACCGCTCACCGACAAGGCCAGATCACGGACGATCTCCCCTTCGAGTCGGAAGCGGTTCTGCCGCGCGAGCCACACGTTTTTCGGATCGATCGTGTTGAACTCTGCTCGCGTCCGAGACGACTGCCGGTATGTGGCCGAGGTTGCGATGAGGCGGATCAGCTCCTTCCGGCTCCAACCACGACGCGGCAGTTCCGCGGCGAGCCAGTCCAACAACTCGGGATGCGAGGACCTGGCTCCCTGCGTCCCGAAGTCATCGGGCGGATCGACCAACCCGCGACCAAACAGATGCTGCCAGATGCGATTCACCGCGACGCGACGAGTCAGCGGATTCGACTCGTCCACGATCCACCTGGCGAGGTCGAGCCGATTCGGGCGCGAGCCGGCTGCCGAGGGACGTTCACCCTCCGACGAAGCACCACCCACCTTTAACGGATTCAACACGGACAATCCCGCCGGCTGAACTTCGGCCCCGGGTCGCAGAAAATCGCCGCGCACATGGATGTTGGTCGGCGAGGGCTTCGCGCTCTCACTCAAAATCATCGCCAGATCCGCCGGCGGTTTCGGTCCCGCGGCGTCGAACTTGGCGAGCGCCGCTTCCCGCTTCTGCAATTCGGGATCGAGCTTCTCCTTGTCCTTGGGGTTCAACGCGGCCAGTGCGTCGGCTGGCTTGGCTTCGAGGTATTGCCTCACCGCCTCGGCCAAGGGTTGACGTGCGACATCGTGGACGGCTTTCAGCCGGGCATGCTGTTCGAGCTGCGCTGCCGTTGCCACCGGGATGTCCTGCTCGATGGCCGCGTTGAAGAACGCATAGAGTTGGTAGTACTCGCGGTGCGAGATGGGATCGTACTTGTGCGAATGGCACTGAGCACATCCCACCGTCAGCCCGAGCCAGACCGCTCCCGTCGTATTGGTTCGATCGACGAGTTGCTTGTCGCGGTCCTCCTTCTTGTCGGCTCCCCCCTCCTTGTTCGTCAGCGTGTTTCGGTGAAAGCCGGTGGCGATCCGCTGGTCGAGCGTCGCACCGGGCAGCAGGTCTCCCGCAAGCTGTTCGACCGTGAACTGGTCGAACGGCAGATCGCGATTGAAAGCCTCAATCACCCAGTCCCGCCACCTCCAGGCGTGCGGGCGCGGCAAGTCTTTTTCATAGCCATCGCTGTCGGCATACCTTGCGAGGTCGAGCCAGTGTCGTCCCCAACGCTCTCCGAAATGCGGCGATGCCAACAACCGATCGAGCAGCCGTTCGCAGGCATCGGGCCGTTCGTCGCCGAGGAATTCCGCCGTCTCTTCCGGACGCGGAGGCAACCCGAGCAGATCCAGCGACAATCGGCGAATCAGCGTCGCCCGGTCGGCCTCGGGCGATGGCGTGAGGCCGCGCGAAACCAACGCGTCGCTCACGAAGGCATCGACGGGATGGCGGATCGCCACCTTGGAAACGGGTGGCTTCGACGCGCGAACGGGCTGGAACGACCAATGCGCGGCGCGTTGATCCCCCGCAGTTTTGTCGTCTTTCGGCCAGTCGACTCCCTGGTCGATCCAGCCGCGCAGTAAACCGATCTGCTCATCGCTGAACTTGTCTCCTTCGGGCGGCATCAGGACATCGGGGTCCACACCCGCGACGTATTTGATCAGCAGGCTCTCGGCGCTTTTGCCACTGACAAACGCGGGACCGCTGTCGCCGCCGTTGAGCGCTTCGTCGCGACGGTCCAGTCTTAGACCACCCTCCTGTTTCGAGGGGCCATGACACTTGTGGCAGTGCGTCGTCAACAGCGGCTTGATGTCGGTGACGAAGTCGACCTTCTTCTTCGTGGCGGGAGGCAGAGCGGGCGGCTCGGCGACCGAGGCGGCAGTTCCCGCGAGGAAACCAACGACCGCAACGAGGGCGGCTCCGGGGCCAATATGTCGTCGATGGAACATCAATCACTCGCGCGAAGGAGGCGGGACGAGCGAGGCAGGGGAATCGGCAGGTACCCAATCGGGGGCCAGTCAATCAGGCGGCTCATCCCCTGTCAAGAAGTCGCATTCTCTTTGAGCTGACCAAACAACAACACGGGCTTGCCGATTCACCGGCAAGCCCGTGTGAGAAATCCAGTTGTGCCGCGTGCTATTTGGTCGCGGAGACTCGCGTTGTCGTTGGCTGCTCAACAGCGGGCTTCTTCTCTTTTCGTTCTTCGGCCTTCTGAGTCGACAAGGCCAGCAATTGCTGTGCTCCCTGCAACTGCGCCTGCGAGAAGTACGGAGTCGGAGCCTGACCACCGAGATGCGTCATGGCCTTCGCCGCGAGTTGTTGGAACGACATCTTGTCGGTCAGATGCCACGCGGCCGCCTGCGCCGCCTGCGAATCGACCTTGCCCGTCCCCACCACCGTCAACAATTCGTACAGGACGGGATCCTGTGACACCTGTTCCACGGGAACCAATTTGTACCGGCTGCTCGGCGTGGGCTCCGGCTTGCCATGTTCCAGGCAGACCGAATTGAAGGGCAATGAGACCACTCGCTCGGGTGGAACCGAGAAGAAACCGCCGCCCCCGCCTCCCTGCTGACCCCCGCCGAAGCCACCCTGTTGCTGTCCGCCTCCGATTCCGCCGCCCTGCTGCTGCTGTTGGCCACCCTGCTGACCGCCGAGCCCGCCTTGCTGACCACCGCCGAAGCCGCCCTGAGCACCACCACCGAATTGGAAATTCATCGGGACGCCAACGGCCGCTTCGGGCACCTTGACGTTGAGCGGCTTGTCGGTCTTGTTCTCGATCAGCACGTTGCCGCCCAGCGCGTTCTTCGGGATCAGCTTGGCCTCGATCTGTCCCGCTTCGATCGCGGCGAAGAACTCGACCGGTTCGCCCGACGGATCAAACTTGGGGTTCCGAATCGGCTTCTTGTTGGCCGGCTTCTTGCTGACCGTTTGCTTGCTGTCACCAGCGGCGGACGACTCGGAGACCTGCCAGCCGGTAACGATCAAAGCCAGCGAGGCGAGACAGCACACAATCAACGCTGTGGGCGAACGGCGGACCATCGGACGTTCCTTTCACAGAGAGCACAAACCACGGTCCGCGAATGCGAACCGTTTCGGGAACAGTCGGTTTCAAACCAGTCTGGATCGAGTGGTCTCCTGTACCAACTCGACAGACATGGTCAACCAAACGTCCGGGATTCTAAGCCAACACAAATCCGACGAGCAATCAAAACTTTAGTCCGTTCCCATTTTTGTGGGGGAATCCCTTTCCGAACAGTTTCGGGGAGCAAGCCGTTGCGACCGTCATCGTCCGCGGACACGGGATACCTCTTCGTCTTATCGTACGGGATACCTCTTCGTCTTATCGTCCAGTGGACGGGGCCATTCCGCAGTCCCCTTTTCGGCCGCGTTTCAGCCGTTACAGTCGGGCGAAACGGCCGGTCCGAGTCAAGCGGGCCGCACGGACGTTAGTGGGTCAGTTTGACGTAGGACCAAGTATGGCACGCCCTGAGTCCTCGAAGGGCGTGGTGTTTTTGGGGGCTTGGTTCCACGCCCTTCGTGGACTCAGGGCGTGCCACTCAAACTGATCCACTACCGCACCGACAACGGGTGAGTCTCGACAAAGTCCAGCAGTTCACCGGCGCTGAAGACACCCGTGGTGGCTCCCATCGAGCGGACGCAACTCGCTCCCATGGCGGTTCCCAGGCGCAGGGAGTCGGCCGTGCTGGCTCCGCGCAGCAGGCCGAAGACGAAGCCGGAGACAAACGCGTCGCCGGTTCCGGTGGCATCGACGGCTTCGACCGGGTAGACGCCCGATTCAAGCGGGCCGTTCGGGCCGAGCAGCAGCGAGCCGCGGCTGCCGCACGTGATGACCACGTTGCGCACGCCGAGGTCTCGAAAATGCCGGGCTTGGCGCAGGGGATCGGTTTCGCCGCACAGCCGCTCGGCTTCGTCATTGTTTGGAAAGAAGTAGTCGGCCCACGGAGCCACGGCTTCGATCCATCCGGCGAGAGTCCCCACTTCCGGCAGCACCACGTCGAGGATCGTCGTGACATGGGCCTCGCGTGCGAGACGGAACATGCGCCCGACGCACTCGGGGGTGAGCGCCTCCAGCAGACCGAAGCCGCCGACATACAGCACCTTCGCCGCGCGAATCGTTTCGGCCGTGACCTGCCTGCCGTCGTACTCGGCGTTCGCACCGACGCAGTGAATGAACCGGCGGTCCTCGCCCTGCACATTGAGGACAAACGTGCTGCTCGTCGGTGCCGTCGGACTGAGGACCAGACCGGAACACTCGACCGCAGCGGCGACGAGCCGATCCCGCACCTCACGCCCGAAAACATCGTCACCCACGCGGCCCGAGACACCGACACGCAACCCCAACCTGGCCATGTCGACCGCGACGTTCGCCGCGCAGCCGCCGATCGTAAATTCGACCCGCTCGGTCCGCGCGAGCGTCCCCGGGGGCGGCATCTTCGCCAGCGGTTGGCAGACGGAATCGGCCACCACGATTCCGGCGCAGAGGCAGTCGAGCGAAGCAGTCATGCGGTCACACTCGCAATTCGTCGGGAGGCTGATTGAGTTCATCAGCGTAGCGGCTGCGGATCGGTTCGATGACGTCCCTGACAAACGCATCGACCTGCTCGGGGGAGCGACCGACGAATCTCAGCGAGTCCAGCGTGCCGGTCAAATCGACCTTCACAAAAGCCGCGTCCGACTTCAGCCGCTCCATCAGATCGTTCGGCCGGCCGAGTTCCTTCACCTGGCGAGCAGCCTCCTGACTGTGGACTCGGATCCGCTCGTGCAGGTCCTGGCGGTCGCCTCCCGCACGGACGCCCGCCATCAAGATTTCCTCAGTCGCCATGAATGGCAACTCCTCATCGAGGTGCTTCGCGATCACCCGCGGATACACGACCAGACCATCGACCACGTTGCGATACAGAATCAGAATGGCATCCGTGGCGAGAAACGCCTGCGGGATCGTCAACCGCCGGTTGGCACTGTCGTCGAGAGTCCGCTCCATCCACTGCGTCGCCGCCGTCTGAGCGGCCGATGACGAGAGACTCATCACGAACCGAGCCAGCCCGCACATCCGTTCGGCTCGCATCGGATTCCGCTTGTAGGCCATGGCCGACGAGCCGATCTGGTGTTGCTCGAACGGCTCTTCAATTTCCTTGCGGCTTTGCAGCAGTCGCAGGTCCGATCCCGACTTGTGAGCCGATTGAGACAGCCCCGCCAGTACGTCGATCACCTGCGAATCGACTTTGCGGGAATACGTCTGCCCCGTCACGGCATAGGCCGCCTCGAAGCCCATCTTTTGACAGACGACGCGGTCCAGTTCCTCGACCTTGGAGTGATCGCCGCTGAAGAGCGAAAGGAACGTTGCCTGAGTCCCCGTCGTCCCCTTCACGCCGCGCAGCTTGAGCGACGCGATGCGATGTTCGAGCTCCGCCAGATCGAGCACCAGGTCGTAACACCACAGGGTGGCTCGCTTGCCGACCGTGACCGGTTGCGCGGGCTGAAGGTGAGTAAACCCGAGGCACGGCAACGCGCGATACTGTTCGGCAAAGCGGGCCAAGCGGTCGATCGTCGCGACGAGTTTCGACCGGAGCAGTTCGAGACCGCGGCGCATCAGGATCAGGTCGGTGTTGTCGGTGACGTAACAACTGGTCGCCCCGAGATGGATGATCGGCCTCGCCGTCGGGCAGATGTCACCGTAAGCGTGAACGTGCGCCATCACGTCGTGCCGCAACTGCTTCTCATAGCGCGCGGCCGCGGCGAAGTCGATGTCGTCCACGTGCAGGCGCAGTTCGTCGATCTGCTGCCGGGAAATGTCGAGACCCAGTTCGGCCTCGGCCTCGGCCAGCGCGACCCACAACCGCCGCCAGGTCGAATGCTTGATCTGGGGCGACCACAGGTGGCTCATCTCGGCGGAAGCGTAACGTCCGATGAGCGGGTTGTCGTAAACGTCCTGATCCACTGCAGCAGTCCCTCACCGGTGAAACGGCCACGCGGCACGTATCGCCCCGCGTCATCAGGCCACACTCTAGGGAACGCACGACCGAATTGCGACGGACTGGAGTTGTCGTCCGATCTCCTTCATCGCTCAGTCGTCGCGGCTGTTCGAGACCGGTTTGCGAGGCCGGAAAATGACCGAAGCCGCGTCCTGACGGTCGCGGCTCGTATCCTGGAAACATGGACGAAGTGGGCGTGAAGTGTGGTCGGAGTCGGCGTCGGGTTGAGAACCTGCCCCGCAAGGCTACTCGTGACGCATCGCGCTCTGGCCGGCGAGTTGTTTTCCGGCGAGATAGTCGCCCGGGATCAGGGCCACTTTGTTGAACGGAAGCTGGACCTTGACGGTGATCAGATCGCGTGAGGACGCATTGGCAACATTGTTGGCGGGATTCGGATTGCCGGCGGCGGCAACCACCGTGATGGTGACATCGATGTCCGCCGTCGTGATTCCCTGACCAATCGCGCTTTGGAGAAAGGACTCGACGGCGTTGTTGACCTCGGTGTTCGTCGAACCGTCCAGGACCGCCATGCGTGCTCCTTCACGAGCGGCATTCGTCACCAGATTGGCGATCATCATCGCCCGGCCAAACTCGATGATCCCCAGGATCAGCATTAAGAAGAGCGGCAGCACCAGGGCCATCTCGACCATGGCCGCACCGCGGCGAACGTGTTTCTGGCTTTGAATCGTGGTCATGACGTGTCGTCCTCCTGCTGCTCCGGCATCGCACCGGGCAGTCTGCGTAATTCCCGCCTGCCATCCTCGGGATTCGGCAGGCGGAATCTCACTCAATCGACGGCGGAGGGTTCGC
Organism: Schlesneria sp.; assembly: GCA_031412755.1. Taxonomy (GTDB): domain Bacteria; phylum Planctomycetota; class Planctomycetia; order Planctomycetales; family Planctomycetaceae; genus Schlesneria. The sequence continues at coordinate 10,124 of JANODP010000124.1, read as the reverse complement.
ATCACACCGGTCCGTCCGGCTTAAATCGGCCGCCCAAAACGAACACTCCCTTGCCGTATGTCTGAACCTAGGTCAGATGTGCCCGAAGTCAAATCGGTGCGAAATAATTGCGGAGATTCTCTGACAAAATGTCTGGTGCGAGGCGGTCATGATCGCCGGACAGACTCGAACAGCACGGACGTGGGTCGTCGCTCATCGGCCAGTTTGAGTTCCCCGCGAGGTTCTGATAACGTCCGACCCAGCGGAGTTGGCTGATCTTGAAGTTGGCAAGTCTCGGTCTCGCTCCCCCATCCCTACTCGACCTGGTGAAGCCGCGCCTGATGACGATTTTTCAGAAGATCATCGATCGACAGATCCCCGCCGACATCGTCTACGAGGACGACCAGTCGCTGGCATTCCGAGACATCCATCCTCAAGCCCCGACGCATGTCCTGGTCATTCCGAAGCGGCGGATCACGTCGCTGTCCGTGGCCACCGACGAAGATGCCGCGTTACTCGGACATCTGCTGCTCGTCGCCCGCAGGTTGGCCGATCAATTTGGTCTGACGAACGGCTACCGCACCGTCATCAACAGCGGTCCCGATGGCGGCCAGTCGGTCGATCATCTGCACATCCACCTTCTGGGAGGCCGCGCCCTCACCTGGCCCCCCGGCTGATCGTGTCGCACACCTCTTCTCTTCTTCCTTCTCCCTCGCCCCTCTGGGGAGAGGGCCGGGGTGAGGGGCGATCAACCGGCGACCATGACTGCTAATGTCTGTTCCATACTGCATTGCTAATGTCCGTTCACATACTGCACACCGAACTCACAACCATTCGTCCCTGTGGAGACATCTCATGGCAACTCGGAAGCTCGTCCTGTCTGCTGGCGTCGTCGTTGCGATGGCCGCTTTGCTCACGGCTCAGAATGTTCAAACGCCCAAGACCGGTTTGGCAATGACCGTCGCGGCGAAGACCTTCCTCGCCGCGATCACGCCCGAGCAAAAAATGGAAGCATCGTTCAGGTTCGACGATCCCGAGCGGCTCAACTGGCACTTCATTCCCCGCGTGCGCAAGGGCCTGCCGCTGAAGTCGCTCGAAGGCGCATCACTCAAAGCCGCACAAGGCCTGATCCGCAGCGGCCTGTCTGACGCAGGATACGATCAAGCCCTGAACATCATGAGTCTCGAAGAGATTCTGTATCTGCTCGAAGGGGGTGAGCGTGACGTCCGCCGCGACCGTCGCGACCCGAACAAGTACTACCTGAGCGTCTTCGGTGAGCCGTCCGACTCCGGCCTGTGGGGCTGGCGCGTGGAGGGGCATCACCTGTCGCTCAACTTCAGCGTGAAAGACGGCAAGGTCGTGGCGAGCACTCCCGAGTTTTTCGGGGCCAACCCCGGCACCGTCGATGCCGGCAAAGACCGTCAGATTCGAGTCCTCGGCCCCGAGGAAGACATCGCCCGGCAGATCCTCAAGCTCTGCACGCCCGATCAACAGAAGGCCTGCTGGGTGAGTAAGGTCGCTCCCGATGAAGTCCCCGGGCCCGCCGCCCCTCAAGCTGCCGTTGCCGCTCCCGTCGGTTTGACCTACGCGCTCATGTCGGCCGACCAGAAGAAGCTGCTCCAAGACCTGATGTCCGAGTACCTCAAGAACCTCCCCGCCGACATCGAACAAGAACGCCGAGCGGCCATCAATGCCGCGGGTATGGACGGCATCCACTTTGCCTGGTACGGCGACTCCGACCTGCACCAGCGCCATCACTACCGGGTCCAGGGAAAGACGTTCGTCATCGAGTACAACAACACTCAGAACAACGCCAACCACGTCCACTCCATGTGGCGCAACCTGCAAGGCGACTTCGGCCTGCCGGTGAAGTGAACACGCTTGTCGGTGAAACGAGAAGTCCTGCTGACAGCCGACGGCTGATTTTTCGGATTTCATCGTTCGCAGCAGGTTGGGAATGGAGCAAGTAACTGCGCCGCGTGCGAATCGTTTGGAAGTGAATCGATGTCAAGCACCGAACCCACTGCAATTGAAACCGCCTACCGCGAGAAGTTCTCCCGGTCGGCGAAACTGTTCGAGCGTGGCAAGGCTCTGTTTCCGAGCGGTGTCACGCATGACGGGCGATACCTCGAGCCGTTTCCTGTGTATGTGGCGGAAGCTCGCGGATCGCGCAAGGTGTCGGTCGAAGGGCACTCGATCATCGACTATTGGGTCGGTCACGGATCGCTGTTGCTCGGGCACGGACATCCCGCCGTGGTTGAGGCCGTTCAAAAGCAGATGGCTCTCGGGACGCATTTCTCCGCCTGCCACGAACTCGAACTGGAGTGGGCCGAGCGGGTGCAGCGGATGGTTCCGTCGGCCGAGCGGGTTCGCTTCACGAACAGCGGGACCGAGGCGACTTTAATGGCGATTCGCGTCGCGCGGATCGTGACCGGGCGTGAAAAAATCGTCAAATTCATCGGCCACTTCCACGGCTGGCACGACCTGCTTGTCCCGGCCGCCTACGCCCCGTACACACCCGACAACTGGTCGATGCCCGGCATCACCGATCGACAACTGAGCGACCTCGTCGTGATTCCACCCAACGATCTGGCGGTCGTCGAGGAAACCTTCCGTCAACAGCAACCGGCCGTCTGCATCATCGAGGGAACCGGTGGACACTGGGGTCTCGTCCCCGTGCGGGGCGAGTTTCTGAAGGGCCTGCGCGAACTCTGCACGCGCCACGGTGTCTTGCTCGTGTTTGACGAGGTCATCTCCGGGTTCCGCGTTCATCCGGGAGGTTCGCAGGGTCACTACGGCATCACGCCCGACATGACCACGCTGGCCAAGATTCTCGCCGGTGGTCTTCCGGGTGGAGCACTCGTCGGCCGCGCGGACCTGCTCGAAGCAATCGCTTTCGGGAACAAGTATGGCAAGAAGATGAAGCATCCCGGCACCTACAACGGCAACCCGCTCTCGGCCGCCGCCGGCTGTGCGGCCCTCGACGCCATTGCCGACGGGACAGCCTGCCGCCGCGCGAATGACCTCGCCAAACAACTGCGTCGCCGGTTGAACGAACTCTTCGCGCAGCGGAACGCGCCCCTGGTGGCTTACGGCGAGTTCTCGATGATTCACGTCCTGCCGAACTACAGTGGCCCGCGTCCAACCGGCGACGACTTCATTCCCTGCGACGGCGACTACCGAAAACTCGATGCCGAACAACCGGCTTCATTGAAGCACGCCTTCCGCTGCGCGCTGCTCGTCGAGGGAGTCGACTGGTTCGGCTGGAGCGGCATGGTGTCCGTCGCCCACACCGCAGCCGATCTCGATCAAACGGTCACAGCGTTCGGGCGGGCGATCGATCTGTTTGGATGATCGAGCATTGATGGCCGCGATCACGGCGATGGACGGGACTTCCGAGCGGAGCACGGGACCGACGCCCAAGTCGCCGTGCGGATCAGATCGAAAGCTGCGTCCCGACAGTGCGTCTTGGATTGAAGACGCACGAGCTGGCCGCAGGAATTGCCGCGTACAGCTTACGCTGCTTCGGCATCCAGGTCGTTGCCAATGTCGGCGATGCGGTTCTTGGGTGTGAACGGCAGGATGTGGTCGTCGCCGGGATAGAGTTGATACCGCATGACGTAGGCGTCTTCCTCGGTGTCCTCGTAGTGACCGCGGAGGGTGCCGTTGGCCAGCAGGCCCTGGCTGCGGAAGAAAAGCTGTGCGGCGAGGTTTGTCTCGCGCACTTCCAGGCAGATTTCCTGCCGCCGCTGTTGCGAGAGCTTGTTGACCAGCTTTTCGACCATCTGGCTGCCGACTCCCTGACGGCGAGCCCACGGAGCGACCGCGAAGTTGAGAACGTGCAGTTGCGACTTCAGCAACTCGTAGATCATGAACCCCACGATTCGTTCCTGCCGTTCGGCCACCATGCCGATGCAGTTGCGCTGGCGGAGACAGCAGAGGAAGTCTTCCTCGGACCAGGCGAACTCAAAGCATTGCCGTTCGATGTCGAGAACCTCGGACATGTCGCGGCGAATCATCCAACGGATCTGCACGTCGCAGCGCGGTTTGGCCAGCGGACGACGTTGACTGTTTCCAAAGCTCATGACGGCCTCCCTGCCATCTCAAGCGGACTGTCAAATCTGAATTTGTCTCACGCGGTGTGGCTCGCCAGCCGCGCGGGGCGGGAACGTATCCGAAGTCGTTTTGTGTGGCTAGCCGGATTCCCAAAGAAATGTGAGCGTGTGAAGAGCTTCAGTCGAATGGCCGATGTTCGGTCGTTTCGAGCCGTGCTCTCTTCGAGTGGTCGGGTGAGGTGAGCACCCGAGAAACGGCGACCGGCTCAACGCATCATCTGTGTGCGCGAGGCGCCGGCGAGCAGGTCGTTGCGAACGACGCTGCCGCTTCCCGAGACGGCCAGCTTCGCGGCGGCGGCCTTGTCCTCCGGCGGCAAGTGTCCCAGTCGGGGCCGGAAGGTCACGATCAACATCAGCGGCAGATACCACAGGACGTAAACGCCCCCCTGATGCGGATACCAGAACTGCGTCGCCACGACGATGGCGGCGGAGTGCGCGATCAAGTGTTCGAGATTTTTCTTGAGCGGCCAGATCGTCAGCGCCGTCAGCAGCACGAGGAACGTCGCAAACACGGGGATGCGATAGGCCGGATCGTAGAGACTCCAGAATCCGACGCCGCCATTCGCCTGAAACTTCAGCACGCTCCAGTCGATCGACCCGAGTGTCTGTCGCTTGAACGACAGCGTATCGACCGACGTCAGCATCAGGCTGCCGAGCAATACGGCTCCCGTCAGAACCAATGCCAGACCGAATTTCAGCGAACCCCGTTTCCAGTAGAAGGCCATCCAAATCGGGAGCAGGAAGATCGGGAAGAACATCGTCCCGCAGGCCAGTCCGAGCAACATGCCCGCCACCATCGGACGTCCGTGCGCCGCGACAGCCCAGACGATCAAAGCGGCCGGCAGCAGATGATTGACTTTGCTCACGTCGTAGGCCGTCGGCGGAAGCAGCAGATACAGCGTGGCCATCGCGAGCCCGAGGTACGTGTCGCTGAAGTGCCACCGGCCGACAGCGATCAAACCCAGAATGACAGCCAGGTGAGACAGGATGGCCATCGCGCGGGCCGCGGCGATTTCGGTTCCACCCGCCAGCGGAACGACCGGCGTGGCGAGCAACCGACCCGCCGGACCGGTTTCGGACTTGGGGTCGGCCGTCTGCGTCCCGGATGCATCGTAACGATTGAGCAAATCATCGGCACCCCGCACCGTTTTCATGGCCGCCAGGTCAGGCGGCTCGGTCATGATCTTCGTCGTCTGGAAGAGCAACGCCGACGCACACAAGAAGGCCATTCCGGCGGAATTGAGGTTTTGCTCCAAGCGGGGTCGCCGAGTAAATGCCGCATCAAACACCAGTCGCGCCAGTAACAGGCCACTCATGGCGAACAGCCAGCAGTAGCCGAATGGGGAACCGTTGGGATTGGCCCGAACGAACAACAGGCCGGGGGCGAGCGACAACAGGAGCCCAAGATCGAAGTTGCGCACCGACCAAATCCGGCCGAACTTGTAGAAGACGGCCAAAATCAGCAGGAGCGACAGGTAGAACCACGTCGGTGGGTTGACCTGATATCCGCGAAGAACTTCTTCCATGCCGCAACTCCATGCGCGAGGCAGGGGAACCTGCGAGATAAGGTTCCGCCGAACCGCCCCTCCAAACTCCCGGCGACAGGCGACGACAACAGGATACGCAGCCGATGGCCGTTTGCAACCGGAGGAGCGGCTTCGACCCCCAGACTTCTCTCACGTCACATCGGATCGGAGCCAATGGGCAAAGTCGGGCGCATTGGGGCTCTGTGCGGTTCGTGCCGAATTCGACCTCCCTTGTAGCGAACCCGCGAGTGGGTCGAATTCGCGAGGTGGATCGCGTGTCGCCTGACGGACAAGTCCCGGTTGAATCGCCCGATGAGCCGGTTCTCCGGGGAATTCTGGTGACGAGCCGGAGTCCATCACGAGGGCGGGATTCTCTCATCGGGAATGCGATTCGGCGTCCGGTCGCGGAGGAGTGAGGCTGTTTGACGGGGCATAGGTCCGCCAGTAGCATCCGGCGCAGTACACGTAGGGTTTGTTTCCCGTGGTTCCGTTAGCGAAAGTTATTGCCGATGACTGCCTCCGTCCGCCGTGCCCTGCTCAGTGTGAGCGACAAGCAGGGATTGATCCCGTTCGCACAGGGGTTGGTTCGACTCGGGTTTGAGTTGCTCTCGACGGGTGGTACTCGCAAGGCCCTCGAAACGGCGGGCGTTCCGGTGCTGGATGTCGCTCAGTACACCGGCTTCCCCGAGATGATGGATGGCCGGTTGAAGACGCTGCATCCGAAGGTTCACGGCGGCTTGCTCGGTCGGCCCGATCTGGCCGAGGATGCGAAGTCGATGCAGGAGCACGGCATCACGCCTTTCGAACTGGTGGTGGTCAACCTCTATCCGTTCGTCGAGACGATCTCGAAACCCGGTGTCACCGCCGACGAGGCCATTGAACAGATCGACATTGGCGGGCCGAGCATGTTGCGGTCGGCGGCCAAGAACCATCGCTACGTCGGTGTCATCACGAGTCCCTCCCAGTACGACCGTGTGTTGGAGGAACTGCAGCGGAGTGCGATGAGCCTCGACCTGCGGCGCGAACTCGCCTCCGCCGCGTTTGAAATGACGGCGCGCTACGACCGGGCCATCGCCGATTACATGGCCGGCCTGGCGCGCGGCGACGCGACCGCGCAGGACCCCGATTTCCCGACGCGGCTCGCGCTCCAATTCGAGCGTCGCTCGACACTCCGTTATGGCGAGAACCCTCACCAGCGAGCCGGCTTCTACGTGGAGTCGCACCCGTCCACGGCCACCATCGCCGCCGCCGAAACCCTGCACGGCAAGGAACTGTCGTACAACAACCTGCTCGACCTCGACGCCGCCATGCAAATCGTGCGCGAGTTCCGTCAGCCGGCCGCCTGCGTCATCAAGCACAACAATCCGTGCGGCTGCGCCGTGGCCGACAACCTGGCCGAGGCCTACGTCAATGCGGATGGCGGCGACCCTGTCAGTGCCTTCGGTTCGGTGCTCGGCTTCAACCGCGAGGTCGATGCCGCCACGGCCGAACAATTGTGTGCTCCCGGTCGTTTCATCGAGGCCATCATCGCACCGTCCTACGAGGCCGGTGCCTTCTCGATGCTCACGACGCTGCCCAAGTGGAAGAGCAACGTCCGGCTGCTGCGCTGTGCGGCGCTGCTCGATCCGCGACCGCTCAGCCAGGAATACCGGCGAATCACCGGCGGACTGCTCGTTCAGGACCGCGACGAACTCGCCGAAGAGATCAGCGAATGGAAAGTCGTCACCAAGCGACATCCCACACCCACGGAACTGGCGGACTTGGAGTTTGCGTGGCTGGTCTGCAAGCACGTCAAATCGAACGCGATCCTGTTCGCCAAAGCGGGCCAGGTCGTGGGCGTGGGCGCGGGACAAATGAGCCGCCTCGATTCGGCCTACATCGCGGCCTACAAGGCGGGAGAACGTGCCCGGGACGCCGTCTGCGCCTCGGACGCCTTCTTCCCGTTCCGGGACGGCATCGACCAGATTCACGAAGCGGGAATCAAGGCCGTCATTCAACCCGGCGGCTCAAAACGGGATGACGAGGTCATCGCGACGTGCGACGAGTTCGGCATCGCCATGCTCTTCACCGGCCGTCGACACTTCCGGCACTGAGCAGATCCGCATCGCGCACCGGATGACGCTGTTCCCTCGGAAGGTCATCTCACTTCGAGCAAGTCGACGGTGAAATACAGCGTCGCGTTCGGGGGAATGACACCTGGTCTCCCTTCGGGATAGCCGAGTTTGCCGGGGATGATCAACTCGATCGACCCTCCTTCGCCGACCAGTTGCAGGCCCTCGGTCCAACCGGCGATGACACCTTTCAGTTGAAACTCGGCGGGCATCCCCCGCTTGTAGGAATCGTCGAAGACCGTGCCGTCGGCGAGCTTGCCACGGTAATTGACCCTCACCGTATTGGTTGGCTTCGGCTTGGGCCCCTTGGACTCCTTGGTCACCCGATACTTCAAACCCGAGGCCGTGGCCGTGAAACCTTCCGGCACCGTGTCGTCCGTCGGGCTCGATTCACCATCGGGATGATCGTGACCATCATGCTTGTGCTTTTCGGGCGGCTTCACGTCATCGCCGACATGGATGAGTTCCATGATGAAATGGAGTGTGGCTTTGGGGGGAACGTACGGAGGCTGGCCGAGGTCGCCATAACCGAGATCGCTGGGGATTTCGAGTTCAATCATTCCCCCTTCGCCAATCAGTTGGATCCCTTCGCCCCAGCCGGGAATCACTCCGTTCACCGCAAACTGCTTCGGAGTTCCTCCCGTGCCGTACGACGTATCGAAGAGCTCACCGTCGTCGAGCCAGCCGCGGTAGTGAACCGTCACGGCGCTCTTGGGGTTGGGTTTTTTGCCATCAGGCTTGGGCTTGCGACGGATGCGGTACTTCAGCCCCGATTCCGTGGTGGTGAACTCTTCGGGAGCATCGGCATCGACCAGGCCGGGGGCGACGGGAACCGAGGGCTTCTTGGTTTTGGCACTCTCCCCAAACATTGCCGAATCGCAGCCGAATCCACTCAGGACGATTGGCAACAGCAATAACAGAACGGCGGGACCACGCAGCATGATGACCGAGACTCCACGAACGAACGCGAGCAGGGGAACAGGGATAACGACGAGAACGAACGCTGGCTGGCCTGTCGTTCGAGCGGGCCGTATGATCCCCGATCGACTGTTCATTTTCCACCCGCTTCAGAGACACCCTGGTTCTCGGAGAACAACACCATGCAGCCGTGGCAAATCGGAGTCTTCGCGTCGGTCGACGCCGGATTGGGCGTTCATCTGGATGTCGCCCGGGAGCTTGGCATTCCCACCGTGCAGGTTCACTCGCCTCACAAGCCGACGCGGACCAGGGCCGCTGCGGACGGCTTCCTCTCGAAGTGCAAGGAGGCCGGGATCACCGTGACCTGCGTCTTCGGTGGCTTCGATGGCGAGAGCTACGCGGACATTCCGACGACGGCGAACACCGTCGGTCTCGTCCCGGAGGCGACGCGCGCGGCGCGTGTGCAGGAGATGAAAGAGATCTCCGACTTCGCGAAGCTGCTCGGATGCGACGCGGTCGGACTGCACGTCGGTTTCGTCCCGGCCGACCGCCAGGGAGCCAGCTATCAGGGACTGCTCGAAACGACGCGCGGGCTGCTCGATCACGTCGCCGCCAACGGCCAGAAGCTGCATCTGGAAACCGGGCAAGAGTCGGCCGATCACCTGCTGGAATTCATCCATGATGTCGAGCGATCCAACCTGTTCATCAACTTCGATCCCGCCAACATGATCCTTTATGGAACCGGCAATCCGATTGAGGCCCTCAAAAAAGTGGGACATCTGGTTCGCAGCGTTCACTGCAAGGACGCCAAGTGGGCCGCTCCCGCCGAACGTGGCAAATCGTGGGGATGCGAAGTCGCGCTCGGCGAGGGGGACGTCGGCATGGAGACGTACCTCCAGACTTTGCAGGAGATTGGCTACCTCGGCCCGCTGACCATCGAGCGCGAGATCGCTCACGACCGTGAGCGACAGAAACGTGACATCGGCACCGCCGCTGCACTGCTGCAACGGCTGCGGGCTCAGATTCTGTGAGGCCGCCTGCGACCCCAAGCCTACAATCCCACACCAACTGGACCAGCCGTCGCTGGTCCGCTTTTCTCTCAGGACTTCAACGTTGACCGATTCGCTGGATGATCCCTACGACGACCACATCATGGACCACTTCGAATCGCCCTATCACAAGGGGCATCTCGATCACCCGACGTGTTCGCACTCGGATCGCAACCCGATCTGCGGTGACCAGGTGACGGTCGAGTTGCTCGTGGACGAACAGAATCGGGTGCAGCAAGCCTACTTCGACGGCAAGGGCTGTGCGATCAGTCAGGCGGCGGCGTCCATTCTGTGCAAGTCGATCGAGGGAAAGTCGCTCGACGAACTGAAGGACTTTCAGGCGCAGGACATGCTGGACCTGCTCCAGGTCCGTCTCACAGCCAGTCGTCAGAAGTGTGGTCTGCTCAGCTTCAAGGTGCTCAAGAC
>JANODP010000123.1:0-39054 GCA_031412755.1 Schlesneria sp. | reverse complement strand
CGAGCTCGTGAACCCGGGTCAGCGAGTTCCGACCAATGATTCCAGTTCTGATCCGTGCCCCGGCCCTGCCCTCCGTGCGATCCCCGAGACTTTTTCCAGCACGGATGGCAGGGCCGGGGCACGGATGTAGAACACGAAACGGCGGTGCGAAATCGTCATTCGTCCACACGCATTCATCCACAAGCGCAACATCAAAACTTACACTTCGGGTTAGTGCGTGACCGTGACTAGCCACCCGTTGACAATCTCTTGTTCAACTGGCTGGCCTGCGGGGCCATTCGCAGCATTGACGCGATGAAGATCGAGCCGCGCCAGTCCATAGGTCGTGAAGTTACTCGTCTGGCTTTTCTTCCGGCTGTTCGTCGTCTGGCTTCTCTCCGGCCGGTTTCTTGGCGGGTTTGTCGGCGAGGATCTTCTTGAAATCGGCGTCTTGCCGCAGCGCGGCGAAGTCGGGATCCTCGGCCATCCAGTCATAGTCGTCGAATCCCTGCTTGATCGACGTGGCCAGATCGGCCAGAGACTTCTTGCGGTACTCTTCGCGCTTCTTGTCACGATCCGGAACGTCCTTGTGCCCGTCGAGGTATTCGCAGGCCCGGCTGTAAACGCACGCGCCGTTGTAGGCATATAGTCCCTCCTTCATGGTCTTGAACTTCTCGCGGTTGTCCTCGACCAGCTTGATCCCCTCGTCCAATTTGCCATCGACCACGCGGGCCAGGGCCAGCCCCGTGATGACCTCGCTGTCCTCGGGTTCCAGCTTCAGTTCGAGGGCCTTCTCAAAATCCTTGCCGGCGTCTGACAATTTGTTCTGCCGCAGCATCACCTTGCCACGCCCGGCATACGCCTCGGCCAGATGCGGATCGAGTTGCATCGCCATCTCGTAGAACTCGAGCGCCTCCTTCTCCTGCGCGGCCTTGGCCGCCTTGTCCTTCTTGTCCACGGGATTCTGCAATCGCTGCTGCGCCTGGAAGATGTATTGGAAACCGGGCGACCGCTGCCGCATTTGCAACAGCGCGTTGGTGGCGTAGCTCTTCTTGTTCGCGTCCTTCGACTCCTTCGCCTTGAGCAGCGCGGCCCGCGCGGCGGGCGTGCCAAAGTTGGCCAGCGCATTCGTGAGGTTGTGGATCAGATGAGCCGTCGTCTGCTTGTCCAGGGCCTCGATCAGCAGCTTCTCCCCGTCCGGGTGCCCCTCCTGCTGCAGGGCATTCGCGGCGATGGAAACCAGCGAGCTGTCGTTGGTCAGCAGGGCCGCCCCCGCGAACTCGCGGAACTTCGGGTGACGGAACTGCCTCAGGCCGTTCAAGACCTGCGCCTTCTCGCCCGGCTGCAGCGACGGGTACTTCTCGGCGAGCTTGTCCGCCACGGCCTTGTCGCCGATCTGGACGAGCAGGTTCAGCACCCCCGAGCGGTCGTTGGGCTTCGCTTCGAGTTGTTCGAGCAGCAGCGGCAACGCGCGGGCATCCTTCGTGCGCGACAGCAGTTGGATCATGTTCCCATCGGGCGGCGAGTCCTTCAGATGAGCCAGCGTGAAGTCCACCGCCAGCTTCTCGCTCCGTTCGTCGGTGCGATTGGCGAGCGTCTGGAACGAAAAATCTTTCAGCGGCTTGTCGCTGCTCTTCAGGCCCGCCTCCAGGACCTCGACCAACTTCGGATGTCCGACCTGAGTCAGCGCCTTGACGGCATCGAGGTGCAGCCCCGCGCGCGGATCGGCCGCGAATTCGTAGAGCGTCTCGGACCAGACCGGCCGCGGGTATTTGGCGAGGACCTGCACGATCCGCTTCTTCGATTCCGGCTCTTCATTCTTGAGCAGGCCGATGAGCGCGTCGTGCGCCGCTCCAAACCGCGATCCGGCGAGGCTCTCGATCGCGGCGCTCGACAGCGGCTCGACGTTGCGCTTCGCGTAGTGGACCAGCTTCTCGACCGCCTCCGGCTCACCGAAGTGGCTGAGGGCCTGCAGCGCGGCCCGCTGAATCTCGGGGTCCTTGTCCGCGATCCATTGGAAGATTTGGGGCAGATGCTCGGCGTCGAGTCGTCCGCCGCCGTAGGCCAGCGCCGCCGCGCGGGTCAGCGCGTGGCCCTCGCGAATCTCCTGCAGCAGTTCGTCGCGAGGCAGGGCGAGGTACGCGGTCCGCAGCGCCGACCCGACCGCCTCGGCCGCCGTCTTGTGGACCCGCAGCGGCGTGTTGTTTCCGCGATAGCCGCTGTAGTCGGCCGAGCCGTCGTTGTCGGAGAACTTCACCAGGTGAAACTCGCGCAGCCCGCCGGGGATGGCCGGGAATTGTTCGTTGCCGTTGCGAGGCTGGCCGAGCATCGCCGTGGCCTGATTGAGCCAGTTCAGGATCTGACCGTCCGGTTGCGGCGCGTCGGCACTCCACCGCAGGACAACCCGCGCGACCTTCAGCGCGACCAGCTTGTCCATCTCGTCGATCAGCGACTGCGTGTTGAACGCCGTCATCGTCCCGGTGATCGTCAGCAGCGCCAGGCTGCCGCGCGGACCGATCCGCTCGGGTTCGAGGCCCAGCACCGCGCGCTGCACCTCGTTGACATCGACTGTTTTCGTGACGTCGCCCAGTGTCAGCTTGAGCTTGCACCGGGGAACCGTCGTCGCCACCGGCAGCCCGGGATACACGAGCCAGAACGAATTCTGGCCCCCGGCCGGAACCTTCCAACTCTTCGCGGGCTGCATCGATTGCAGGGTGTAGCTCTGTTTGCCGTGCATGAACGAGAAGTTGACGACTCCCGGAGGAATCTGCTCCAACTTGCGGGCCTCACCGTCGATCTCGGCCGAGACCTGTTCGCGCGTCAGCGTCACGGCCTGTCCCGTGGTGTTGGCCAGCGTGACGTGAATGGCCACGTACCGCGACTGCCCGTTCGCCGTATAGGCCATCCCCACGTGCGCGATGTCGACCAGCGTCAACACCTGCCCGTCCTTCGCCGGAGCATCGGCCTGCGCCGGTTGGCCGTTCTTCAGCCGCTCGACCTCCGTCTCCAACTTGCCGATCCGTTCGAGGAGCTTCTTGAGCGCCTCGGGATCGGTGGACGACTTGTCATCGCCCGCGGGCTTCTTCCCGTTCGGACCGTCCTGCAAACAGACGGCCCGCGCGAGTTGCAGCGAGGGTGCGAACGCCGCAGCCTCGCGGCGCGTGCCAAGAACCAAGCCGAGAGCCAACACAACCGCGAGTGACTTGGACATGACGAGCCTCACGAGACCTGACAACCGGCGATCGTCACTCGCTTCCCGACGGGACGAGTGCCACGACGCCGACAACAAGGTAGCCATCTCACCCCGGGAGATGAAGCGCGACACGTGGGGGCAGGTTTCTTACCAGCCCGCGCCCCGGACTGAGGAATTTTCGCTCTGGTGCCACGGGCAGGTAAAAAACCTGCCCCCACATTCGATCACGTCAGATTCGACAACGGCCCGTCACCGCAGAAGTCGGGATTACCGAATCGTTCAATGCGGTGGCCGAATCCGTGGGCCAGCGACATCAGCAACCGGTTATGCGCCGTCTTGCGGTACTTCAGCGAACGGCCCATCTGGAAATCGAGGCCGTTCCCGACCAGCACCCACGGGATATTGTCCAGCGTGTGCGAGTTCCCCTTGCCCAGTTCGTTTGTCCAGACGATCAGCGTGTTGTCGAGCAGGTTGCCGCCGCCACCCGGTTCGGGTGTCTCGGCCAGACGCTGCGCGAGGTAGGCCATCTGCTCGGCATACCACTTGTTGATCCGGGTCAGCTTGTCGACCGACTTCTCGTCGGTGTCGGGATGGTGCGAGAGTTCGTGATGTCCCTCGTCGATCCCCAGCCACCGCATCTTGGCCCCGCCGACCGAGTTCGTGTACTGCAACGTCGCCACGCGGGCGAAGTCGTTGGCGAAACTGTTCACCATCAGGTCGATGTTCAGCTTGCTGAGCCGCGGCATGTTGTCGTTCTCTTCCTTGATCCCCGGCTCCAGTTCGGGGACCGCGTGGCCGACCGACTGCGGCGTCGCGGCCTTCAGTTCCTGCTCCAGTTCGCGCACGAAGGTCGTCTGTTCTTCGAGCAACCGCCGGTCCTCGGCATTCACCACGGACGCGACCTTTTTCAGATCGCCCTGCAATTCGTCGAGGATGCTTTTCAGACTCTCCCGATCCTTCATGCGGCCGTACAGCTTCGCGAACATCTGGTACGGATCGTCGATCGGCGCGATCGGCTTGTTGGGGCCGGAGTACGACATCCGCGTCCACGTGTCGGCCCGCTCGGGAACCATCACACCAAACTCCAGCGACCCGAAGCGCGTTCGCGTGGCGGCGTCGGCCTGCAGGAAGTTCTTGATCTCCTGATCGATCGAGATGCCGCTCGACCAACCGGCCGGCGTATCCGATCCCCCCTGAATGTTGCCGGGGAAGAGTTCCGTCCCCGTCAGCAAACAGCCGATGCCGCGCATGTGACTGTCACCGTCACCGCGCACCTTGTCACAGACCCCATGCAACGTGAGCAGCTTGCTCTTGAACGGCTCCAGCGGCGACAGGCTTTCCTTCAGCTTGAAGTCTTCGCCCTCTTCCTCGGGCCAGAATGCATTGGGGATGACCCCGTTCGGGCTGAACATGATGACCAGCCGCTGCTTGCGAGACGTCTGGTTCGCAAACCCCAAGCTGGGCAGATTCAACACGAACGGCAAGGCCGCTGCGCTAAGACCAAGGTCGCGGAGAAATTCGCGTCGGGAGGATGAATGCACGTCGTCGCTCCAAGATTGGCGTTGCTAAAAATCTCTTGCTGGCGGAAGTCAAACGGAGATCGCTCTCCGACAAACTCGATTGGGCTATTCGTCACTTCCCACGAACTGACTCAAATCGCGGGCTCCATGCAGGACTCGTCGAATCTGAACCGTATCATCTTCGATCGCGTAGAACACCGCAAATTTTCCGACCGGAAAGACTCGCAGGCTCGGCGAGTTGTTGCCCCAAAGTTCACCGATCGTTGGTTGGCGTCCAAGCATCTCAAACCGTTCAAACAAGCGGTCAATCTGTCGATCTGTCGCCTGAGGGTCATGCTGGGCGATGTACGTCCAGATCTCATTCAAGTCGGCTTCGGCACGTTCCCCGATTTCATAGCGGCTCATGTCAGGCTCGCTTCGCCGCCAAGCGTGCCCGACCATTGGACTTGATCTCTTCGGCGAAGGCCCTCAGTTCTGCTTCGTCCTCAAACCGACGGACGCGACCAGCAGCGAAGTCTGCATCTGCTTCGGCCAATGCCTCCTGCACCGACTTTTGTTCCGGTGGCTCGGACTGTCGCTGTTGCATTTGCTTCACCGCAGCAGCGATGACTTCATCGCGATTGCTGAAATGGCCCATCGCAATCTCAGACTGCACAAACTCTTCAAGTTCAGTGGGAAGAACGGCGATCATGAGAAATTCCGTTGCAACAGGTTCACAAATTCGGACCGATGTCGCGGCTGGGATTTTAATGGACGACGGCAGTTTGCGGTTTGGGTTCGGTGGCTGTCAACGCCGACTCGGCGATGATCTCGACCAGCAGTTTGCGGATGCTGAAGCCTCCGTCGGCGAAGGCTTGACGGAGTTTGGTGTGCGTGCCGCTGCCGTAGGCTCGGACCGGTTGTTTGACGACGTTATGGAACAGTTGCTGGACGAAGGCGGCGTGAGTTTCTTCGCTGGCGGCGAGGTATTGGGCGAGCTCGCGGACACCATTGAAGGTCGCCAGTTCGCCGGTGCGAGTGCGATAGGCTCCCGTCGTATCGACCGACTTGCCCTGTTCTTCCTTTCGATATCGGCCGACGGCGTCGAAATGTTCCAGTGTGAATCCGAGCGGGTTGATCAGGCGGTGACAGGCCATGCAGGTTTCGGGTTGGGTTTGCAGGGCGACCCGTTCGCGCGTCGTCAGGTCGGCGTGCAGGTCTGGCGCAAACGGCACAACCGCTTCCGGCGGCGGCCTCAATGAGCGGCCGAGCACGCTGCGGGCGATGAACACGCCGCGATGGATCGGCGAACTGGTGGCCGAATACGCGAAGCCCGTCATCAGGTACGGATGCGACAGCACGCCGGCCCGCTCTCCCGGGTTGAGGTCGATCTTCTGGAACGCCGCCTCTTCGGGCAGGTCGACTCCGTAGAACTTCGCGAGGCGACCATTGAGATGCAGCGACTCGGACAGCAGCAGCTGGCGGAAGTCACTCCCGTCGCTGGCGATCAACTCATCGAGCATCAACTCGAGCGACGTGCGCAGGTCGCCGGCGATGACCGCACTGAACTCGGGAAACTTCGCCGAGTCCTTGGCCACGTCGGGCGCGTGCTCGACCTTCAGCCACTGCATCAGGAAGTCACGCAGCTTCGAGCGGCAGCGGGGATCGTTCACCATCCGTTCGGCCTGTGAGACGACCTGCTCGCGCGTGGCCAACTCGCCCTTGGCCGCGGCGTCGAGCAGAACCTTGTCCGGCAGTGAGTCCCACAACCCGAAGGCCATTCGCGACGCCACGTCATACGCATCAGCCGTCTCTCCAATCTCGCGATAGAGGAATCTCGGAGACTTGAGCACCAGCAAGACAACTTGTTTGACAGCGGCCGTCGGATCGCCACCCTCGGTGAATTGCTGGTCGATGTAGAGCTGACGCTGCTCGTCGGTGAGCGGCCTCCGAAACGCCCGCTCGGCGAACTTGCGACCGAACTCGCGCAGACGCGGCTCGCGGTCGCCGGCGTCGCTCTTCACGCCCGACAATTCGGTGAGATGTGCCAGCACGTACGCCGCCACGTCGATCGCAGCGTCGGTCGTCGCCTGATCCCATTCCTTCGAGATGCTCGTACCGCGTTCGTAACCGATGCTGCGGTCGTCGGGTGGAAACGGCGTGGTGACGACAAACGTCTCGGGAAAGCGACCGGGAGAGAGCTGTCGCGCGGGGATCACTTCGGCGACGCCATGCGGACGCTTCCATTCGAGCGAAATCATCGCCTTCGCGGGGGGCTTCTCCTTCGCCTTCTTGTCGTCCACGCCCTGCTTGGCCTTCGAAAATTCCAGCTTCAGCGAGTACGAACGGCCTCCCAACAGGAACAGCGACTGCGAGTATTCGGTGCCGCTCCCCGACTTCACATATGCATCGATCAGCGGCGCGTTGAGGTCGTTCACCCACAGCCGCATCGACTGGTCGGTGCGCACGATGAACTCGTACTCGCCCGTCTCGGGAGCCTGCACGGAACCCTCCCAGCGAATCGAAAACTCGTGCGGTTCCATCTTCTCGGCGTCGGGGCTCTTGTCCTCGAAGTTGAAGGCGACAACGGGATCGATCCGTTCGATCGCCCGATCCTTGCCGTTGTGCCGCCGAGATTTGAAGTACTCGCCGCGCAGACCCTGCTGGCTATCGGGTCTCGCCTCCTGGCGAAAGCTGCCAATCAAGTCGGCGACCGCGTTGCGGTACTGCCTGACCGTCAGACGCGACAGCTCGATGCGAGCCGGTTTGTTCCGAGCCTGCGCCGTCGGCGAATAGAACGTGCCGTGAATGTACTCCGCGACCCGAGCCGCCTCCTCACCGACGCACGTCCCCGGCTTGTCCTCGGGCATCGTCTTCTCGATGTATCGAGTCAACTCGCCAATCGAGAGGTCGCCGACCAAAGGCTGAGGGTAGTTCTTGCTCGTCCCCTCACCCGCGGCCCCGTGACACGAGGCGCACTTCGTTTTGAAGACCATTTCGCCGGTTGGCGTCTCAGCCGCCGAGACGATGCGAACCAGCAACACGAAGATCAGCCCAGACCTTGCCCAAGAACAGGGTCGAGATTTCTGGATAGGTCGTGATTTTGGGATAGTTTGCTCTTCAGCCCGGAGGGCGACAGAACGTAGCCCACGGCGCGAGCCGTGGGTTGGGCGAGCGAGCACCTGTTTCAGCCCGGAGGGCGACACACTCCGAGCCAGAGCACCAATCTCAACCAAGTGTCGCCCGCTGGGCTGCCAGAGCCGGTTGCTTCTGACCCCACGGCTCGCGCCGTGGGCTACGTTCTGTCGCCCTCCGGGCTGAAGACCAGTCCTCATCCTTCGAGCCCCTTCAACCGCCCGGTGCTGTCGCCGAGCGAATCGACTTTCGCGTCCATCCGGTCGAGCATCGACAGGAACAGGTTGTTGAGCGGCGTTTCCTTCGGATAGACGAGGTGCCGTCCCGACGCGATCGTGCCGCCGCCCTTTCCCGCGAGCAGGATCGGCAGGTCGTGGTGACTGTGGCGGTTGCCGTCGGCGATCGCGCTGCCGTACACAATCATCGAGTTGTCCAGCAGCGTGCCGTTCCCCTCGGAGATGCCGTTCAGCTTCTCCAGAAACTTGGCGAAATGCCCGACGAGATACTTGTCGATCTTCTTGAGGTGGTCGATCCAGTCCTGCTTGTTCTGGTGGTGCGAGAGATGATGGTGGCCGTCGTTGACGCCGACCATCGGGTAGCTGCGGTTGCTCCCCTCGTTGGCCATCATGAACGTCGCCACGCGCGTCGTGTCGGTCTGGAAGGCGAGCGCCATCAGTTCGAACATCAGCCCGATGTGTTCGTCGAGTTGTTTCGGTACGCCGCGCGGCAGCGTCAGGTCGGGGATTTTTTGATTGGACGAATCGGCTTTGGCCCGCTCGATCCGCTGCTCGATCTCCCGCACGCTGGAGAAGTACTCGTCCACCTTGCGGCGATCGGTCTGACCGAGCTGCTGCTTGAGTTTGTTCGCATCGTCCGTCACGAGATCGAGGATGCTCTTGCGGTACTCGTCCCGTTTCGCGCGGCCCTTCGCCGCTTCACGGTCGTCGGTCGAACCGAACAGCCGCTCGAAGACGAGACGCGGGTTGATCTCCTTGGCCATCGGCGTGGTGGCCGTCTTCCACGAGATGTTGTTCGAGTAGGCGCAGCTATATCCCGAGTCACACTGCCCCGCGTTGCGGCCCCCTTCGGTGCCGAGTTCGATCGACGGCAGCTTGGTCTGACGCCCGGCCTTGTCGGCCGCGACCTGATCGACCGACTGACCCACCTTGATATCGACGCCGCTCGTTTTCACGGGGTGAGCCCCCGTCAGAAAGGCGGCCGACGAACGAGCGTGGTCGCCCGGCCCATCCCCTTTGGCGCGGGCGTTGTCCTGCATCAGGCCGCTCACCACACAGACACGATCCTTCACCTTCGCGAGCGGTTCGAGCGTGGGTGAAAGCTGCCAGTCGGCCCCCTCCCCTTTCACGGTCCAGTCGGGAACGATTACGCCGTTGGGGACGAAGACAAACGCCATCCGCTTCGGCGCGCCGGCCGACTGCGCCGCGAAGCCGCCCGCCGGAAGCATCGCCTCCAACAACGGCAGACCGAGCGTCGCGCCGACGCCCTTCAGAAACGTGCGACGATGCAGTGGAAGATGCTGACTCATTTCTATTCCTTCTTCCTTGTCATTCCTCTTCGGAGCGGGGGGCGTGAGCCCCCTGAATCAGCGTCGAGACTTGTATGAATTCGGAAACAGGGGGCTCACGCCCCCCGCTCCGAAAAGTCATTCCTGATAATTACTGAGTGAAGTCACTCCACAAATCACTCACCCTGATCGTTGCCGAAGCGGCGACGATCCAGTCGTTTGAAACGCTGGTTACCCAGCGCCTCGCGCTTTGGTTTCTTGGGACCGCCCACGAAGCGGCGTCCGCCCACCTGGCCCTCGCCTCCCTGGGCCGCGCCCCCTTGGGCACCTCCAAACCGGCTTCCACCCGTCTGGCCTCCCTGATTCTCGCGGAACGGCGGTCGCTTGCGAGGCGGCTGATACTCACCCTGTGGCGGCTGTTGTTGATCGCTTTCGTAGCGACCGCGGCGTGGTGGAGGATAACTCCCCTGTGCTGCTCCGCCCTGTCCCGAACCACCCTGATAGCCTCCGGCTTCCGCTCCGCCACCGAATTGATTCTGGCTGCGGAACTGAGGACGCGGGCGAGGCGGCTGGCTGCGTGGCGGATAGCCTTCGTCAACGTTGACCTCGACGTCGGGGAAGCGACGGCGCGGACGCGCTTCGCGCTGTGCTCGATCATCAAACGCGGGACGTTCGGCGCGGGCGGGCCGCTCCGATTGAGCCGGCCGCGCGGGCTGAGCCGCCGGAGTGGACGAGCCACCCGGCGCGCGGAGCCAATCGGCGATCGCACCGCGCAGGAACCGCCATTCGTCGCCAATCTTCCGACCGGGCAGGCCCTGCTCCTTGATCATCCGGCGCAGGTCGCCGAATTCGATCTTCAGGTAGATCGCCGCCTCTTCGAGCGTCAGCACATCCAACTCGCTGTACTCGTCTTCCAGCGGATCATCGGCGAAGAGCTGCTCCATCTTGTTCTTCATCTTGATCGCGGCGAGCTCTTCTTCGCTGAGGTCATCGTCGGGTTCGTCCTCGAAGATGTCATCCTCCCCGGCGAACTCGTCGTCGAGCAGTTCGTCATCCATCAGTTCGGACACCGCGACAGCAACTTCGTCCCGAGCCATTCCCGCTTCGTCCGCCGCCGCCTTGGCGGCCACACCGGGCACCTGACCGGCAACCATCGGATTCGCGCCGTCTTCCGGCAAGTCTTGATCGTTCACTGCAATTCCTTCTAACGTGCGGCCTCATGCCGCCAGAGGTAGCGAAGCCAACCGGCTTCCATCGTCAATCATCCTCGGTCGAGCAACCGCAGTCGCTCTCAATCAAACGGACGCCGAGGTGCGCCGCGTCCAGAGAAAATCTCAAAGCTCAAGTTCCAAAAACCAAACGAATCCCAAATCTCAAAGCTTCAAGTCTCAAACTACGCCAGTTGGAATAGTCCAGCATTGCGGGTCGCCTTCGTTTGGCGATTTGGGATTTCTTCCTTTGAGATTTGTTTGTCCCTTGGTGTTTGGAACTTGAAGTTTCTCACTTCGTTTCTTCCCCGCGCCGCATCCGGAACGGCTCACTTTTGGCAATCTCGGCGACCAGGACCGAGAACCGGAAGTCATGCTCCTTCAGGGAGGCGACAATCTTATCCGTCGCACAGCGGTCGTAGTACTCTAATCCTCTTCCCAACGCATAAGTCAGCATCTTTTCCGCGAGGCATTCGCCAAATTCGCACTGTTTTCGCCGCAGGACTCCCGCCAACTCGACCGGACCGTTGAAACTGCCACCGCCGGGAAGCTCGCCGGTGGTGTCGAGCGGCTGGCCGTTTTCGGTCTCGCGCCAGCGGCCAATCGCGTCGAAGTTCTCCATCCCGAACCCAAGCTGATCCATCACGCGATGGCACGACGCGCACGACGCGTTCTGCCGGTGCAGCTCCAATTGCTGGCGGAGCGTGCTGTTGGGCTGAGCCTTCGCCGTCTCTTCCAGTTCGGGGACGTTGGCGGGCGGGGGTGGCGGGGGCCGGTCGAGGATCACCTCCATCACCCATTTGCCCCGTTTGACGGGCGAGGTCCGGTCGGGGTTCGACGTCAGCGTGAGGATGCTCGCCTGCGTCAGCAGTCCCGCGCGGTGCTTTCCTTCGAGACTGACCTGCTGAAACTCGGAGCCATTCTGGAAGACTTTTTCAAGGCCGTAGTGCTTGGCCAGCCGCTCGTTGACGAACGTGTACGATCCGTCGAGGAACTCCAGGATTGAACGGTCTTCGCGCATGACGTGTTCGAAGAACCGTCGCGTCTCGTGTTTCATGTCCTCGCGCAGGTCGGGCGTGAACTCGGGGAATCGCTCGGGGTCGGGAGTGATCTCGTTCAGGATGCGAAGCTGCAGCCATTGCTCGGCAAAGTTGTCGACCAGGGCCTGCGACTTCGGGTCCTTCAGCATCCGCCGCACGTGCTCTTCGAGAATAGCGTCGGTGTGCAGATCGCCCTGGTCGGCACTCGCAAACAACTCGGCATCCGGCAGGCTGCTCCACAGAAAGTAGGAGAGCCGCGAGGCCAGTTCGTGGTCGTTCAGCGAATGCTTGTCGGCGGGATCGTTCGGACTCTTGTCGGTCTCGATCCGGAACAGGAAGTGAGGCGAGACGAGCACCGCCGTCACGGCCACTCGCATGCCGAACGAAAACGGTTCCCCCTGCTTCACCGCGCGTTCGACCAGTTCGACGAACCGGTTGACTTCACCATCGCTCACCGGCCGGCGAAAGGCCCGTCGCAGGAAGGGCTGCAGATTTTCGCGGGCCGCCGCGGCGGGGCTTTTCTCCTTGCCGGGCACCACCGCGAGCAACCGTTTGTGAGACTCGGGTAACTGGCTCGCCTCGATCTCGAGCGGACCGACGACCTGCACGTCGCGGACGATCAGGTTGCGATCCCGCTGCTTCTTGTCCTTGGCCTTCTCATCATAGAAGTCATTCAGGAATGCGACCGACAGCTTGTGCTTGCCCTGCGGAACCTTGACGCGGAACTCACACGGCAGCCCCTTCGGTTCGACGGTGTTCACGTCAAACGTATGAAACGGCTTGCCATCCAGACGATATTCCATCTTGGCGTGCTCCGACCCGGCCGGCGTTTCGGATGCCCTCGTCTTCAGCACGTACGTCCCCGCGCGCGGGACATCGACCTCCATCGAAAAGTCTCCGACCGAAACCAGGATCACCGCATCGTCGCCATGCGGATGCGCGACCCCGCTGCGGCGCAGTTCGTTGCGAGTGAACTCGCGCACCGCCGGCTGGGACGGATCGACGACGGAGATCGCTTCGGCTGCAATTGTCTCGGCCGCGTCGAGGTATTTCTCCATCAACAGCGGCGGGAGCGAGAGGACATCGCCGATGTTGTCGAAGCCGTAACCGACGTCGTCCGACGGAAAGTCGTCCGCCGGTCGAACGGCCACTCCCAGCAGATCGCGGATCGTGTTGTTGTATTCGGTCCGGTTCAGCCGGCGAATCGTCACGCGGCCGGGGTCCGAGATCTTCGTGCAGTCGATGCGAAACAACGCCGCTTCGAGATACTCGACCAGCCTGGCCTTCTCCTCGGCCGTCGGCTGCGGGCTGTCGGCGGGAGGCATCGCCCCCTGCGAGATCATTTCAAAACAACGCTCCCACGTCTTGCGGTCCTTCAGCAGCGCCGCCTCGTCGGTGTACTTGGCGAACGAGATCCCCGCTTCGGGCTCATCGTTCCCGTGACACTCGCTGCAGTACTTCTTGACGAGTGGTAACACGTCGGACACGTAACTCGTCTTCGCCTGTTCCGCCGCGACACTGCTACCCGTTCGTCTGCCGGACAGCAGCGGCAAGACCGCCAGCAACAACAAGGCGATCGCGCCGGTCACGGCCGCGCCGACGAAGAACGAAGGCCGGTCCAGCCGACTCCACCACGCGGCCCGAGCCTTCGTCTGGCCCTTCGGTGGGGTCGGCTTGCCCCATGACAGACTCTGTTTCGCGCCCCGTGGCTGCCCGCGAGACTCCTCAGCGGAATCGGTTTCCTCGGAGGGGATGCTCGCGAAGAACTCGGCCTCGGCGGCCGCCGCAGCTTGGGGGACGGTGTAGACCTGACGGCAGTCGGGATTCGGACACTTGCCTTTCCGTCCCGCGAATTTCGCATCGACGCGAAACGCCTGACCGCAGCCAGCGCAGGTGACGGAGACGTGCATGAAACGAGACCTCGGAACGACGGGCCAAGACGGCGCAGGCGGGGCAATTCGGCGGGAAAGACGGGTCGCGGGAGCAACAACCGGCGGAAGTATAGCCCCGTGTTCAAGTCAAAGTCCAACTGCGGCTCGACTCAGGGCATGCAACGGTCGCGCTCCGGCTTTGTCGATCACGTGGGGTAAGCCTCTGGCTTGCCCGTCCGGCAGTTTCCGCTCCAGTCGGGCAGACGGTCCTCGTGGTTTCTCCTTCACAGCGGCTCAAACGCCGTTGTGACCGCTTCAACCGGGAGAGATTTCGAATATTGACATTGACAGATTCATTGGCAAAGCCGCCACAACCGATACATCTTCCAACGGCTGCAAGATCGATCCGTACTGGGGGATGTTCACGATGAAGTTCCATCGCCAACTGCGCTGGCCCGGCCTCGCCCGGTTGATCGCCGGGCTGTGCCTCGGCTTGGCCGCTTCAGCAATTGGTGCCGCTGAACCTGCTCCACCGCCGAGGCCGTTGCCTGCGTCTGCGGCTAACCGCCCGCAAACGCCCGTCCCGACGAGTCTCATCCAAAACGCGGGCCTCTCGATTCCTGACGACGAACCGGTCGACTGGATGCAGGACATCGCCGACGACTCGACCGACCAAGGCTCGGGCATTCTGCTGACCGACTTCGCCGATGCCCCTCCCGCGCCGCGCGAGTTCACGCTCGAAGACCGGCTGCTCGATTTGGAAAAGCGTCTGGCCGAACAGCAACACGAGAATGAGTTGTTTCGCAGTCGGCTCGGCTTGTCCACATCGAACGACAGCTCGGGGAACCCCCAGATGGCAGCGGTTCCACCTCCGCTGGAAGACCTGGTGTTCGGCGCGATGTCTACCGACAAGCTGCCCGCGCCGGTGACGGAAAAGAAAGAGAAGCAGTGGTACGAGAAGATGAAGATCCGGGGCTACGCCCAGTTTCGCTACAACCGGCTGGGTGAGACAAATCCGGAATTGGTCAACCTTCAGGGTGATCAGTCGATCGGCGACAACAGATCGTTCCTGTTGCGGCGGGCGCGCATGATCTTCAGCGGCGACATCAACGACCGCATCTCGTACTACATTCAGCCCGACTTCGCCTCCGGCGTCGGCGGCCCCAACTTCCTCCACTTCTTGCAAATTCGCGACTTCTACGCCGACATCTTCCTCGACAGTGAAAAGGAGTACCGGCTGCGTGTCGGTCAGTCGAAAATTCCGTACGCCTGGGAAAACCTGCAATCGAGCCAGAATCGCCTCGCGCTCGACCGTGCCGATGCCGTCAATAGCGGTGTGGTCAACGAGCGTGACCTCGGTGTGTTTTTCTACTGGGCTCCCTCCGAAATTCGCGAGCGGTTCAAGTATCTCGTCGAGAGCGGGTTGAAGGGGTCGGGCGACTACGGCGTGTTCGCCTTCGGAGCCTACAACGGCCAGACCGCCAATCGTTCGGAGCTGAACGACGGATTGCACATCGTCAGCCGGTTGACTTACCCCATTCAGTTTGCCAACTGCCAAATTTTTGAGCCGGGCATCAGCGGGTACACGGGGAAATACGTCATCACCCGTTCGGGCGTCGTCACAGGGTTGCCGGGTGATGAGTACACCGACCGTCGTGCAGCCGTCAGCTTCGTTCTCTATCCGCAGCCGTTGGGACTTCAGGGCGAATACACCTGGGGCGAAGGCCCGGAACTGAATGCGACCAACACGGCCGTCGTTCCCGGTTCTTTGGAGGGGGGATACCTCCAAGTCTTCTACAAGCTCGACGATGTCGGCTTCAACGGACGCAAGGGGACGCTGATCCCCTATGCCCGCGTTCAACGCTATGACGGTGGACGCAAGCACGAGACGAACAGCCCCAACTATCACATCCGCGAGGCCGAGGTTGGTTGCGAGTATCAGTTCAGCAAGGGCCTCGAACTGGTCATGGCCTACACGTGGAGTGAGAGAACATTCCCGGTGATTCCGCATCAGCAAGAGAAGGGTGAACTCATTCGAATGCAACTTCAGTGGAACTACTGAAACCGACCGTTCGGTGCGGAGGACGGCCAAGCGGCATCATCCACCGATCCGGAACCTGAAGCTGCGCGGACGGCATCAACCTCACTCGTGACGGACAAACTGTTTCGGGGCGATCGGACCGCCCCCCGGTTGCGGCAACGCGGCCGGGGGGCGAGTCGCTTTCAGGGATCGAAAAGCGATCCGGACGTTTGGAACGTCCGGGTCGCTGAACCACCAAGTTAGGGCACTATCACGCAGACGGAGCCAGCCTTGATGGAGTTTTCCGGATATGCCGCAAGCGTAAACCACGGGTGTTGTGAACCTAGTACGACCAACTTGGTCGTCTTTTCTGAAACTCCGCGATGTGCGACTGAATTCGTGTGTGAACGGCCGCCGATTCTAAAGTCGGTCATGAGGGAGCGTCGGACCGCGATCACTGTCGCAGTGGCCGGCACTGACACCGCGGCATGGAGGCATGCGGACTCTCGTGACGCGTGTCAAATGGGGACGTGTTGGAACTCATCACGTTGCCAAACACATGGCGCGATCGGTTCGACGGCAGGGAGAGCGCAATGCTGTCTCACACAATCATGATTCGACGCACGGTTGGACGAAGCCTCGCTCGGTCCTGTGTCGCTTGCTTGATGGCCCTGACGTCTTTGGCCGGCATTTTGGACGCGTCCGATGATCCGTTCGAGCAGTTGCAGCAGCGAGTCACCGAGGTCGAGGCACAACTCAAACGGCAGGATGAGGCCGCCGCGCGACGGAAGCAGCTCGATGCCGTTTCGCAGGCGAGTCTGCTCGATGAAGGCGAAGTCGATGTTGACGAGGAGGCGGACGGAGTCGATCTGGTCCAGCAGCTCTCGCAACGGCTCGCCGAAGTCGAGAAGGACTTGAAGAAGCGCAAAGAGGCCGACGCCAAGGCGGCCGCTGCGAAAAAGACCGACGATGTCTGGACCGACGTCTCCGGTGAGAAGTGGACGGTGAAACTCGGTGGCCACGTGCAGTTGGATTACGTCAACTGGGCTCAAGCCGATCCGGCCATTACCGGCCCCGCCGCCGCACCCGGCCCGAAAGACTATCTTGAGTTCCGCCGCCTGCGCCTCGTCGCCGATGGCACGGGATACGGCGTCTATGACTTTCGCCTGCAGATGACCTTTGAACCGGAGACCGTTGGCGAAAGTCCGGCCGGTACCGTGGTCTCTCCAGATATCAAGGACGCGTATTTTTCGATGAACGAGATCCCCTGGCTGGGACGATTTCGCATCGGCAACTTCTTCGTGCCATTCAGCCTCGAACAGGTGACCAACGACACCAATACTCTTTTCATGGAACGATCCATTCCCTCTCAGGGGATCTTCTCAGCGGATCGTGAAGTCGGAGTCGCCTTCTACAACGCAAACGACGATCAGAATTTCACCTGGACCTACGGCGCGTTCTTTGACAGCGTCAGCGAGGCACTCAAAGAGCGGATTGATGACAATCAGGGCGTCCGGGTCAGTGGTCGAGTCACCTGGTTGCCGTATTACGACGAACCGTCCAATGGCCGCTACCTTGTTCACACTGGCATGGGAGTACTCTACACCAAGGATCAAAACAACAGCGTCACCTTTCGCGCGCGTCCCCAAGTTCACGAAGGGCCACGGCTGATCAGTGGGACTGTGGCTGCCGACTCCTACACCAACGGCAACCTTGAATTTGCGACCGTGTGGGGATCGTTCTCCTTGCAGAGTGAGGCATTCGTTTCAAATATCAATCGCCTGGCTGGCGACTCCGTCAACGTCTACGGAACTTACGTCCACGCCAGCTACTTTCTGACGGGTGAGAATCGCAACTTCGAGCGATTTGGTCAGCACGGCGCCCAATTCGGACGCGCGACTCCGTACAGCAATGTCTTCGCCATTCCCGGCAGTGTCAGTCTGGGTGCCTGGGAAGCCAAGGCTCGCTGGTCTTATCTGGATCTCAGCAATATCAGCGCGGGGCAGTACAACGATCTGACGCTCGGCTTCAACTGGTACTGGAGCGATCGCGTTCGAGTCCTCTTCGATTGGATTCATCCCGTCACCACGGCGGGAACCACGTTCGGATCGACGCAGTCCGACCTGATTGCCACACGTTTTGACTTCAACTGGTAAACCGACACCGGCCGGCTGCTCAAGCCGCGCTGCGACATTTGGATCGAGGAGACGATGTGATGTTGTTCAAGCAGACAGCGATGCGAATTTCTACCGGCCGAATCCTGATTGGCAATGTGCTCACACTGGTCGTGACCATCGGCATTGCGAATCAGGTCCGCGCCGGTGAAGGTTGCTGCTGCGCGCACTGCGGCTGTCAGCACGCCTGTCAGAAAGTCTGTCGGCTCGTGTGTGAAGAGAAGAAGATCACCACGACCTGTTGGGGCTGCAAGGAAGAGGATTTTTGTATCCCGGGTCCGAGCAAGCCGGGCTGCAAGCATTGCGAGATGGTGTGCGACGAAGGCTGCGATCCCAAGGCGCCGTGCGTCCAACCCAAACGACTCGTGTGGCGGGAATGGATTCCGGGATGTTGCGCGACGGTCTACACGAAAAAGAAACTGATGAAGCGAACCGTCACAACAACGGTGCCAAGCTACAAATGGGTCGTCGAAGACCTGTGTCCGCAGTGTGAGTCGTCCTGCGCGGTGGTCAACGTCCCGCCCGGCACCGAAATCCCACCGGCACCTGCCGTGGAGGCCAGGCTGATCACCGGCAAGCCACTGCCCGCCGTCTTGAGCAACGACGAGGCGAAGCGCTGACACTCTCTTCGGTCGGTCACGGCACGACGATTTCCTTGATTTCGCTCGCCGGGCTGACGAGCCCGTTTTCGCCAACGGCGACGACGTAGATTTGCACCGTCTTTCCCGATGGCAGACCAGTCAGCGTGCAGTCACTGTCGGACGGCGAGGCCACGAGATGGAAGTCCCGCGATTTTCGCATAGACGCGGTAACCTCCACACAACATCGTGGTACAGTTCAAGGTTGTTGATCTGAACTCGTTTTGCCTCTCGTGAAATTTCTCGCGTTGGGAGAATGAAACAAGTGAACGCTTCGGCTTCAGCAAGAGAGAAATTGGCCGTCCGCCCCAGGGTCAAGGTGTGGCTGGAACTGCAAGGCGAGCATGTGTTCTGTTCGCAGATGTGCGTCATTCTGCAAGCGATCGAACAGACGAATTCAATCAAAGCGGCTGCGGCGCAGGTCGGGCTCAGTTACCGCCACGTGTGGGGATTGCTGAAACAGGTGGAACAGTCATTCGGCACGCCCCTCGTCGCGTCCCAGGTCGGCGGGAGCGACGCACGGAGGTCGTCACTGACGCCGACAGGCAGGGCTTTGGTCGAAAGTTATTCCCGCTTGCAGACGAGGCTCCACGCGGCCTCGGATGAGTGCGCTGCCGAGCTTCGCGCGGTTCTGCGCCGTAAAGCGAACTGAGGGCGACCACCGGCCGCATCCGAGTGATGGTTCTTCCCCTCGGCAGAATTGAGTTTTGCGGACAGGACGTTACGCTGACGCCCAAATGGCAACACTGTGCGATTTGAAGTGGCTCATTCTCGTTTCGCTATCACAAGCTCGGTGCGTTGGCTACTGGCCACGCAATCTGCCGAGCTAAGGGGTGTTTCGATGTCGCGATTCGCAGTCTGTTGCTTGCTGTTCGTCGCGGTCGCGCAGGCCATGTCCGCTGAAGACCTGCCCCCGAAGCCTCTTCCCCCTGCGGAGGCGAAGAATCATGTCGGCCAGAAAGTCACCGTGGAAATGACGGTGAAGTCTGCGAAGAAGTCGACCAAGTTAAAAAGTGTTTCTCGATTCGATGGAGAACTTCCAGGATGTTGACAACCTCGGCGTCGCGATCACCGAGTCCGCGGAAATGGAACTCGCCCGGAAGCACGCCACGTCGAATATCGTGGAATTCTTTCGCGACAAACAGATCCGCGTGACGGGAACGATTGAGCGTCGAGAGGAACGGACCTACCTCGACATTGAGGACGCCGGTCAGATTGAACTCGTGGTCAAGAAACCCTGACTGAATCGCCGGTGTCGTTGCCACAAGTTATTGCCTTCGTGAGTTCTCGAATCTTCGGCTCAACCGACGCGGAAAATCCCATGCAGCAGCGCTCCCCCAGAATTCGCCGCGCATTCACGCTCATCGAACTGCTGGTCGTGATTGCAATCATTGCCGTCCTGATCGCCTTGTTGCTTCCGGCTGTGCAGCAGGCACGGGAAGCGGCCCGGCGGACGCAGTGCAAGAACCACCTCAAGCAGGTGGGCCTCGCCATCCACAACTATGAGGCCACGTCTACCTGCTTTCCTCCAGGGCAGATTCGGTTGCAGTTTGCCGCCATGCCGCGCGTGCGCGGTTGGTCGATGTATGTGCAACTCCTGCCCTATCTCGATCAGACGCCGTTGTACAACAATTGGGACTTCGCCAATCCGCTGGCCAACGAAACGAACGGACAAACGGGGCGCATTCTGCCGATGCTGATCTGCCCCTCGGCAACGCTTCCTCAAAATCCGTTCACCAAACCAAGTGGGGCACTCTACGCGCTGACGAGCTATGGGGGGAACGGCGGCACTCAGTCCCATCCGCCCGCCTCGATCAGCGGGGATGGAATTTTTGCCGGCATGGGGCCGCCGATCACCTCACCCCCGACGGTCCAGCACGGGCTGGTGCGCATCAGCAACGTCACCGACGGGACCAGCAGCACGATTCTGCTCGGCGAGCGGAGCCAAGTCGACCGGAATTACGACACCTTCTTCGCCGGCGGTTACACCACGAACCCGATGGGCGGGTGGGGTTACTGGGCACCCTCGGGCGGACAGCTCGGCATCACCGATCTCACGATGAGCAGCTTCGGGCCCATTAACTATCGCTTCCCCTTTGACTTCGCCAACAAGCCCGGAAGCATCAACAGTGCTGCGACGTTCGATGTGTCTGTGGAAAACATTCGCCGCTTGTGCGCCTTTGGCAGTCAGCACACCGGTGGTGCCCACCTGGCCCTCGCCGACGGCAGCGTCCGCTTTGTGAGTGAGAACGTCGATGCGAACACCTTGCGGGCATTATCCACGCGCAGTGGGGGAGAATTCGTTGGCGAGTTTTGAGTGGGTATGCCTCGTCTTGTCTCCCAGACGCTGTCAGTCAATGATGACGTGATGCAAGCCATTGCCACCGAAATCTTGCCGATTCTGGCGCTCTCGCTCTGGGTGTCCGGTGCGGCCGTCGTGATCAGCAGTGCCGTTGGCATTCCACTGGGAGTGCTGCTGGGGCTCAGCGAGTTTCGCGGGAAAGCCTTGGTGAAGACGCTCGTCTTCACCGGGATGGCGCTGCCGCCGGTCGTGGTGGGACTGGTGCTCTACATCCTTCTGTCGCGATCGGGGCCACTCGGGATCTGGGAGTGGCTCTTCACGCCGCGAGCGATGATCCTCGCGCAGGTTCTGCTCGACCTGCCGTTCGTAGTGGGGATTACGATGACGGCGGCAGCAGCGTTGCCGCGTGAGTTAGTGTTTCAGGTGCGCAGCCTGGGCGCCACACCGTGGCAGGCCCGATGGACACTGCTCACTGAAATGCGGTCCGGAGTGTTGCTGGCCCTGGCGACGGCGCTTGGCCGCAGCATCTCCGAAGTCGGAGCCGTGTGGCTCGTGGGTGGAAATATCGAAGGGCATACTCGCGTCATGACCACGGCCATCATGTTGGAAACGAGTCGCGGCCGGTTCGCTGTCGCACTGGCTCTGGGTGCCATTCTTCTGTCGCTGGCCCTCTTGGCGAACCTGGCGATCGTGCGATTGCAAGGACGACCCGCCCCCTGATGACCGCGACCAATCCATACTCTCTGGACAGTATTCGACGCCGACACGGCGATGTGTTCACACTGGCCATCGACCACTTCGAGGTTGTGCGGGGCGAATCACTGTTCCTCGTCGGTCCCACCGGTGCCGGCAAGGCGACTTTCCTGCGCGTCCTCACGGGAGTGGATCACATCGACACGGGCGTCTTGCAATTCGGGGGGAGTGTCGTGGCCGCAAGGCGTGGGAACTTTGGTTGCCATCCGGTCCATTGCGCTCGTGCCCCAGCGTCCGATCATTCTCTCGCGCAGCGTCCGGGCGAATGTCGAATACGGCCTGCGTCTGCGCGGCATCGCCCCGCAAGACCGGGTCGCACAAGTTCTCCGACGACTCGGCCTGGAAAGCCTTGCTGGCCGGCCTGGAGGATCGTTGTCGGGGGGGCAAATACAACTCGTCGCGCTGGCGCGCGCCCTTGTGCTGGAGCCGAAGGTGCTACTGCTCGATGAACCAACGGCGAATCTCGATCCCGCGTATGTTCGCCTCATTGAAGAGGTCCTGGGTGAAGTTCGTGCCGAACGCAAAACAACTTTGGTCTGGGCCACACACAATCTGGGCCAGGTACAGCGGGTCGCAGACCGCGTCTGCCTGCTGCTCGACGGCCAAGTCGTAGAATCCGCGCCGGTCGACGACTTGGCCGTCGTCCCCGCGATCCTCGAACACTGACCTTCACTCAGGGAAAGATGGTGTATTGATGCGCACAACGTTTCGACAACTTGTTGTCTGCTCGGTCATCGCGGCGATCGGTCTACTGGGCTGCAGCAGATCGACCGGCTCCCCGAAGACACTCACGCTGGCGACAACCACGAGCACGCAGGACAGCGGACTTCTGGATGTGCTCCTTCCGTTGTTCCGGAAGCAGACGGACATCGAAGTCAAAGTCATCGCCGTGGGAAGCGGCCAAGCTCTGGAACTCGGCCGCCGTGGAGACGCGGACGTTCTGCTGACGCATGCTCCCCAGGCTGAAGAAGAGTTTGTGCGGGACGGATTCGGGGAAGCACGGGTTCGTGTGTTCCACAATGATTTCGTACTCGTCGGCCCGGACAGCGGTGCGCTGACATCGAACCTGCCAGTATCGATCGATATGGCATGACAGCGCATTGCGGAAGAGGATCTCCCGTTTGTCTCGCGTGGCGACGATTCCGGCACGCATCGAAAGGAATTGGAGCTCTGGAAGACTGTTTCCATCGATCCGCAATTCTCGAATTATCTGCGCGCGGGAGCCGGCATGGGCCAGACCTTGCGGATCGCCGACGAGAAGCGGGCGTATACGCTGGCTGATCGAGCGACGTACCTCACCCACAAACCGAAGTCGGACCTGCGCATTCTGATTGAGGGTGATCCGATGCTGATCAATCCCTATGCAGTGATTGTCGTGAGCCCGACGAAACATCCCCATGTTCACGCAGAGGCCGCGCGCCAATTCGTCGAATTCCTCACAGGGAAGGAAGCTCAAAAGACCGTTGCCGAGTTCGGGAAAGACAAGTACGGCGAGCAATTGTTCTTCGTGGATGCACCGGCGCCAGGACGGTGATGAGACATGCCTATTCGCCTTTCAAAAATGCGCCGCTGTTGTTCCGACCGGCGGGCCACCAGACCTGACCCTCAAAGCCCGGAACTCGGAAGGCACGGATGTGTGCCTGCGTTTCAGGGGCGATCAGAAATCGCTCCAGCGCCTTGGCTCCCTCGAAATTGATCCCCTCGAACTTCTCCGGCTGGACAAGCACAGTGACCATCAGACGTTGGAACAAGGGATCATCGGTGACCAGGGCTTTCATGCCGCAGTCCGGATGCTCTTCCCGGTATTTCAAGAATGGAACCAAGCCCCAGAGCGTGTAGCCCTGCTCTTCGATCGCAGCCTGGATGGCATCCTTCGTTTCGGCCTGGTTCCGCAAGCCCTTGTCTCGATACCAATCCTTCCGGTCGGGCTTTTCCGCCGCCTCCCACAGCACGTCCGCCAGGTACTTTTCCGTCGCTGAGTTGTTGACGACGAACGGGGCTTTGGCCCGGGCAATCCGGCGGAACGCTTCCACCGCGTCGCGAGTCCCGACAATCCCTGCTGGATCGGAAGACGGACCAATGAGGGCCGCTTGATTGGAAAAAACGGGGCGAGGCCAGCCCCCGAGTCCCTCGGCGCAAAAGTCTTCGGTTCCGCGGTGGCCATAATGGGCGAGCACCAGGTCTGCCTTGCCGTCATAGGCCAGACCAAACACGTCCTGCCGACTGTCGACAACAACGGAGTGGCCGCTCTGCTTCTCAAATTCGGCCAGGAGTTGCCGAAGCAATCCGCTGCTCTCCGGCGTGATGACTGCGGAGAGTCGAACGACCCCCTTAGGCGGTACCGGTTCGGCCGCGCTGACCGGTCCTATCCACAAGAATACTCCAAACAGGCAAAGACGAATCGCGTTCATTTCTCGCTCCTCTGAGTGGTCCGAATGGTATAGGTGGCGCCAGCGCGGCTCAATGCCGCTGGACAATCCTTTGGGAGGCACATCACGAGAACGCTGCCCGGAAGAGACACAAGGGTCTGAGTCGTTATCCCCGAACCGTCAAATCATGCCGCCTTTCGCTCGAAGGATCGCGCTCAGGGGACTTCCGCTCCTGACCGTGCCACGCCATCGCACATTGCGTCTCCCTTCGCGGATACGTACCCTCAGACTGCCCTCCGGCCCGCAGTCTTTCTGAAGGGGATCGTCCATGAATCTGATCGTGCTCGCCCTGCGGCGGCCTCTGACGGTGCTCGTCTGCATCGTTGCCGTGGCGTTGACGTGCGGACTCGCCCTGCGGCCCAAGAGCTGCGATGCGTGGCTGGCGAAGTACGGAATCGAGCTGCCTCTCAAGCGGATGCCGATCGACATTTTCCCGAGCCTCAACCTCCCCGTGATCTACGTCTGTCAGCCCTACGGCGGGATGGACCCGGCGCAGATGGAGGGGCTGCTCACCAATTACTACGAGTACCACTTCCTCTACATCGGCAACATCCATCACGTCGAGAGCCGCAACGTGCAGGGGATGGCCCTGATGAAGCTGACGTTTCACTCGGGGACCAACATGGCGCAGGCGATGGCCGAGACCATCAACTACGTTAACCGGTCGCGCGCGATGATGCCGCCCGGCACGGTCCCGCCGTTTGTGATGCGGTTCGACACCGGCAGCGTCCCCGTCGGCTATCTGGTCCTCTCCAGCGCGACGCGCACCGTCAACGAGATCACCGACCAGGCGCTGTTCAAGGTGCGCCCGATGTTTTCGGCGCTGCCCGGTGTCTCGGCCCCGCCGCCGTTTGGAGGAAGTGCCCGTTCGATCGTCATTCGAGCCAACCCCGACCTGCTCCGCTCGTATGGCGTCTCGCCCGATGATGTCATCACCGCGCTGGGAGCGGGCAACACGGTCAGCCCCTCCGGCAACATCCACATCGGCGACCGATTTCCCATCGTCCCGACGAACGCGATGGTGAAGAACCCGCAGGATTTGGGGGCCATCCCGATCAAGCAGTCCGGCAGTTCGGCGGTCTATCTGCGCGACATCGGCATCATCGAAGACGCGGCCGACATCACGACCGGATACGCGCTGGTGAACGGTCGCCGCGCGGTCTACATCCTCGCCACCAAGCGCGCCGAAGCCTCGACCATGTCCGTGATCGACGAGATCAAGTCGGCCCTGCCCCGGATGCAGAAGGAGCTTCCCGACGACATCAAAGTCGCGTTCGAGTTCGATCAGTCGCCGTATGTGACCCGCGCCATCAACAGCCTCTGGAACGAGGGCCTGCTCGGCGCGTGCCTCACCGGGCTGATGGTGCTTGTCTTTCTGCGCGACTGGCGCAGTGCGCTGATCGTGGTCCTGAACATTCCGCTGGCGATCATGTCGTCGGTCGTCGGGCTTTGGTTGTGCGGGCAGACGGTCAACCTGATGACGCTCGGTGGCCTGGCCCTCGCGGTCGGCATCCTCGTCGATGAAGCGACCGTCGAAATCGAGAACATCCACACGCAGTTCCATCACACCGGTTCGGTGGCCCGAGCCGTCCGCCTCGGTAATGCTCAAACTGCCGTCCCGCGTCTGCTGGCGATGCTCTGCATCCTGGCGGTCTTCGTCCCGTCGTTCTTCATGGAGGGAGCGGCCCGCGAATTGTTCGTGCCGCTCTCACTGGCCGTCGGCTTCGCGATGATCGCCAGCTACGTCCTGTCGAGCACGTTCGTGCCGGTGGTGTGTGTGTGGCTGATGAAGAAGCGCGGAGTGCGGAACGCGGAACGCGGAGCGGAAGACAAAGCATCGACGCCAACTCTTCCCGCTCCGCACTCCGCGCTCCCCGTTCCGCGCTCGATCTACGGTCGCATCGTCTCGACACTCGTCACGTTCCGCCCGCTGGTCGTGCTCGTCTATTTCATCGCCTGTGGCGGGATCATTGCAGCGGTGGGCAGTCGGCTCGGTTGGGAGATTTTTCCGTCGGTGGATGTCGGTGAGTTCCGCCTGCGGCTCCGCGCTCCCGACGGCACGCACATCACGAAGACCGAGCAGATCACGCTGGAAGTCCTCGACGTGATTCGCGAGCAGGTGGGCGGCCAGAACATCGAACTGACGCTCGGCTACGTCGGCACGGTCCCGGCCAGTTTCCCGATCAACGCCGTCTATCAGTGGTCGCGCGGTCCCGAGGAGGCGTTGCTGCGGATCGCTCTCAAGCACGGCAGCGGCATTAGCACGGAAGCGATGAAGGAAACGCTGCGGGCCGAGCTGGCGAAGCGGCTTCCCGACGTCCGCTGCTCGTTCGAGCCGGCCGACATCATCAGCGAGGTGATGAGTTTCGGCTCGCCCACGCCGATCGAGATCGCTGCGCGCGGCAAGAGCTACGACGACAACCGGGCTTTTATCCTCAAGGCCAAAGTCGAACTGGAGAAGCTGCCGTTCCTGCGCGACATCCAAGTCGCGCAGTCGCTCGATTATCCAACCGTCAACGTGCAGATCGACCGCGAGAAGGCGGGACTCAGCGGCACGACGGCCTCACAGATTTCGCGGTCGGTCGTGGCGGGAACGTCCTCGACCCGCTTCCTCGTTCCCAACTACTGGCCCGACCCGAAGTCCGGCATCGGCTATCAGGTGCAGCTTGAGATTCCCCAGCGCGAGATGCGGACCGCGGACGATCTGGGCATGGTTCCCGTGAATCACAGCGGCGACCGCGCGCTGCTCCTCCGCGACGTGGCCGACATCAGCCCCGGCAAGATGCCCGGTCAGTTCGACCGCTACAACATGATGCGTGAGTTTTCGCTGACCGCCAACGTGGTCGGACGCGATCTGGGGCGAGCGTCTCAGGAGATCCTGGCCGTCCTCAACCGCTTGGAGAAGTCAGGAGAAAAACCCGCCAGCGTGACCACCGAACTGCGCGGACAGATTCCCCCGATGAGGCAGATGCTGAGCGGACTCGGCATCGGACTGCTGCTGGCGGTCGTCGTGATCTTCCTGATGCTGACCGCCAACTTCCAATCGGTGCGACTCTCGCTGGCCACGGTCTCGACGGCTCCGGCCGTCATCGCGGGAGTCGTCGTTGCCCTCTACTCGACCGGCCAGACGATCAACATCCAGTCGTTCATCGGCGCGATCATGGCCATCGGAGTCGCGATGGCCAACGCGATCCTGCTCGTCACGTTCGCCGAGCAGCGTCGCCACGCAGACGACTCCGGCCGCGAGGCCGCCATTCACGGAGCTGTCTCGCGCGTCCGCCCGATCCTGATGACGAGCCTCGCGATGACGGCCGGTATGTTGCCGATGGCCCTCGGCTGGGGTGACTCCGGTCCGCAATCGGCCCCGCTCGGCCGAGCCGTCATCGGCGGCCTGCTCGCCGCAACAATCGCCACGCTGTTCGTGCTGCCGGCCGTCTTCGCCCTCCTCATGGGCAAGCCGTCTACCAAATCCGCGTCCCTCGACCCGGACGACCCAACGAGTGCATACTGCGATGGTGACATGAGTAGCCTTCATCGCTCCGCGTGAAGATAGCCGAATGCACGCAGACGTAGATCAAACATTCCGCGCTGATCTCGGCCCAGGCCATCTTCACGCGGAGCGATGAAGGCTACTTTGAAGAGTCCAATCAACAAGGCACCGAGACATGACGCGGCTGGTACTATTCTGCTCACTCATCATCGGAACAATTTCCGGATGCGAGCGAACTCAACGTGCGGCGACTCCTGCTTCCACTCCGAGCGCAACAGCACAGCCGCCGATCAAGGTGACGCCGATCAAGCCCGTCAAGAAAACGCTGGTGCGGATGGTCGAGCAGCCGGGGCAGGTCGAGGCGTTTGAAGTCGCGCCGCTGTTTGCCAAGGTCACGGGCTATGTCCAGAAGCTGAACGTCGATCTCGGGGATGAGGTGCGCGGTCCGAAGTACGACAAGGAGGGGAAGCAGTCCGCACCAGGACAGGTGCTGTGCGAGTTGGCCATTCCCGAACTGAACGAAGAGCACGCACAGAAACTGGCGCTGATCGAGCAGGCCGAGGCAAACGTCAAACAGGCCGAGGCGGCGATTGAAGTGGCCGAGGCGGCGCGGACGTCGGCTCAGGCGAAGGTCGCCGAAACGGAAGCGGCGGCGGAGCGGGATCAGGCCGTCTACATCCGTTGGAAGTCGGAGGCGGCTCGCGTGGCCGAACTCGCCAAGACCGGAGCGGTCGGCCAGCGCGTGGCCGATGAAACCGAGAGCCAGTTTCAAGCCGCCGATGCCGATCGTCGCCAGACGGCCGCCAAGGTGCGCTCGGCCACGGCGATGATTCAGGAGGCGAGTGCGCTCATCGACAAGGCCAAGTCAGATCTCGTCGCGGCTCAAGCCCGAGCCAAGGTCGCCGCCGCCGAGGCCGATCGAACCAAGACGATGCTCGACTACACGCAGATCCGCGCCCCGTTCGACGGCCGGATCGCGGCTCGAAACATTCACATCGGCCATCTCGTGCGAGCGGCCGCGAATGGTACCGAATTGCCGCTGCTGACCGTCGTCCGCATCGACAAGGTGCGCGTGAAAGTCGATGTTCCCGAAGCCGACGCGGTCCTCATCCAGGATGGTTGCGAGGCCACGGTGCGCGTGCCGTCTCTGCCGGGCACGTCCTTCCCGGCGAAGGTCTCGCGTTCCGGCTGGTCGCTCGATCCGGGAACGCGCACGCTGCGGGTCGAGATCGACGTGGACAACGCCTCGGGGACATTGCGACAGGGAATGTTTGTCGCCGCCGACTTGAAAGCCGCCGTCCGCGAGCATGTCCTCGCGCTGCCGCGTGCCGCCGTCCTCACACAGGACAAGGTCACGTTCTGCCACGTGATCGATACAACCGGCAAAGTCACGCGCGCTCCGGTTCAACTCGGCATCCAAAGCGGAGCCGAAGTCGAAATCCGATCCGGCCTGAACGGCGACGAACAGGTGATCGGCGCAAACTCGGCCGCCTTCAAGGAAGGACAAATCGTCGAGGTCGCGGCCCCGGTACCCGCGCCGGCGAAGTAGCTCCGTAGGATGGGCACTCTTGCCCGTCCTCGCTTGGATGCCGAAGCAGGACGGGCAAGAGTGCCCATCCTACGACAGCCAGTAGTGTTTGCCTGACGGGCATGACCGGAGCAACCTGTCGTGAGCGGTCCCTCCGAGTTCGTTCGGTCTCTTCGTTGAATGCGGCACGGACGATACTTCCAAAGCGAGGGACAGGGATCGTCCCATTACCGTGTCGCGCCTTGTGGAGCCGGACATGTTGAAGCTGTTCCGTCAGGGAGGACGGGCGATCTGTGTCGTTGCTCTGCTGACGGCATGGCCGCTGGGTTGCTCGGCGACACGAACCGCTCGCGTCGCGCAGAAGTCGCCGATCGAAGGCGTCTCAGTCGAACCGGCGGCCTTCAACGACGAAGCCGCGTCCGGTCGATCGAGTCTCTCGTCAACAGCACCCGCTGACAGGGAAGCCTCGTCGCGCGTCACTCCAGTCGCCGCGGCAGACGACGCGCCAGGTGAGACGGCTGTGAGACCAACCGCTTCGCCAGCGACTCCGACTCCTGAAGCGAGCACGCCGCCCCCTCGGACCGATTCGTATCCGCTCGACCTGGGAGGCGTGCTGGGCCTGGCCGATGGACAGAACCCGCAGGTGATCCTGGCCCGCGAACGGATCAACGAAGCGTATGCCCAGGTCGACCGGGCCGACATTCTGTGGCTTCCATCACTGCGGGCGGGGGTGAACTACAACAAGCACGAGGGGCCGATTCAGGACGTCGCCGGGAACGTCTTCAACACGAGTCGCGGGGCGCTCTACGGTGGCCTCGGTGCGGGAGCGGTCGGAGCGGGATCCCCTTCGGTGCCGGGACTCGTTGCCAACTTCCATCTGACCGACGCGGTCTTCCAGCCGAAGATCGCCCGCTATCAGGCCTCGTCGCGACAGTTCGCCGCCACATCGGCGCGCAACGACATCCTCTGCGATTCGGCCGTCGCATACCTCGAACTGCTGCGCGCCGAACAACGACTCGCCATCGCCCGCGAAGCCCGCGAGAAGACCAACCGCATCGCCGAGCTGACCGAGACATTCGCCCGAGTCGGACAGGGAGCGGTCGCCGATCATGACCGGTTGCTCGCCGAACTCGCCGCGCGCGACGGCGACCTCTCGCAGTCCGAGGAGGCCGTGCAGACGGCGTCGTCGAAGCTCGCCTTTCTGATCCACGCCGATCCGAGCGTGACCATCACGACGAATGAACCATTCGTGGTCCCGCTTCACTTCACCTCGCGCGAATCCACCGCGCAGGAACTGGTGGCTCAGGGTCTGAGCCGCCGCCCGGAACTGGCCGAACACCGGCAGCTTGTGGGCGAAGCCTGCGAACGCTTGCGGCGCGAGAAGTACGCACCGCTGATCCCGAGCGTTTTGCTCGGCGTCAGCTACGGCGGGTTCGGCGGTGGACTGGGAGGCAACATCACCAACTCGTCCGACCGGTTCGATGGCGATGCCGTCGCGTACTGGGAGGTTCGCAATCTCGGCTTCGGCGAGCAGGCCGTCCGCTCCGAAGCCGCCTCGCGCCTCAGGCAGGCTCAATGGCGCGAGGTCATCGTGATGGACCGCATCGCCCAGGAAGTGGTCGAAGCGCGCGGTCAGGTCGAATCGCGCCGCCAGCGAATCGAACTCGCCAAGTCAGGCATCCAGGCCGCCGAACGCTCATACGATCTCAACCTGCAACGGATCGAAAACGCGAGGGGCCTCCCAATCGAGGCCCTGCAATCCGTCCAAGCCCTCGCCCAGTCCCGCCGCGACTACCTGAACGCCGTCATCGACCACAACGTCGCCCAAATGAAACTCTGCCGCGCGACGGGATGGTTTGAGGAAACGTCCGCTCTGTCTGGTGAGTGACCGATCTGCCATGCGAACTCAGTACTACACCGCTTCCAGCAT
This sequence comes from Schlesneria sp., assembly GCA_031412755.1. GTDB lineage: Bacteria > Planctomycetota > Planctomycetia > Planctomycetales > Planctomycetaceae > Schlesneria. The sequence goes on along the minus strand of JANODP010000123.1, from coordinate 8,340 downwards.
TGACGGCTTTATTGCCACGGCTGACCATTCGTTGGAGTGGCTGTTTCAGCTTGGCGATGTCAATGAAACCAGCTACCCCAACTTCATCCGCGAAGTGGGGGCTCTGGCAATGGGCTCGTCCACCTACGAATGGATGCTCCGCCATGTCATCCAGCCGGGCACCGAGTCCGCTGCGCCGTGGCCGTACTCTCAACCGACCTGGGTGTTTACGAGCCGGAAGCTGCCGCCTGTGGCTGGTGCGGACATTCGGTTCGTGAGCGGAGACGTGCGCCCGGTCCATGACCAGATGCGAGTCGCTGCCAACGGCAAGAACATCTGGCTGGTGGGCGGCGGAGAGTTGGTGGGCCAGTTCTACGACGCGGGTTTGCTTGACGAGTTGATCGTTCAAGTCGGCTCTGTCACCCTCGGCACCGGCAAGCCGTTGCTTCCGCGCCAAATCGTCTTCCCTCCGCTTCGGCTGATCTCGGTTCAGCAGTTCGGGCCAGGGTTCGCCGAACTGCGGTACGAGGTCGCGCCTCGATCTTGACTTGCTGAACCATGCGCTCGCACGCAGTCCTGTGGGACTGAAGTGCCTCTCACGTCACCAGGATCAGCGTCAGCAAGAGGGTGGCCACGCCGAGTAGCGCGGTGGCGAGGTCGAATTCGAGGCGGCCGACTTGCAGGGACTCGAACTGGTGGCCGAACCAGCCGGGGAGGCGAATGGTCAGCGAGGGGAAGAGGCCATCGGTCAGCAGGTGCTCGACGAACTGAGCCAACTGCTGCCAGATTCGCAGCGGGCCTTCGACCACGATCTGCGTCACATCGTCGATGTACAGCCGCTGCCGGCTGAGCTGGACGAGCGGTTCGTACCAGGTCTCTCCCGTGGCGGATGGCCTTGCCGTGCGAGACGTCCGTCTTACGACGAAGGCTCCGGCGATCACCGCGAGTTGGGCGAGGAGGACTCGCCCCACATCGGCCGCGCGCGGCGCAACCTCGGTCGCGCCGAGCCAGCCCGCGCGAAGTGTCTCCACGTTGAACAGGTCAGCACTCAGCGCGGCGAATATCACGCCGACTTGGGCGGTGACGAGGAAGCCTCTCGCACTGCGCGGCTCCGCCTGTCCGCAGGCGACGAACGCGCCGAGGACTGCTCCGAGCGTGCTCAATCCGCCCAGCATCGTGAGGGTCACGTCGGAGGCGGCCACGAGCGGTTGAAAGCGGAACAACAGCCACACCGCCGACGGGACGTAGCCGACGAGATAGATCATCGACCAGACGGGACGGTCCCATGCGGCGGCTCCATGATGCCAACCGAAACAGGGGAACAAGCCGCTCCGTCCGAACACGCTGAGGACGAGCAGGCAACCGACGAAGCCGGGAAGTGCCGGGTTGCGCTGGCCGAGCCGGGCCAGGCCGTCGGCCGACAACACCTCGTCGATGACCAGCGAGCCGGACGAGACGCTCATCAGCAACACAGCCAGGATCAGAAAGCCCTCGGTGGCGAGGCCCGTCGCGATCGTTCTCCGGATCGCACGCAAGGCCGCTTCGGTGGTCGTGGCCCAGCCAACCATCAGCCACGTCGTCAGTGAAATCGCTCCCCAGCAGAACAGCATCTGCACGAGATCCGCCGACAACACCAACGCCACGACCGCCACGTGCAACATCCCGGCCGTCACGGCCAGCGCGACGCGCGGTGCCCCTCGTTCATCGCGCCGCGCCGAGGAGATCGCCAGCCACGCGAGGCCGCTCAATGCCGCCGCCCATCCCGCCGCCAGAGCATCCGCACGCCAGGCCCATTCGATGCGCAGCGGTCTCGGTCCCGAAAGCTGCAATGCGGTCCCCATCCGCCAGTCGGCCTGGTCGAGTTGCGAACCGAATGCCCCTCCCAACACCGCCACGAGCAGCAGCGACGCGACGAAGCTGGCCAGCATTCCAAACCGCACGCACGCCATCGCCGCCGCACTGCGATCCGCTCGCCGCGCGAGGAGCGCCATCGCGGAGAGGACGCCCACGATCGGCAGACTCACGACGAGCAGCACCAACCACGCGGCCAACGCGGTCATCGCTCCTCCGCCGGGTGAGAGGGATCGTTCGTCGTCGGTTTCGAAAGTCCGAGCCTCGTCTCCCGCTGTGACGGTGAATCCACCGCGCGCCCGAGTCCGTCCGCGGCCTCAACGTCACTCTGGCCGAGGGAGCCCAGCCAACTCCACAGCGCGAAGAGGCTCGCCAACACCAGGGCCGCCAGCGGCAGATCGCTCCGTCCGTGAAACGCTCCGTTCGTGACGAACGCCACGACAATCGCCTGCGACAACGTGCCGACGGCGATCAGCCGCTCCCGCAGCGACGCAGCTCCCACCAGCAACATGCCGCCCACGATCACCAACACCGCCGACAGCAGCAGCCCCTGGTTCCACTCGGCGGAGTTCATGATGGCCCTCCGTGTGGTGAGATTCCGTCCCCGAACAAATTCGGAGGATGGGCACTCTTGCCCGTCCGTTCTTCCATTCCAAGATCGGAGGGACAGGAGTGTCCCTCCTCTAACTTGGAAACTTTCAGAACAGATCGAGACGGGTTGTGCATCGCCAGCACGAGAAACGCCAGCACGGCAAGTAGAACGAGGACGTCCGCACGGCGGCCCATCGCCAATTCGAACGGACCGGCTGTCGAATCGAACGCCGCATCCGTTTCCAGAGCCGAGCGAATCTGATCGACCGACGGAATCGCCGAGAAGCGGTGACTGGCGGTGGCGCGCGAGGTCTCGACCCGGACCGTATAACGCAGTGTTCCGACCAACAGCAGCGCCAGCACAAAACCCGTCGCGCAGGCGAGGCCGGTGGATGTTGATGCCGACTGAGGCGCGGGGAGCAACTCTGCCCCGTGGGCCATCTTGAAGTCCGGCTCTTCCGAAAGCCCGACGTCTCTCCCGGGGGGCGTCCTCCCGGAGAGAAGTCCGGCTAATAAAGCCAAGCCGGACTTCGGGCTTGGCGCGAGAACCAGGCCGATCACAACCGACACCGCCAACAAGACCGCGCCAACGGCCGCCGCTCCCCACACAAAGCAACTCGCCGCGTTGGCCATCGTCAGCACGACAAACCACGCCCAGGGACCGCGACCCGCCGGCCTGCCCAACAGGAAGACCCCCGCGAGGACGGCCACCGCACTACTGACAACGAAGCCCCACGAGACGGTAACCGTTCCGCGAGAGACCACGCCGACGGACGGGATCGTGCGCGGGTCGCCTCCCAGGGCCGTGAAGAGCAACGCGAGATAGACCAGCGACAACAGGCCCGCACCCCAGCGGATCTGCCGCTGCGCGCGAGGCCAGGACCAGACGGACAACCCCGCGACCCACACGCCCAGCAGCAGCACCAGCCACCATGGCAGACGGGACTCAACCATGTCGGAGTTCCCTCGTAGCACATGCTGCCGGCTTGTGCCTCTTCTTACTCTTACTCGTAATCTTCATCGTAATCTTACTCCTCTTCGCCTCCGCAACAGCCATCGGACGAGAGGAGGAAGATTAGGATTATGAGTAAGAGTAAGAGTAAGAGTAAGACGGAGGAGAAGACGGCTCAACGCACCGGTCTACTGCGCGGGGCGCTGCGGCTGCGGAAGAACTCGCTTGGTGACGTCGATCTCGATCGATCCGAAGGCCTGCTCATGCCGCTGCAGGAAGGCACCGAGCGCCAGCCAGAGCCGCTTCGCGGTGAAATAGTTCACGATCAGCCGCTGCGAGACTTTCACGGGAGCCGGCGCGGAACCGAACGGCTGCGGGTTGAGGCCGAAGTCGAGCACCATCTCTTCCGGCAATCCGGCCACGCGCACGAAGTTCGCGTAGAGTGGATCGAGACCATCGGGTTCGATGACCTGCTGTACTTGAGGGGTCGTCGCCGCGATCTTTTCTTCCCCGGGGCCTTCACTCGATTTCGCCATGACAACATTCCTGCATCGATAGGGTTGGACGGGATGTGAATCAACCGTCGCATCATTGTCGCCAGCAACACAGACTGTCAACGAACGATCGGAACTCTGCGCTGAGGTCCGAACATCGAACAATCTCAACTCCCCTACAGCTTGTGCAGTTTGCTCTGTTGGAGAGCAGTGACGAACTTCGGAAGTTGGCGCTGATGAATGGTGGCACCACCCATCTCGTGCGTCGGCGGCCTCGTCCCACTGGTCAACTCGCAGGGACTGACAATCCGAGGGCTGTGGCTTGGAGTTCTGGTTCTTGGCCGATACTTTTGGCTCGCCGCCCGGAGTGACCGGGCGAACGCGGTGTTCGAGCAATTGAAGGGCCATGTTTTTGGACAAAAAGGTGAGGGCATGAACAAGTATCTGACGGAGTTTATCGGCACGTTCTTTCTGGTGCTGACGATTGGCTGCTCGGTGATCGGCGGTGCCGCGCTGCCGCCGTTGGCAATTGGTGCGGTGCTGATGGTCATGATTTTCGCCGGCGGTCACATTTCGGGAGCTCATTACAACCCGGCCGTCACGCTCGCGGTGACAATGCGAGGTAAATGTTCACCGGCGGACGCGGGGCCATACATCGGCTCGCAGCTTCTGGGGGCCGTCTTGGCTGCGCTCACGACGAAGTTCCTGTTGCCGGACGCGACGGTCAAAGCCATGGACTTATCCAAGACAGTTCCGCGGGCGTTTGTCGCCGAGTTCCTCTTCACGTTCGCGCTGTGTTACGTGGTGCTCAACGTCGCCACCGCCAAGGGAACGGCCAACAATTCGTTCTACGGGCTGGCCATTGGTTTCACCGTGCTGGCCGGTGCGTTTGCGGTGGGGGGGATCTCCGGCGGAGCCTTCAATCCGGCGGTGGCCGTGGGCATCTCCGTGATGGGACTGGCGTCCTGGCACAACATCTGGATTTACCTGGTCGGCAATTTTGCAGGAGCAGCGGCAGCGGCATGCGTCTTCAAGTTCATCAACCCGGACGACAAATGATTGTCTGATTGACCAGCACCTTGTGCGAGTTCTCCACAGCCCGGTGGCAGCAGTGCCTCCGGGCTGTTTCATCGAATCCGCCGCGAGATTGGCCGACAGACCGAGTGACTGTCTCATGCCGCCGCCGCGACCTATCCGGCACACGCGGGAGCTGACATCGGAGCGAGCATCATCAAACTTTCGGCCCACTCGCACAGATCCCGCTTCAGTTCCAGAACGAGCGCGTCACTCGGGGCACGATGCACAATCCGATCGCGCAGCCGTTGCAGCGTGTCGAAGGGAACGGGACCGCTCACGGTAAAGCGGCCAGCCGCAGAACCTCGCCCCGATTCTTCGGCCAGCGTCGGCAGATAGATCGATGGACCGGAACGCGGACGTGACATCAGCAGCATGTCGAGCGTGGCCAACAACCAGCGATCGCGCTGGGGACACGCCCGCTCCTCCAGCAGGAGACGCAGATCGCCGAGCAGCAGGTAGTCGAGGGATGCTCGCGAGGTCTCCGGGCGCGTGGCCGCTGGAACAGTGGCAATCATGAACGGGTTATCCGACGGGGCGGGGCTGGCTGGCAAGGCCGCGAGCGCGAGCGAGCTTTTCAAGTCCCGACATGGCAACCGGCGTGCCGAGCCGCGGCGGCGATGCGCGACTTTCACGCCAACCACTGCAAACGCCAGTTCGGTCATGACTTGAGCCGACTTTGCGCGCCGGTCCCTTTTTGCAATTCGCCTCCTCCCTGAGAATCGCCCGGCGTCTCGGAATCCGTTTGGGGCAGTCGTGCGAGTTTCTCCGGCAGCGTGTTTGTCGCGTCACAGGCCGGAAGATTCATCTTGCCGCTGGACCGAGACGTCAATTACAACCCCGCCCTCCCATCCCGAAAGCCGTTTCTGATCAGTCCCGTCGCCGCGCTCGCGGACTTCGTTGCCATTCCCATTTCCCAATTTTCCAAACCAGGGTGTCACCATGCCCCAAGCCGTTCGCCCGGTCGGTCTGTCCCTTCTTCTGACCCTGATGCTGGTGATCGGCTGCACCACGGCTCGCCAGACCAACACCGCCCGCACCGCGCGCGAACAGTTGTTGATCTCGAACGCCGTCGATCAGGCGCTGGCCAAGATCGACTTCGGGGCCTTCCAGGGATCGAAGGTCTTCCTCGACGACAAGTATCTGGAGTGCAGCGACAAGAGCTACGTGGTCGGCTCGATCCGGCATCGCCTGATGATCAACGGGGCCACGATCGCGGCCAAGGCGGAAGAGGCCGATGTCGCGATCGAACTGCGCAGCGGGGGAGTCGGCACCGACAACGCCGACTCGTACGTCGGGATTCCCGCCATCGTGCTCCCCGGCATGTTGACGCTGCCCGAGGTGAAACTGATCACGCGCGGCCAGCAGACGGCTCTCGCGAAGATCGGCCTCGTGGCCTACGACATCAAGACGCAGCAACTGCTCGGCGCGGGAGGCGTTTCCTCATCGCAGGCGGATGACACCAACCTGTATGTCTTCGGGATCGGTCCGTTCCAGTCGGGAACCGCCCGCGAAGAGTTGGACAACACGACTCCGCGTCGCATCAACCAGCCGAACCAACCGCTGCCGAGCACCGTCGCGTTCCAAAGTCACGACGACTCGGGGGAGACACCCGGCCGCCTGCAACTCACGGGCGACCAGCGCACCGAGAAAGAGTGAGCCGCGAGAGTGGCCCGATGTCTTCCTCCACTCGCCCCTTTGGGGAGAGCGGCCGGGGGTGAGGGGCAATCCAGTGCGGCCGCTTTAAGTCAGGCGCTACTTCTTCGCCGGCACCACCGTCAGCCAGAGGTGCGAGGTCTCGGACCCGAACGCCTTCAACGGTGAGACAACCATCCGTTCGAGGCTTCGCTCGCCACCGACGCTGCGCCCCACGATGCGGATCGGTCCCGAGAACGCCGCCTCGCCGTTGGTCTTCAGCATCAGCTTCACAGCCTTCGCGCTGTCTCCCTTCGGCTCCGACTTCGCGGGCTGAACGGTCACTCCGTCGGGCAGGCCGATCACGCTGAACTCAATCACCTCCGCAAAGCCCGCAGCGCGCGAGACCGTAACGGGGACTTCGAGTTCCTTGTCCGATTTCACCATGAACGAGTCGCCCGCCACCGACAGCGCGAAGTCCGGCGAGACCTCGGTGACATTGAGCAGATAGACAAACCGCTCGCCATGATGCGCGAAGCGGTCGGTCACGGTGACGCGATGCTCGCCATCGGTCGGCAAAGCGAACACGAAATCGGGATCGGCCGACTCGCGTCCCTCGTCGTCCGCTTCCTTGAGCACCGTCCCCTTCTCATCGTAAATCCGCAGCACCGGGTCGAGCGGCGAGCCGATGTCGCGCGCAATGACCTCGAACCGCAGTCGCTGCCCCTTCTTCCCCGCGAATCGAAACGCATCGACATCGCGCGGCGCGGCGATGTGCCCGGTCACGCCGATCGGCAACTCAACACCCTGAGGTTGCGAGAAATCGTTCGGCTCGTGCTCGATCAGCGTCGGATGAGGCACCACGAGCACGCTCGCCGGCAGTCGATGCGACCAGCCCGGCAACGGCCAGGCGAATCGTTGACCCAAAGCCGACAGAGGGGGTTCCACATCCATGACCCCCTCGCCCACGTTCCAGCCGCGCAGTGTGAGTCGCTGTGTCGCGCCCGCCTGCACGGCCAACGGCAGGACTCGATCCACGAACGGCCCCGTCGTCACCGTCAGTCGATAGACCGCGGCCGGACTGCCGAACAGCCGGATGCTGCTGTCGGGCGTCATCGGCAGCGACCACGTTCGCAAAAAATACGTCCCGTCCGCCGGGGCCGTGAACGCGAGCTGCGGGTCAAACCCCTGATCGTCCTCGTTCTGTTCGAGCACGAATCCGTCCGGGCCGAGCACCTGCAAGGTGGCATCCTGCGTCGAGCCGATCACGCGATTCGCCATCAGCGACGCGACGACCGTCTGCCCCTGCTTCAACGTCAACGCGAACGAGTCCGCGTCGCCCCCCTTGTTGTGCTGGCCGTTCACGACCACCGATGATTCGGCCAGCGTCTGAGCCTTCTTCCAATCGTCGTTCGGTTCGACTTCATTGATCTCGGGCAGCGTCCCCACGACAAACGGTCGCAGCCCCGACGAACCTTCCTCGTTGAAGAACCGCAACCAGCAGACACCCGGCTCGGCGTCGGCTGCAACATCGACCGTGATCGGCCCCGGCTTCTCCGGCAGCGCCACCTTCACTCCCGGTCGCGAACACCAGACGCGAACGACACCGTCGCCGAGCTTCCCCTGAATCGTCACGCTCGCCGAAGTCCCTCGCCGCGCTCCGGCCGGAAACAACGACGTCACGTCCGGCGCAGCCGCCTCGACCAGCCCGGCAAATCCCAAGACGACCGCAAATACCAACACCAGCCCGACGCGCGAGCGAGG
>JANODP010000122.1:0-23751 GCA_031412755.1 Schlesneria sp. | reverse complement strand
AAACTCCCATACCGAGACCGAACACCGCCGCCGCCGCTGCACGCTGGCGGAGTTCATCTTCGATCTCCCGCCGCTTCAACTGGAGTTGTTGTTCGACGAGGTGTTGGAGATCGCTGAGGATGTCACTCAGCAGCGAGGCGGCGGTTTGTTCCGGCGGATATTCGATTTCGGTAGACATCGTTCAACCTCTCAGTTTGTGAGCCACGAACCAACCCAGGCCGAGGGCGATGAGGACGGCCGGGATGGGGTTCCTGCGAACCAACTGGGCCAAGTCCTCGGTGATCCCACTGAGCTTGGCATCCTCCAGATATTCGCCCCCCTCCTTGATGGTTTTGGCAAATGCCTGAGACGCGCTTCCCAGCACACCCTCGTGCGGGGTGTTCTTGCTGAGCCGGTCGCCCCACTGCTGAATGCCAACGCCCGCGTTGGCGGTCAGGTTGTCCGCCTTCTTGCCGACATCACAGGCCGCCTGGCTGGCCATCGCGCCGGCATCGCAAACCGCCTGATTCGCCATCGCACCGACTGTGGAAGCCGCGTTGCTGGCCATCTCGCCCACGGACGCAGCCGCCTCTTTGGCCTTTTCGACAGCTTCTTTGGTCTTCTCGACGGTTGGAGCCCACTCTTGTTGTTTGTTGCCGCCTGGCATCGTTGTTGAATTCGACATTGCTCAATTCCTTTTTGGTGAAGAGGTGCTGGGACCATCTGACGCACGCACCATGCGTCCGTCAGATGGCTCCCGTTCAAGGAGTCACGGCGGGCGGATTGTCGCCAGTCTTCTTGACTTCCTTTTCGGTGGTGATCGTCGTCGTCCCGCCGGGCGATTTGATTTCCACCTCCCGCTTGACCGACGACTTCTCGGTACACCCGAGCATTCCAATCGAGACCACACTGGCAATCAGGGTTGTTGCAATCACACGTTTCATCTTCCAGACCTTTCGTTGAGAACCTGCGGGACAATGTGTCCGCTTCCACAAGAAGCCGACGCCGGACCGCAATCGACATGTTTCTGTTGATCTACTTTTTCTTGGAAGTCATGGACTTTTCGAGCTGAGTCACATTTGGAACCTCCACACCCAGGGCCGTCGCCAACGCGATCTGGTGATCCTGCTCCTGGACGAGGATGCCCCGGATCTGTTCGGCGATGGCGTACTCGCCCAACGCTTCGCACTGACGGACTCGCTGCCGATAGCGGGCAATCGTCTCGTTCTCGTTGTCCAGATCGAACCGCAGCATGTCCTCGGCCTTGGCCGACGTCTTGACGGGCTTGGCCACCGCCAGCGGCATCCCGCCCAGATAGTCAATCTGGTTGGCGATGATGATGGCGTGCGCGAGTTCCTCCGCCGCATGTACTTCCAACTCGGCGGCAATGTTCATGTACTGCGCGCCTTTCAAAACCTGCGAATAGATCACGTAGGAAATGATCGCCTGGTACTCGCCGGCGAGGTCTTCGTTCAGCAGAGCCACCAAGTCTTCCCGCGTGACGGCCTCGACTTCGTGATGCACGTGTGTTGTTTCAATCATGTTGATCTCCCATGCGGAGGCAGGCGGCACGTTACTTTCCGACCATCTTCATGACGATGAAAATGATGATTGCCCCAAAGAAGCCTCCCCCGGCCAGCAGCCAAACCAGCGAATACCCGGCAGCCGCCAGTGGTAAGACAGTTTGTGTGAGAATTTCCATGTTGATACCTTGTGAAACCGTCGTCTTAGCGTTGGTTGTTCGGATCGCGAAAGCGATCCGACTTCAAATCATAGTTCGGTAAGAACTGCGTCAGCGTTCCAACGGTCAGCACGCTGACGCGGTTGTTTGTTTCCGACATTCGTGGCACAGATGTCGCCACGAGTTGGCATTCGAATCTCTGTGTTTCAGACCCGGGAGCTTGTTGGCACTGTACGGGCACCTGCGTTTTTACGATCGGCTGCCGGGACGGTATGCTCACCACCGGTGCTGATGTCCTGTGCTCCGGCACGCTGAAAGATCTCTTTGGCACGCGTCGTCTCGGCGCTGTCCTCGGAGTGAACGGAAATGAGGGAGCTCCCCGATTTCACTTTGCCTTCGTACTGCTTGGCTTCGTATTCCGGGATGCCCATTCCGACGAGAGCGCCGGTCAGACCGCCGACCGTACCGACGATCGCCGCGCCACTCAGGGCGGCCATGATCGGACCGGCGGCAATGAAGGGACCGAGACCGGGAATGGCCAACGCACCGATACCGGCCAGCCAACCCAGGGCACCTCCCACCAGAGCACCGGTCCCGACTCCGGTCGCGGCACCTTCCGGAGCCTTGGTGCTGTTTTCGTGCGCGAAGTCGCGCGTGCCTCCCTTGTCCGCCATCAAAACGGAGATGTCGTTACCCGAGAAACCGGACGCTTTCAAATCGGCAATGATGGTGTTGGTCTGGGCGGATGTTGCTGTGCAAAAAACTGAAGTGGACATGTTTTTGATCCTGTGAAAGTGGTTGTGAACGTGGTTCGTGATTGACTTCAAACAATGCTTCAAGCGAGGCTTAGTCGTTGTTGACTTCCAATTGATTGTCGACTTTGTCGGCTCCCGCGACGGCGAGGGCGATTTGTTCGATCGTCTGCTTCTCATCTTCCGTTTTTACCGGCCCTCGCAGTGTGACCATTCCGTCTTGAGTGATGATCTTGACGTTGTGGGCATTGACCGACATCTCCGTTGCGACGACCCGCTTGCGGATGTCAGCAGTGATTTGGATATCTGCTTTGTTTTCATTTTGGTCGAGCGGCGTCTTCGCCGTGCTGTCCCGATCGCGGACATTGACCCCGGTGTTTGTGCGATCAACCGGTTCGGTGGCAGCCACCGCATGTTCCGTCGCGACGGGCCGATTTGATGTGACCGTTGTGGGCCGTTCGGACGTCGTTTTTGAAACCGAAGTCGGAGGGTTACTTTGATTGCAGCCCAGGGCCACTCCACAGAGCGTTCCGAGCAGGAGAAATCTCATTGGTAGTTCCTTGTGAATCATTAATCGTTCCTTGGTTAGTCAGAGGTCGTTCCTTGTCAGAGAGGCACAATACGAATTTAGGCTGCCATGAAGATCTCCATTTCTAAATCAGAGTCCTCGCGCATGAGGGTTACGACTTCGTAACGCACGCGCGTCGCTTCAATCATGTTGATCTCCCATCAGGTCGTGAGCCTGACTCTGGCGGAGGTTTTGAAATCGCTTGTTCTGGATCTCGTCGAGCACTTCCCACAACAGGGACGGCCTGCGAATCGTGCTTCCGACGAACGAGACCGCTGCCAGCAGCAGGAAGAAAAAGAAGGATCCTTTCTCCCAGGTCCAGTCGGACGGCGCATCGGCCCCGAAGCCGAAGACGCCGCTCGTCAGGGCGCAAATCAGTGACAGCATTCCAACGCTCAACATTTCGAATCGCTCCTTCAAACCGTGTTCACTCGCCGACCGGCTGTGATCGAGTTGCCAGTCGGTCAAACACTAGTGGCTCATGCCGGCGTGTTTGATCATCTCGCGACAGGCCGCAGCGCACTTCTTGCACTCGTCGGCGCACTTTTTCATGTGCTTGTCGTCGGCGAATTCGCCGCACGCCTTGCCGCACTCATCGCAGGCTTTCGCACAGGCTTCGCAAACCGTGGCCGACAGCGTGCCGTGCCGGGCGACGATGTTCGCCGCGACGGCACAGATGTCGCCGCAATCGGCACACAGCTTCATCGTCTTGACGTGGTCCTTCTTTCCCGCGGCCACCAAGTCTGCGCAGTGGTGCTGACAGGAATGGCATTCCAACTGACAGTCCGCACAGGCCTTCGCGCACATGTCGAAGTGTTGGCCATGATGGTCGTCACTTTTTTCCGACTTCTTCGCTGGTTGAGCCTGGGCCGAGGAGTACGTTCCCAGAGCCACTGCCGTCGCACCCAACGTTCCGAGTACTTCGCGTCGATTCATGATTTTGTTCCTTCCCCGCGGGGATCAATGTTCGGGACCAATCGTTCACCTGCTGAAATTGAGACCCGGGTCTTCTTTCGGAGCACCGAGCAGTTTGAAGTTGAATTTCTGATCGCCGTCGGGAACCACTCCCGCGATGAGCGACCCGCCGTCTTTGCGCTCCAGCGCCAGGACGTTCGCCTCGACCTTGTACGTGCCGCCGAATTCCTGGACGGTCTCTTTCTGGGTGAACTTCCAGTTGAAGGAAGCGTCGTCCTTGAGAGTCAGTTCGAACTTCGAGCCGTCGTCGCGTGACGCCTGCCAGGCTCCGATGAGCATCGCCGGGTCGATCAACTTGACGGCGGGTGCCGCGGGCTGTGGCGTGTCGACGACGGGAGGTTGTGGAGTCGGAAGCTGCCCCGTCTCATTCGGCTGGGCCGCCGGTGGCTTCGTCACCATCCTCAACACGTCCGCAGCGACCTGGTCATTGGGGACGAGTTGCACGACCTGCTTCAACTGACGCTCGGCCGCATCGGGGTATCCGTCGGCCATGTAGTGATAGGCCAGCAGGAACCGCGAGGCACCGTCCTGCGGATTCGCCTTTGTGAACGCCTCAAGCGAACGCAATTGCACCGTGTAGACGGCGACGCTCGGATACAGGCTGCTGAGAGTCGTCCAGTTCCAGCCGGGGCCGACGGCCAAGACTGAGTGAATCGTCGAGGCGGCCTGCTGATAATCGCTTCTGGCAAACAGCACCAGCGAGCGGAACTCGTGCATCACCGAATCGTCGGGACATTGGACGATCCCCTTGTTGATGATGTCGAGAGCCGCGTCGTAATCGTTCTGCTTGAACGCCGCGACGGCGCTGTCAAACGCCTGTTCGCACGACAGGGCCGGGTTGGCGGCAACCGTCACCGCCGGTGTGCTGACGTAGATCACCGGAATCGGCTGCGAGTAGTTGTAGTCCCCGTACGAGCCGTAGCTGTCCATGTAGTACGGATTCGAGTAGCCCAAGTAGCCGCTGTTGTAACCGAGCGACCCGAGTCCCCAGTTACCCAATCCCCAACCCAACGGGCGATATCCGTAGCCGCCGTAGCCGCCATAGCCACCGTAGCCGCCGCCCCAACCATAGCCGTCATCCCAACCATAGCCTCCATAGCCGTCATACCCGCCAAAGCCGCCGCCACCCAATAGCCCCAGGCCCAGACGCGAACCCAGGCCGAAGCCCAATCCGGAACCAAAGCCCGAACCAAAGCCGCCGCCGTATCCACCATAGCCGCCGTACCCACGGTAGCCGCCATCGCCGCCGTAGTTGCCATTCCAATATCCACGATATTGCGAGTGGCGATTGAAGGCCGGCTGGTAATTGCTGCCGCCGAGATTGACGGTGTGATTGTTGAGATTGATCGTGTTTCCGCCGAGGGACTGGCTGGCGACGTGTCCGCGGTTCGCGCCTGTCGCACGGTTTCCACCCGTCAGTTGCGCCCCGGCTCCGGCACCGGTCGCGGCACCTGCGCCGAAGTCACGATTGCCGGCACCGCCAATGTTCGTGCGGGGTTGAGCGACCGCCGCGGGGACTCCAGGGTTGACCCTGACCGGCGCGACGCCTGGCACGTTGCCAACTCTCCCGACGTTCGGTTGAACTTTGGCCGCCCCCGGTCCCGATGGAGCGACCGTTGTCGGCTTGAGCGTTGAATGCGGAGTGACTGGTCCGCGCGGCTGACCACCAACCTGCGGTTGACTGAACGATGGCGTCCGATTGATGGTTGCCGGACGTCCACCGGCGGGGCCTTGGGGTGAAACACCTCGATTCACGCCGCCGGCTGGTGGCTGACCACCGCCGGCACGAACTCCAGCGCCACCACTGGGATTGACAACTCCACCTCCGCCACTCGGGCGACCAACGGCTCCGCCACCACTCGGTTGACCACCGCCGCCGCTGGGACGACCGCCACCTACACTCGGTTGACCACCGCCACCGCTGGGGCGACCGCCACCTCCACTCGGCTGACCACCACCGCCACCGCCCTTACCCCCGGCATCGACGCCAGCGAACAGATCGGCGGAACCAAGTGAGACTGCGAGACCGCAGACGATCAACGTTTTCCAAAGATTTCGTTTCATGATTCATTGCTCCTACAAGTTGTCGGGGAGCGTCGTGTGATGACGCGGCGAGCGGGGATTCATTTCAAAGGCGATTCGGGATTGTCAGCCATCTCCGGCATCGGCGCCCGGCGAACGATCGTCACCAGTTCGCTGTCCGGGAGTTGCACACCTGCGATCTCGTGATCTACGGACTGCCACGTCATCGTGTGTTCGTCGACGAAGGTGTAGATGCTCGTGCTCGACGCGGCCTGGCCGTCGGCCGTCACCCCAGTGGACTTGAGCACCCAGCGAGTTCCGTCGCGGTGCCACGACCCGTCGCCATAGCCACCTTCCGAGTCGAATATCCACGCCCGGAGCTTGCCGGTCAGCGGATCCCAGCCGATGCGCTGTGTTCCGCTCATGGCCGCTTGTCCGGCGATCTGAATGGTGAACTTGCGAAGTAAAAAGTTGCCGTTATCGACGGACTCGCACGAGAAGATCACCACGGAGTCATCGCCTTCATCGACCCACTCACCCTTCAGCCATCCGAGTTGCTCGAGTTGCGACCGATGCTGCCGCCGCTCCTTCGGAACGTGATCGCGAATGCTGGCGACGAGCCACTTGCCATCGGTCTTCACATGAACAGCGGTGTAGCGGCTGGAAACGGATTCCATGTCGTCTGGATGTGTGTGTGTGATCGTCGTGGTTCCATCCTCGACCGCCACGCCGGGACTGAGGAAGCGGATGGTTTCGATGTCGAACTCGATCTGACAGCCGGGGTGCTCGGCAAAGCAGGCGGTCATCGCCTCTTCAATGGCCGCACGGCCCTGATAGACGTTCCCCTGCTCGTCGATGTATTCGGCATCCGGGGTGAAATGAGCCGCGATCGACTTGGCGTCCCCGGCGTCATACGCCTTCACGAAGGTATCGCCCGTCTGACGGATGGCCGCTTCATCGGCCGTGTGCTCATTGGAGGCGGGCAGAGTTGCAGGTTTCGGTTCCGCAACGGTGGCATTCGGCTTGGTCCTCACAGCCTCGGCCGGTGGAGCAACGGGCTTCTCGGCCGGTTTCGCAGCGGCCTTGGCTGCGGGAGGAACACTCGGCTTGGCGGCCGTCTTGGGGGCCGCCTTTTCTTCACCGGCACCAAAACAGAACGCCGTCAGAACCATCACGGAGATTGTCAGAATCGAAATGCGTCGCATGTTGGTCTCCCGGTCACCGACCGCCCGCAGGCGGTCGGTGTTTGGACGTGTGTGCCGTCGCAATCAGTTGTTGGGAACAGGCGCTGGGGCCGCAGGCGTTTGTTGACCAGCTTCGATGGCGACACCAGGCGTACCGTAGGTCACCTGCCCTGGCGCATAATTACTGGTCTGTTGGTAGCCGTTGTTGGCATTCGGCTGGCATCCAGTGTTGCAGGACTGCTGACCGCAGGACTGCTGTTGACCACAGGACTGCTGACCAGAGGACTGATGATTGCAGGACTGCTGGCAGCAGCGGCTCCTGTGGCGACAGTGCCGAGCCTCTGCGTCGGTGCTTCCGACTGTGAAGCCAATCACTGCGACCAACACACCAGCCAGAGAAATCAGTTTCCGATTCATTGCCAAAACTCCTTTAGAACAAAACACAAACGCGACCCGACGGGCCAGAACTCCTGCGAGGAACAGACCTCCAGGATCGATACTCAACTCACGAACCGGTTGCGATCGCGGCGGAACCGCGGATCCACCGTCACACCCGTGGCACTCGGCGTCCCGAAATGGCCGAGACGAGAAACAGGATCAGAAACACGACAAACAGCACGTGTGCGATCCAGGCCAGTTCTCCGGCGATGCCGCCAAATCCCAAGACAGCCGCGATCAGTGCCACCACCAAGAAAGTCAATGCCCAAGACAACATGATTGCTCTCCTACCGTTCGTACTGCCGTGATCACCGCATTCGACAATCGAAGGCTGGCCGTCACGGTTGAGTTCATTCCTCACGATCACGACCGACACGATCGCAATCCACGAAGGGCAAACTGCCACCCTTCAAATCTAGTTTTTGCTCATGGAGTCTGATCCAGCGTCGGAGTGGTCTCAGTGCTCACTGATCCCATCTACGCAAACTCAATGCCGCTTGAGTTCTGGAACCGCGACCGGCCGCAGCTTGTGGCCGATTCTCGGCTAATTTCTTGTTTGGCAATTGGCTTGAATTGCTTTGGACCGGGGGAAATCTCTTCGATCAGCGAACATCCATTTGCATCCTGATCGGTCATGCGACACTGTGACACGTAACCGATCAATCGCAGCCCTTTGCCCACGTATCTCATCTCAACTCGTTCAATCACGACGTCACACAAAACACGGTTCACCGGTCCACACATCCTGAAGGGGACCCGCCCCCTCGAGGTATTACTTCAAAGCCAGTACTTTCCAGCCTTACACGGAGGCGTCGGTGCGGCTCTCAGCGATGATGCGCTCCCACACCTCCCACCGATGAACGGGCACACTGGCATCGACCTCGAAACCCAGCCGCACGTTTCCGCGTCCGACCGAGAGCACGGTGATTTTGAGCAGATGCCCAAAGCCCGTCGCGCCTCCGACAGCGATGGACTGTTCAATTTTTCGCGTTAAGATCAACATCTCTGAGATTCCTTTCTTGAGACTGTGGACCCGAATCGCTCGCACTCGAACTTGTCGTCGGTATTTGTTGGGTGAGCAGGAAGACCTGCACCATCGTGCCGGTCGTAAAGGCATGCACGACGGACCCGGTGGTGGGCTCGACTTCCGCAGCCGCTTCACGCACCGCCCGACCGGTGATGCGGTTGATTTCCAGCCGCAACGGGTCGGAGGAATTCGAGAAGAGTTGGTTGTGATAATCCTGCACCTGCGCCGCGCCCGCCGATGACCTCGCCAGCACTTTCTCGGCGGGCGTCAAGGCCTCGTGCAGGGTGACCACCAGGATGTCATCGCTCAGGGCGACGGTCACGGAATTGGGCAGGTGGCCCGTTCGCTGCTGCTCCAAAACGCTGGCCGCCTGGGCGATCTGCTGTGCCATGATCAATGTGCGATTGTCCATCGGAGCCGTCCTCATTTGGCTTTTGCCGTATTGCACTCCGCCGCCGTACCGCCCTGCACTTCAATGTCGTTCGCCAAGATCGCCAGGCCTGACACATCCATCACAACCTCTTGGGTCAATTGCTTGTCGTAGTAGGTTCTGACCTTGCCCCTCAGGACCAAACCGTCCACACGGGCCGACATTTGGAAGTCACGCACCTGACCGCCGAGCCGATCTTGCAGCCGCGCGACGACTCGCTGAACCAACTCGTCGTCCTCAGCCAACGTCCATTCGGAGGACGGAAAATCCATGGATTGAAAGTGCATGTCGATCCTTCGGCAGCTGTTGAATGATCAGAGTTCTTCACTGCCCTACGCAAAGTCAGAGACAGGCCGCCTGCGACGCACAGGGTTCAGCGATGAAACCTCGCTGGACAGTTCGCGGATCGGCGACTTTGCCATCTCGTCCCGCCCGCGGTCGTAGCGGTGCTGAACCGTGGGGACCAAGTCGTCGCTGTTCCGGCAAATCGCCTCCAAATCGTCGTCGGTCAGTTCACTCCAGGTCTTTCGCAGTTGGATTTTGAGTCGTCGCCACGGGCCATTGGTCGCGTTCGAGTTCATGTCCCGACTCCCTGACTTCTTCGAGTCAACGGCTGACTGCGTCGCCGCGCCGAACGATCCGCGTCAGCCGATCGTTCGACGCAACAGCGACTGCAGGTTCCCTGCCGACACTTACTGAATGTAGACTCCGAATCCGTACGGCCTGTAAGTGGGCGCGTAAGGCTGTGCGTAATACCCCCCCGAGGGGCCGTATCCGTTGCGGTAGTTTCCATCTCCATAGCTGTACCCGCTGTTGTAGGGAGCCTGATACGTGCCTCTCGATCCGTACCCATACGGGCCGTACCCATAGCCGGAATACGATCGCGTTCTGGGACTGTGCCAGCCGCCGTAGTCTTGCCCGTACCCGCGGTATCCGCTTCCGTATCCACCGTAGTAGCCCCGGCCATACCCGTTGTATTGAACCCCGCCGTAGCCGATGCCCAGCGTTTGGGCCTGGGCATTACTCTGCGGAATCGCCGCAGTGAACAGGCCCAGGGCGAGTGCCGATATGCAAAGTAGTCGTGTCATCATTTGTCCTTTGTGAATCCATCACGGTTGAAATTGATCAAACCCGCCCGATGGGGCACGGGGCACCTTGCAGCGGCCCCGTGCCACGGGATCGGAAAGCCTTACTCGGACTTCGCCGGTTCGGTCCTGCTGATCGCCACTTTCGCAGCGGCAGGAGCGTTCTGACGATTCAGGCGCAGTTGCGCGAGTTGCTCTTTCGTGAGCACCTTTTCGATCTCCGTCAGCTTGTCCGCTTCCAACGACACCAGACGGGTGTGCAGCCCCTGGATGTCGCGGTTCATTGATCGCAGTTGAGAGTGGTACTTCTCCTGAACCTTGTCGGCAGCAGCCTCCTGCTCGTCCGTGAGTGACACGCCGGCGGCCGCGATTCCTTCCTCAGCGGCATTGGCCGGCTTGGTGGTCTCCTCATTCGGTTCGACTTTCGCCTGATTGACCTTGGTGCTCGTCGCCGCCACCAGCTTCTCGTGCTGGGCCGTCTTGCGCCGCTGCTCGCGCACTTGCTGGCGCTGGGAGTCGGTCAGGTTGTCCTCAATGGCGGCCATCAGCGATGTCTCGAGGCAGATCGCCTGCATGTAGCGATCGCTGAATTGCTTCCACACGACCCCGATCGATCCATCGTAGTTGCGGACAATCTCCTTGATCTGGTCTTGCTGCTGGGGGGAAAGGTTCAGCTTTTCCAGACATTCTGGAATCGCGGCGGTTGCGGAAGGAGCGTGGTCCGGTGTTGTCAGACCTTTGTTGTTCGGCCGGACCTCCGTTCCTTTCGCTGCGGGCTGAGCCTGGGCGCGAATCGCCGGGGCCTTGTTGGTCGGCTTCACCTCCGTTGCGGCCGGGTCCTTGGCGAAAGCCGGAGCGACCGCCAGAACGCCGGCGACCGTCAGCAGACTCGACACACGCCTGAAACTGAGGCGGTGCAGAGTGGCTGCTCCATTGGACTGCATATTGCGGGAACCTGTCATTGAGTGACGCATCGTGATCTTCTCCATCCGTAAAGGTCCAAAACACACCGAGCGGACATTCCACCGGTGAACTCTCGCCCCTGTTGAGGGGCGAAAAAAAAGCCGACGCAGCAGAAGACCCGGAGGTCTTCCATCGCGTCGGCTTACTCACTAACGAGCCTCCCGGCAGGGGCCGGGCTGCTCTTTATGTAGTCTTCCGAATTCGAGTCACAAAAGAAAAAAGCCGACGCGACAGAACACCCGGAGGTCTTCCACCGCGTCGGCTTACTTACTAACGAGCCTTCCAGCATGGGCCGGGCTGCTCTTTACTTAGTCTTCCGTTGCGATTGAGGGGCCAGCTTCAAACTCATGCATCCTCAATGTGGACCACGGTACGATCACGGAGTTGAAATAGCTATGGGGTTGGTCTTCTTATTCTGAGATTGTTAGCATTTCGCACGAAATACTTTGGAGAACTTTTTCTCTTCGGGCTTTCATCCCTGTCGGCTGTCTGTTGTGAACCAACGGCACGTTGGGGCGGCCATGAAAAACTGAAGTCACAATCAGAATGAGATTGCGGTGAAAACACAGGGTGAAATCGAAGCGGCGGTCAGCCAGGGGATCGCGCGTTTTGAACAGGAGTACATGGGTCGTGGCCCCAAGGACATCCAGACCCATCTGATTGGCGACTTGCTGGTGGTCCGCCTTCACGGCGTGTTGACCGCAGCCGAACAGCAACTGGTCAAAACACTCCATCCCGAGAAGGGCCGGGATCTGCTCAAAGAAGTCCGCACCCAACTCATCGAACTGGCACGCCCCGTCATGGAAACGATGATCCAGGCGGCCACCGGCGTGAAAGTGGTCAGTCTGCACCACGACATCAGCACCACCACCGGGGAAGAGGTCATCCTTTACACCCTGGCCAAGTCGCCCCTGGTTCGCGAGCCGCAAAAACGATAGCGATTCCTGAATGGACGCGACCGAGATCGGTCCCGTCCTGGATGGACACCAGCTTCGTTGGTTGAGGTCGTGGACGCTGCTGTGCATCGAGTGCGCGTGATCGCCAGCGAGGCCTTCGCTTGGACTGCCGGCGCAGGGACGAGCTGGCAGCGAACGATTCCGTTGTGTCGCCCCGTCCTGCGACGGTCGTCAGTCGCCAGCCGGCGAACTTGTGGTCGAGTTCGCGGTCAATTCGCCGACGCCGACGATGGCCAATTCGGGGTGCAGCGAGAGATCGACGACGTCCAGCGTCGGCGGATCGTGTTCCAGATCGAGGGCCACGACCACCGGACGGTCGACGGCGTGACGATTGCCGCGCTGGACTCGGGCGACTCGGCCGTCGCTCAGCCAGACGCACGAGCCGACCGGGAACAGCGAGACGACTCGCAACAGAATCCTCACCGCGGCCGGGTCGAACCGGCCGCGATGCGCCGCATACAACAGCTCTTCGACGGCGCGATACGGATCGTGCGGCGGGCGATACGGACGCGGAGCGATCATCGCCAGAAAGGCATCCACGACCATCGCCAGTCGCGACAACCGATGAATCTCGCCCCCGTGCAGTTCACGCGGATAACCGCTGCCGTCCAGTCGCTCGTGGATTTGCCCGGCCACACACAGCGAAGCGACGGGAGCCTGTGCCGACTGCTCCAAAGCAGCGACGGCATGCTGCGGATGCCGCACCAATTCACGTCGGTCTCGATCGCTGATCGCCTCCGCGCCGATCAGCCGCGCGGGCATCAACAGCATTCCCACGTCATGCACCAGCGCGCCGAGACCCAGCGCCAGCAGTTCGTCCTCGGGTAGCTCCGACTCGATCCCCAGCGCCATCGACAGCAGCGCAGACTGCACGCTGTGCCGGACGGGATAGCTGTCGTACAGCGGCTGAGTCGCCAGCGCCACGGCAGAGTCGTTGTCTTCGGTCAAAAGGTGCCTGAGCCCCTGCACGACTTGCCAGGCGAGCAGCATGTCCAACCGGTGTTCGTTGGCGAACAGGGTGAACAGGTCGGCCGCCCGTTGAATGGAGCCGACAAACTCCCGCCGCATCCTCGCGTCGGGCGAGGTGTACCTGGTGAGCGCATCGTCGAGCGGCGGAGTCTGCGACATGCGACATACGTCTCCCAGTCCAATGGTTTTCCGTTCTCAACCGATTGAATCCTAGGTCGGAACGGACGGAGAACACCGGGGCGAAGGACCGGCGAGGTCAGAGAAATGTCTCGCCCAGGTCCGATCCTGCGGAGCGGTCTGTCGGAGTGGACGGTGCCGAACGAGCCGATTCCAGCGGGATGTGGCCATTCCGCATCGCATCGCGTTGCCGTCAACCGTCAGAGAGACGCCCCTGCCAACCCGACGGATCGCGACGCGAATGATAGACCGCATGAATCACCACACCGGCGCTTTCGATGCGATAGACCACGAGATAGGGGAACCGCCGCATCATCATCCAGCGCGCCTGGCGGTGTCCGGGAGAGAAGGTCTTGGGTCGCCGCCGAATCTGAGACAACGCGGCTTCCAAGCACAGCAGGAAGTCTGCTCCCAAACCTTCACGTTGATCATCGTGCCAGCGGACAGCAGACTCGATGTCTGCTTCTGCGTCGGGGCGGATCGTCAGTGGGAGCACTTGCGCCGCTCCAGAATACGGGCCTTGACCGCCTCCCACGAATGGCCGGCGTCGCCGGTTTGTTCGAAGTCGTCCAATCGTCGATCGAGATCGGCGAGCTGACTCTCCGAGAGTGAATGCTCGGTCTGCTGCGACGCGATGCGATCCCAGAGATCCTCGACGAGCAAAATCTGCTCGGCGATACTTAACTGGTTCAGATCGATGCTGGCGAGATCATCGGGCATGTCAGTCCTCTTTCTGTGTGACGAACAGCCGAAAGTCTACGTATTGCCGACTGTCGGCTGCCAGCCGGAAATTCGCACGGCATCGGCGACGCGGATCGTTCCCTCGTAGATCGCGCGGCCGATGATGGCTCCGACCAACTTTGGCTGCCGGCGCGAGACGGCGACCAGCCGTTCGACGTCTGCCAGCGTGGTGACTCCCCCCGACGCGATCACAGGCAGGTCCAGCTCCGCCAGCGCGAGCATGTCGCGAATCGTTCCCTCATCCACGCCCTGCATCATGCCGTCGTTGGCAATGTTCGTGTAGATGACCGCCGCGAGGTCGAGGCCCACAAACTGGCGGGCCAGTTCAATCGCCGAGGTCTGCGAAACGTCGAGCCATCCCGCCGTCGCGACCATCCCGTCGCGAGCGTCCAGCCCGAGGGCGACTCGTCCGGGAAAGAGTCGCGTCATCTCACGAAACCACTCGGGTTGCTTGAGGGCCTGCGTCCCGATGATGGCCCGGTCGACACCAACCTCGTCCAGCATCAACCGGATCGACGCTTCGTCCCGCAGCCCGCCGCCCAGTTCACACGGAATGGAGACCGCGCCGACGATGGCCCGAATCGCGTCGATGTTCACCGGCCGACCGGCCTTGGCTCCGTCGAGGTCCACCAGATGCAGCCGCGTCGCCCCGTCGCCCGCCCATCGCCGAGCCATCTCGGCCGGGTCGTTCGAGAACACCGTCTCTTGAGCATAGTCGCCCTGCCGCAGGCGAACGCACTGGCCACCACGCAGGTCGATGGCGGGAAGGATTTCCATGAAAGTGATCACGTCTGGATGAGGTTGGGGGGAGGTCATTAGTCATTGGTCATTGGTCATTGGTCATTGGTCATTGGTCATTGGTCATTGGTCATTGGTCATTGGTCATTAGTCATTAGTCATTAGTCACTAGTCGTTAGTCACTAGTCGTTAGTCACTAGTCGTTAGTCATTAGTTCAAACCAATGACTAATGACTAGTGACCAATGACTCACATCGTTGCAAAGTTCTCCAACAGCTTCAGCCCGATCTTCTGGCTCTTCTCGGGGTGGAACTGGGTGGCGAACAGGTTGCCGCGAGCGATCATCGAGGTGAACGGCACGCCGTACTCGGTGCGGGCCGCGATGATCGACTCGTCGCGCGGAGCGACATAGTAGCTGTGGACGAAGTAGACGGAAGCGTCGTGAGGGAGACCGGCCAGCAATCGCGGCGAGCCGACCGGTTGCAGCGTGTTCCAGCCCATGTGCGGCACCTTGAGATCGGCCAGCGCGGGGAACCGCACCACGTCACCGGGCAACACGCCCAGGCCGGACCATTCGCCGTCCTCGTAGCTGACGTCGAACAGCAGTTGCAGGCCGAGGCAGATGCCGAGGAACGGCTGGTCCGCGCGCAGGAACTCGCGGATCGGCTCGACCAGTTCCAGCCGCTCCAGTTCGTGGATCGCATCCCGAAACGCACCGACTCCCGGCAGCACGAGCTTCGTCGCCGCCCGCACCTGTTCGGGGCGAGTCACAATCTCGGCCGGCGAGCCGAGCT
Organism: Schlesneria sp.; assembly: GCA_031412755.1. Taxonomy (GTDB): domain Bacteria; phylum Planctomycetota; class Planctomycetia; order Planctomycetales; family Planctomycetaceae; genus Schlesneria. Next base: position 8,272 of record JANODP010000122.1, on the reverse strand, counting down.
TTTCGAAGGCCTTCTGCACCGATCGCAGATTGCCCATGCCGTAGTCGATGATGGAGATCATGTGGGTTGAGTCGTGGGGAGTTCATTAGTCATTGGTCGAGGACGCACCAGATCTGGAGTCTGCTTTCTGAGGTGGATTAACGGGCATTACTACCCATTGCGACGGGGGAATGCGTGAAAATCTGGACTGTATCCATGCCCAGTGCAGCTGCGGCATCTACTGCTTTGTGCAGGCCGCCAGCGATGGAAAGATGGGAGCCGAAGAGAGGCATGGAAGACCGATTGTCCTGGCAAAAAAAGAACGCACGCATGATGGAAACTAGAACTTACTGCGGCACCTCACATGTTGGGCATCGGGAATGTCTTCGCCGATCCGATGGTGAGCCTTTGCGTGCGGGATCGAAGGTAGAATCCCGTTTAAACGCGAAACCGTTTCGCCATCGTACGGCGACCGAAAGTTCTGTAGTTACCACGAATGTCTGAAAAATAAGACCCCGCATTTTTGCGGGGTCTTATTGGCTTACCATCCCATGACGGGAACTGAGCGAGCTTCCGGCAGTACAGAAATCACAAGGATCTGGCCGTCTCAGTGTGCCCCAGTCAGGACAGTCTCTACCGGACAGCCTCCAGAATGCGGTAGTCGTAGATCCAGCCTTCCCCCTGTTTGTCGCTGAGGATCGCCACACGCCCGGTAGTCGTGAATGCCAACTTGAAGATTTCCCATTGCTCGTCGCTGATGTCGCCTTGCTGCGAAGTCACGCCGCCCTCTTCCCAAACAATGGTTACGCCACGACCACCGCCAATCTCAAAGTGACCAAGCCGAGTGATTCGGCCAAAGTGCCACTCGAATTTGCCACCCGCCTTTTTGGCCTGTGCTGCCTCAAGCGCTTCTCCACCAGCCTCGTGAATCTGGTGCTTCGTCTGTCCTGACTTTTGCTTTGCCATCGTTCTTTACCTTCCTTGCTGACTTTTGGGGCTATCTGCCGTTCCTGTCTGATGCTTCAGGCATTGGACCACTATTTTGCGGTACTAGCAGCACCGTATTGGATACCGTCAACATTGGCAAGGCGACCGGAAGTGAGCGTACCAAGATCCCTGAAAAGCGTTCCGCAATCTTCGCTGGGAAATCGAATCGCACCTACTTGTCGGCCAGAGCTTTCAAAAGAGCCGTCGCGTTCTCCAAGCCGCCCGTCGCTTTCAAAAGCTGCTTGGCAATCTTGATGGCATCGACCCAAAGGGCCGCAGTCGTCAGTGGACTGTTGTTCTCCTCCGCATTTGGCTTGGTCGCTCTTCCATCGGCCGACATGTTCCCTTTCGTTTTGACCATATACACACGGTTCTTGCCGATGTTGTGCCCATACTCCTGCTTGACTGCTTCAACGACTTCGGAGGCTTTCGCACGAGGGGCCTTTTTCAGCACCTTGCGAATTGCCAACCCTTTACTGCTCTTGGGATTGGACCGCTCAGGATTCCCAGAAGACTTTTTCTTAGCCATGCACCACCTCGGTTGTAATGAGTACGCAACAACGTGAATCCGCATCGATTCCGGAATCATTATGGGTGAACAGTGTAATCGCGTCAAACACTGATGGAGGGGGCTGCGGAGTTGCATTCGCGAGTTGGCCACTTCACTGCGGTCAGTTCTTGGTCGAAACCAATGACCAGTGACTAATGACTACTTCATCTTCCGCCACTCCGCCAGCGGTCGGTGAATTGGCGGCCTTGGCCGGCCGAGGCTCCCGGCCAGTTGGGTGGTTGCAGGGGATTGGACACGGAGGTGGCGTCCTTGTTCGCGTAATGGGCCAGTTGATCGCCGGAACTCCATTCCCAGGGCGGTTCGTCGGAATCGTCGAAGCCGAGCAGACGCTTCACGTACTGGACGAGCATCAGCGTCAGAGCCAGCATTCCCAGCATGAAGGCTCCGTGGACGAACACGACGGGACCGAGGCGGAAGTATTGTTCAAACTTCGAGAAGTGGGTGTTCCAGAAGAGCAGCACCAGCAGGGCGGCGATGCTCAGGTACGGACCGTAGGCGATCTCGCGGTGGCGTTTGAAAAACAACGTCGCTCCGATCACCAGCAGCGAACAGAACGGCGCGACAAAGAACACGATGACCGTCGCCTGCCAGCCGAGAAAGCTGCCGATCATCGCCATCAGGATCACGTCGCCGAAACCCATCGTCTCCCGCCGCATCACGCGCTCGCCGATGATCCGCACCAGCCAGACGACGCCCCCCCCGACGACGAACCCCGCGAGACTCGACAGCAATCCGTGAACGTGAGGATGCAGTTTGAGCCACGCCGGCGGACCGCACTCGCCCGCTCCGATCCAGTCGGGAAGCAACTGCAGGAAGAAATTCCCTGTCGTCGGACATTGAAACCAGACGGGCCACAACTGCAGGGGACCGAGAATGAAGGCGGCCAACGCTCCCACGACCATGGCGGGAACGGTCGATCCGTCCGGGATGATGAGGAGGTCGAAGTCGATGAACGTCGCGACGACGAGGGCCTCAACCAGCACCAGGTAGTAGAAGTATTGCGCGTGCAGCCAGAAGACCTGTTGGGAAAAGCTGAGCGTCGGATCGGCCAGCGGACTGAGGGGCGACCACAGACAGCTCTGCTGAACCGTGGCGTTGAACCCGGCCGGGACGATCATCAGGTAGAGGACCACCCACAACAGGCCGTTGAAGAACTCGATCAGGGCGTATCGCGGCGGGATCGTGTGCCGGCAGAACCGGCAGCGGCCCCACAGAATCAGCCAGCCGAAGACCGGGATGTTGTCGATCGCCAGAATGCGGCGGCGGCAGAACGGACACGACGATGGCGGATGAGTCAGCCCGCGCAATTGGTCCCACAGCCGTTCGTGCTGCGGGATGCGGTAGATGCAGACGTTGAGAAAGCTGCCGATGCAGGCTCCAAACGCGAACAGCCACGGCAGGATGATCCACTGCGGAGCGCCACCGAACGTCATGGCTGGGCCTCCCCCGCCAAATCGGCTGGCAGTTGTGAGAGGATTTGCGTCACGACCTTGATGAACGACAGCCCTTCAGTGTCGATCGTGATCGTGGCGCATTCGCGATAGAGCGGCTCGCGCTGCACCAGCAGAGTTCGAATCTCGTCGATGCCCCCCGTCGCCGTGAGATTGGGCCGTCGCGCCTTGGTCGATTGATCGTGCAGGATGCGCGAGGCGATGGTCTCGACCGAGGCCCTCAACCACACCACCGGCCCGGCGGCGCGCAGGTCACGGCGAGTCTCTGCATTCAGCACGCAGCCACCTCCCGTGGACAGCACCAACCGCCGGCGACTCAGCAGATCGACGAGCACCTCGCGTTCGAGTTGTCGAAACACCGGCTCGCCATCCGTCGCGAAGATCTCCTTGATTGACCGACCGGCGCGACGTTCGAGTTCGTTGTCGGCATCGAGCCAATCCCACTGGAGACGCCGTGCAAGGCGCATCCCCACGGTGCTCTTGCCGGTGCCGCGATAGCCGATCAGGGACAGCATGATCTATCCCTTCGCCGCCGAGATACCGTTTCGCAGTGTCTCTTTGAGTGCCTCCAGCGGCGCGGGCTGGCCCGTGAAGCGTTGGAACTGCGCGGCCGCCTGCCGGACAAACATTTCGATTCCGGACACGGTGCGGCAGCGGTGCTCCTTCGCCTCCTTCAGCAGCAGCGTCTGTTCGGGGTTGTAGATCGTGTCAAACACGATCATGTCGTCGCGCATCCAGTTCGACTGAAACGGTGACTCGTTGACGTTCGGGTGCATGCCGACGGGTGTGCAGTTGATGAGGATGTCGGCGTACTCGGCCCCCCGGTTTTCCCAGGTGACGTGACGGCAGGCGAGCGATTCGGCCAGCGCTTTCGCGCGGTCGGCCGTGCGGCTGGCGATGACCAGCACCGCACCGCGACGGGTGACGCCGAGACCGATCGCCCGCGCGACGCCCCCCGCGCCGAGCATCAGAATGCGCTTGCCCTCCAGTGTGTCGCCCTCTTCCAGCGGCAGTTGCAGGCAGTCGAGAGCCGCCTGAAAATCGGTGTTGTCCGCCTCCCACTGACCCGACTTGTCGCGCGACAGCGTGTTGGCCGCGCCGATCTGGCGGACGATCTCCTCGCACCGGGACGCCTTCGCCAGCGCCGCCTCCTTGTGCGGGATCGTCACGCTGTAGCCGCGCACGTTCAGCCAGGCGAAGTCGTCGAACATCTGCGGCAACTGGTCGCGCGTCACCCGCAGCGGCAGGTAGACGCCGTTGAAGCCGGCCTGCCTCATCGCGGTGTTGTGCAGCAGCGGGCTCAGGCTGTGTCCGATCGGATCGCCGAGGACGCCGAAGACCTGCGTCTCGCGGTTGATCTCGTCGAAGCGGTAGAGATCCTTCATCTCTTGAAAGGTCAGGATGCCGGGGGCCACTTCGCGCTCCGCACTGAACGCCGCGTAGGTGAACGGCGCGCCGTACTTGCCGCACAGGATGCGGCTGGCCGTCCCGAACTCACCCATGCAGAAGCCGACCGTCGGGATTTTCGCCTCCGACACGAGCTTCAGCAGCCGAACGCAGTCGCCGGGCGAGTTGGCCATCGTGACCAGCTTGATCACGTCGGGGTTCATCTCGGCCATCTCGGCCCAGATCGCTTCGAGATCGTCCGGCGTGGTGTTGAAGTCGTGATGGCTGATGATTCGCCTGGTCTTGCCATAGCGCGGGATTGACCGGGCGATGTCGTCTTCCAAATCGACGTAGTCCGCCCCCGAGACGATCGCCGTGCGGAGGATCATCCGCCGCTCGTCCTCGGTCCCGGCCCACTTGCCCCCGTCCTCCCGGCGCCGGCACGTGACGACCACGGGCGTGGGGCGATCTTTCAGCAAGCGAGGAATGTCGGGAGCGCGAGACAACCAGTCGACGCGCAGTTCGACCAGTTGCGCGCCGCGCTGTGCCAAAGCCTGATGCTCGGCGAGAACCATCTTGTGGCGAGTACGGGCAATCGAAACGCAGATCATCGGTATGGAAACTGTGTGAAGTGTGTGTTTCGCGTCGTTAGTTTCAGCCCAGCCGGCCGAACTGGCGGTCCAGTTCCATCCGACTGAGTGACAGGGCCGTCGGGCGGCCGTGCGGACAGTGGTGAGCATCGTGAATCAAGTGTCGTTGCACCAGCAGGCTGTCGATTTCCTCCTGGCTCAGCCGCATCCCGGCCTTGACCGCCGCCTTGCACGACATCATGTGCAGCAATTCGTCGAGAACGTCTCGACGGGGCGAAGTTTGTACTCCGTTGGTACCGGCTCCGTCGAGTGTCTCAATTAAGGCACGCACCAACTCCTGCAAATCGACGCGCTTCAGCATCGCCGGATAGCGCGAGACCAGCAGCGTCCCATTGCCGAAGTCCTCGACCCCCAGCCCGACCTTGTTCAGCGATTCGGTCTGTTCGAGCAGCAGCGCGGCCTCCTTCGCCGTGACTTCGACCGGCTGCGGCACCAGCAGCCGCTGCGATTCGACCGCCCCCGACAAGACCCGCTCGCGCAGATGCTCGTACATGATCCGCTCGTGCAGCGCATGCTGGTCGATGACGGTGATTCCCTCGGGCGTCTCGACGACCAGATAGCAGTCGTGAATCTGCATCGCCCGAAAACTCGGCGCGAATCCGCCGGTGGTGCCATGATCTTCTGAGCGGGGGACGTGAGTCCCCTGTTCGCCTTGCGCCACGAGAGACTCTCGGGCGTCAGCCCCCTGCCCTTCCGCATCGCCTCCCATCGACGAGTCCGTCCCCGACTCCGCCACCATCGAATCCGAGCGAGCAGCCGTCGAAGTCTCGGGCGGGTTCGCAGACCCGCCCCACGTCGGACTGATCGCTCCCGACCACGCGGGACTCGCGCCGCTACCAATCCGGTTCGTCATGAAGTCGGCGTATTCATTGGTCAGCTCGCGCTGCCGTTCGACGGGGCGAGCGACCGGCGGCGCGAACCCCGACAGCAAACCGCCCCCATTCGCCGCCGCTCCGACCGGCACGCGCAGTTGGCTTTGCAGGTCGAGCCCCAGAAACGTCGTGCGGATCATCGACAGCAGTTGCCGGAACAACTGCTGGCCGTCCTGAAACCGGACCTCGATCTTCGTCGGGTGAACGTTCACGTCCACTCGATCCGGCGGCAGGTCGATGAACAGGAACGCGACCGGCTGGCGACCGACCATCAACAGGCCGCGGTAGGCCTCGGTCAGCGCGTATTGCAGCGAACGGTCCTGAATCCACCGGCCGTTCAAAAACAGATACTGCTGCTTGCGAGACGACTTCGAGTTGTTCGGGTGTCCGACGTAGCCCCACATCCGCACGCCACTGTGCTCAGACTCGACCGGGATCAGTGCGTCGGTCAGGTCGCTGCCGAAGAAGAGCTTCAACCGGTCGAGCGGTTTGTCCGATGCAGGGAGTTCATAGACCGGCTTGTCATTGTGACGCAGCACCATGTGCAGACGCGGATTTGCCAGTGCGACGCGCGCGAACTGCTCGCTGATGTGCCCGAACTCGGTCGAGACCGTCTTGAGGAACTTGCGGCGAACGGGCGTGTTCTCGAACAGATTCCGAATCTCGATCTGCGTCCCCAGCGGACAGCCGCACTCGCGCGGCGGCGTGACTTTCCCGAGATCGACGCTCAACTCCATCCCGTGCGGCGCGTCGGCCTGCCGGGAGCGGATGCGCAGCCGAGACACCTCCGCCACCGACGCCAGCGCCTCGCCGCGAAAGCCCATCGTCTGCACGTCGAACAGGTCGTCGGCCGAGCGGATCTTGCTGGTCGCGTGAGACGTCACCGCCAGCAGCAGGTCGTCGGGATGAATCCCCTCGCCGTCATCGACGATCCGGATCAGTTCGGTCCCCCCGGCGACGGCATCGACTTCGATGCGGGTCGCCAGCGCATCCAGACTGTTTTCGAGCAACTCCTTGACGACACTCGCCGGCCGTTCGATGACTTCTCCCGCCGCGATCTTGTTCACGACACTGGCGGACAACTGCTGAATGCGAGACATCGCGGCAAACCAATCCGTGGAACAGACAACTCGAAAACACTCCGGACGTTCAGACGAAGACAGAGGATACCGGAGAAGTCTCCAAAACTCGAAGCCGCCCGCCCGTCGCCCCGACTGGCAGAACGATGCGGGCAGAACGATGGAAGTCAGGAACCTGGTGCGTAAATTTCGTCTTCATCGTTCTGCCCCCATCGTTCTGCCAGTCGTCCCGGTGGTTCGCAAACCGCAGGCAAGTCTGTAAAGTTCTGAATCATCGCCGGACGCAGGACTGTTTGGCGGAGATCCCCTTCTGAGCAAAGGATGCACGAATGGATTCGGCGGCCGGATCGGAGATCCTGCGGGACATGTGGTACATGGCTCTTCCGGGGCAGCGGCTGAAGCGAGGTCAGATCCTCGGCAAGAAGCTGCTGGGAAAGTCGCTGCTACTGGGGCGAGACGCGAACGGCGAGGTCTTCGCCCTGCGCGACATCTGCCCGCATCGCGGCATTCCCCTGAGCCACGGGACCTTCAACGGCCAGGAAATCGAGTGCTGTTATCACGGCTGGCGGTTCAACTGCACGGGAGTCTGCACGCACATCCCGTCGCTGCTGCCGACTCAGAAGTTTGATCTCGACCGGGTGCTCGTCGACCGCTTTCCGTGCCGCGAAGTCCAGGGCAACGTCTGGGTCTTCCTGCCCGAGAACGAACAGTCGCTGCCCGATCCGCTGCCGGAGATTCCCCTCCTGCCGGGCGTCGAGGCCTCGCACCAGCGCATGGTGGAGACGAGCCTGTTCCCCTGTTCGATCGATCATGCGGTGGTGGGCCTGATGGACCCGGCCCACGGACCGTTCGTGCATCGGTCGTGGTGGTGGCGTTCGCGGAAGTCGATGCATCAAAAGTCGAAGGCCTTCGCGCCGTCCACGCTCGGCTTCACGATGGTCCGGCACAAGCCCTCGTCCAATTCCAAGGCGTACAAACTCTTCGGCGAGGTCTCGACCGAGATCCGCTTCGAGCTGCCGAGCACGCGCATCGAGCACATCCTCGCCGGCAAACATCACATCGTCGGCCTGACCACGCTGACGCCGCTGACCGACATGCAGATCGAGCTGCATCAGATCTTCTACTGGACGATTCCCTGGCTGACGCTCGTCCGCCCCCTCATCCGTCCCTTCGTTCGCTCATTCATCGAGCAGGACCGCGACGTCATCGACAAACAGCAGCAGGGACTCAACGAAGACCCGCAACTGATGATGATCAACGACGCCGACAAGCCCGCACGCTGGTATCACCAGTTGAA
>JANODP010000121.1:0-8525 GCA_031412755.1 Schlesneria sp. | reverse complement strand
ACTATTGCAGATGTGCTGGCCTGCCTCGTTGGTATAGACCGTATGCTTGATGGTGGTGGTGCAAAAGTGCTGCCGGCGGGCTTCCAGGGTAAACGAAGCGGTGTTGCCGTAGGCTTTCACGGGCAACGTGATGCTCGCACCCGGACCAGTCACCAATCGTGAGCCGGATTGCGGCCAGGGGACGGTCGCCGAGGCCGTCATGGTGAAACTTTCCGTATAGGTCCCGGTGACGACCCAGTTCCAACTGTGAGTCCAGTTAATTGAGCCGCCAACACTCGCTTTCGCCGACTCGCCAATATCCCAGCCGCCGTTGCCGGAAACGCCATATTGAACACTCCCGCCAACCCAGTCCTGGGCAGTGACCGCCATGGAATTGGTGACGCTGATGGCTCCGGTCATTTGGATGGGATTGGAGTAGCAAGTCTCGCTGAGATTCACCACGACGTCGATGCTGGCGAGCAACACATCGTCCTGCTCGTCGGAATCCGTGACGGTGTAGGCACCCGTGTTGTCCGTCTGGAAGCAAGAATCCATGCAGACATACAGATAATAGGACATATCGAAATTGTGGTGGTACCATTCATACGCACCATAGGACGTTTGGCCCCAGAGCAACGCCAACGCCAACGCCAACGACTGCACGACTCTCTTCATGACACATCTTTCCTCTTCGAGTGATGATGACGCAGCAAAAAGAAGCCGATCGCAACAGCGATCACTGCGACATTAAGCCCAACAATCAACATGGCACGCGACGATTGCGGCCGATTTCCCCCGGTTCCATCGATTTTTTCCGGCTTTTTCTTTTCGAGTGCCGCCATGGCCGAGTCGATGTGCTTGAACTTGTCGCTCATCCCCTTGGCGATGGCATAACACTCCTTGGCACGCTCCGTGCGGCCCGCGGCGGCATGGATGTCAGCCATTTGAACGTAGATTTCGGCGACCCTGCCGGGCGGGCATTTCTCAGATTTGAGCGCCGTCTCATAAAGTTCCAGGGCTTCGTCGTAGCGCTTCGCCGAGCCCAGCAGATTGGCAAACGAGATCTGGTTGCCGACGTACTGCGCCGTGTCTTTATTCGCCGTGGCCTCGAGAACCTTTTGCAAGCGCTTCAAATCCAGATTGCCATCCAGGTTCATCGAGTCGCGCAGAAAGTGATAGGCTCGCGGGTGTGACGGATAATTCGTGACGAAGTCTCCATAGGCCGTCCCCAGCAAGGCGACTGCTTCGACGTCCTCGGTCAGGGCGAGCCGCCAGGAGCGCAGGATCGCAATCCGCTCTTGAAGGGTCGCTTCCGGTGTGAGCAGCCCGGCCGCCTCGCCACGGGGACGGCGCACCGTTTCAACACCCTTCGGGCTGCGAATCTGGATCCCGATCTCTTTGCCGGCATATTCCTTGTATTTCTCGAACAGCTCGGCCGCCACGGCCACCTCGGCCAGCGCCTCTTTGAAAGCATGAGCCCGTTGCAGCAGGCCAGCGCGGTCCATGTGGACGCGCTGCAGACGTGCGGCGCCATACACCAGCCCCGACTCATTTTTTCGCTCCAGGGTCCCCGCAATGATCTCCTCCTGAAAGGGGATCAACTCGTTGGTGCGCTGCTCGACCAGCGCCCACGCCTTTTCAAACTCGGGATTGGCAAGACCGTTGAGCTGCTTCGAGTCGGCGATCGCCGCGTCGGCCAGTTTCACGCTGATCTGGAATCCCAAGTCCAGCAGACTCGACGAAATCTCCCAAGGAACGGATCGAGTCCCGATCAACGCGCGGACACGAGCGAGACTGGCGTCCGCAGTTTGGTGATCGCCTTTCTCAAAAGCCTCCATGGCTTCCTTGAAGAAGCCATCTTCGGCGGGCGTGAGCGGATTCTCAGGCTTCTCAGGTGCGGCGACCACGCAACACACCCAGGAAAGAGACAGGACCAGTGCTGCGGAGCAAGCCACAAACCGCGAGAGACTCAAACGATTTTCGAAGTTGCCCGACCGAACAAGTCGGCGATGCCAGGCGGCCACAGCACCATGCCAAAAACTCGTCATGAACTGCAGCGCACGCTGTCCGGTCGTGGAGAACGCCGTCATGTGAAACACGGTCCGTAAAATGTGGTAATCGGAGAAGTGACTGAGAGAGCTGATTGCACTCCTACGAGACCGCATCAAGCCCAACCGTCCAAGCAGCCTGCCAAGGGATGAGACTGGCAACAATTCAACGCTGTGCGGACCGGTGTGTCCCGAAAATAACCGCTGGTGAATCTGGCCCATGGAGATACTCTGAAATAGCAACAGCCCGAGAGGTCTCATGAAACTATCAGCCAGCAAACCTGCATGCAACCGACGCACCCGTTTTTTCGATAAGATCGTGTTTTTCCGCGCAGACTGCTGCGAAGTCGATGTCGAGGGTGAAGGAACGGACCTTGATTCACCAAAATCCGTTCAAGAAGGCCGAGCAATCGCGTCCGTCTCTGCTGGCACGACTGACACGGCTCCAGGAATGTGGTTCGGAGCACAAGGAATCACTGTCGAAGGCCGAGCGACAGCAACTGTTGAGGTTGGAATTGCTGCGGTTGCACAAGAAATGTGCGGCGTTGATCGAGGAATCGAGTCTGCGACGCTTGGAATGGTGTCTGAGGCAGCCGCAGAGACCGTTCTTTGCGGCGCAGTGACCTTTCCTGGCGTCTCATGATCCATTTCTACTGATGCATCAACCTTTCCTAGCGTCGCAGTGCCCATTTTTAGTGCCGTATGCTCAATTCCTGGAGCCGCAGTCGCCTTTCCGAGCGTCGCAATGGTCTTTCCGAGCGTCGCAGTGGCCTTTCCAAGCGTCGCAGTCCCCTTTCCGACCGTCGCAGTCCCCTCTCCGGCCGGCGCAGAGACCTTTCCAAGCGTCGTGGAGCCCTCTCCGACCGTCGTGGAGCCCTCTCCGACCGTCGTAGACCGCACTCCGATCGCCCTGGACTGACCATTTGTTTTGAAGTGAGGGCGGCCCGTTCGGGGCTTCGTATTCTGCGGCTCTCGGCACCAGGGTGGCGCTCCCGTTGGTCGCTTGTCCCGGGCTGACACAGGGCTGCCCCGTGGGGTGGAAATCCAATACGTCGCAACTTCAAAATCCCGTTGCGCACACATCGTCTGTCACGTCGCAATCACTCTCTCACAGGAGACAAGCACTCTGTCTCAGAAAAACTGAAAAGAAAATTGTTGCAAAATGAATCTGATTTCGGCAAACTAATCGATACCTCTCGGCTTCAACTCTGGAAGCCATCTCTCATCAATGTTTCGTGGAGCAGGCCATGTTCAAAGGTGTTCACTTCGCCATTCAACGGGGGCAGTACATCAAGGCGGCCATGGATCAGATCGCCAGTTTTCGGCCGGATGGAAAGTCTCCGGCCGGCGTGCAGGCGATGATTGACCAGTTGCACGCGGCGGAGAATGCGTACCAAACCTCAAGTACCACACTCAGCATTGCACGCGGGGAATTGCGCGAGGAGGTCGATCTGCTGCATACGGCTTGCGTCCAGATCTTTCCGATCATGAAGGTGCGCTATCGGAACGATCCGGGGAGTCTGGCGGCGATCAATCGGCTTCCCGTCGATGATCGCTCGATTGCGGAAACCGTGGCCCGCGCGGATGCGATCGCCGCGCTGTGGGTTCAACTGCCGCTGCTGCTGGGGCCGCCACCGCTGCAGTTCAAGCCGTGGGATACGATGGACCTGACCACGTTCAATGGGATGCTGTCCGCCGCCAAGGCCCGGCATGACGGTTTTCCCGCGGTCGATCAGCAGAATGAGATTGCCTCGGGTCATCTGCACGAGAGTCTGGCGGCGCTGGAGGACTTCAACACGGCGGCACTGATCACCGGGCGGGCTCAGTTCGAGGAAGGGACGCCGGAACGGGAAGTGATCGACGCGATTCCGACCGTACCGGGTCAATCGGCCCCCGGCAAAGCCGTCATCACGTCAGCGACGTCGCCCGCGCCCGGCACCGTGCATCTGGTGTTCGAGGCCGACGGCGCCACCTCGTTCGACGTGCTGCAAAAGGGGCCCGGCGACCTCGAATTCTTCATCGTCGCCAACGACCTCACCGAGAACACCTACGATGCCTCGGCCCTTCCGCCCGGCGTCTATGAGTTCAAGGTCGTCGGCAAGAACTCGGTCGGAAGCGGCCCGGAGAGCGACGTGGTCTCCGTGACGGTCACGTGAGGTGAGTTCGTTCTCGTCCGGAAATAAGGATTGCAGAATAAGGAGTGCAGAAGGCAGAAGTTCGAGCAGCCGGTTCTGCTTCCCCTTCGTCCTTCTGCAATCCTGATTTCTTCGCTGGTCGACAAAGCCGGGGTCAGGCACGATCTGAACAGATTTTTCACACGGGCGGGCTGGTGCGTCGCGGTCCGGGAGGTGACGATGAGGGAAGGTCATTCAATCTCCCGTGTGGATTCGTGAATCATGACCAGCGATGGTGGAAGGACTGCGTCCGGCGATTTGATCACGGCGGCGGGTCGAAGATTTCTGGTGTTGTGGACCGTCGGGTTGGTGGTGCTGCTGTTGGTGCTCGGCTGGCTGACGGTGGGGGCGCAGCGACGAAATCTGCTCGTTGCGGCCGAGCGGCAGCGGGCGCGCCTGGACCCCGCGGCGGCCGAGTCGGGAATCACTCTCCCCGATCTGACGCTCCCGCCCGGTGCGAATCCCACGCGCGTCGAAGTCGGATTCTATGTGGATCGCATCTCCGAGTTGTCCATCAAGGATGCCAGTTGGACCGTCGACTTCTACGTCTGGTTCCGCTGGCGCGACGAGGCGGTTCGGCCGGGAAATGATTTTCAAGTCATCGATGGCTCGATTGAATCCAGGGAACTGGAGGACGGATACCTCGAGGGGGATGCGCACTACCAGCGTTATCGCGTCGTGGCCAGGATCAGCAAGTCGTTCGACGTCTCACGATTCCCGCGCGACGAGCACCTGCTGACGATCAACATCGAGAACCCGGCGTACCAGCGCCATCAACTGCTGTTCGTCGCCGATCAGGAGAACACCAGCGTCAGTTCGCGGGTCCGCGTGCCGGCCTATGAGATTTCCGGGACGAAACTGATCGAGAAGGCCCACCCGTACAAGACGACTCGCGGCGATCCCCGCCTGGTGGCGGGAGCCAAGTCGATCTACTCGCAGGCCCGACTGGGGATCGGCATCGAGCGGCCGGGCTGGGGTTTCTTTTTGAAGATGTTTCAGGCGCTGTATGTCGCGGTGACCATCGCCATGCTGGCCATGTTCATCAAGCCGACGAACGTCGATCCGCGGTTCGGACTGGGAGTCGGCGGGTTGTTCGCGGCGGTGGCCAATTCGTACGTCACCTCGTCGCTGATCCCGGACACCGGCATCATGACGCTGTCCGACATCATCAACGGGCTCGGCGCGGGGATGATCCTGGTGACCGTCATTCAATCGACCGTGTCGCTGCACCTGTTCGAGCGGTTGGGTGCCGAAGCCCTCTCGCGCCGCTTCGACCAGTTGTCGTTCGCGGTCCTGTCGATCGGTTACATCGCCTTGAACGTGGCCCTTCCCCTCGCGGCCAGCTACGGCGGTTAACCCGAAGTGGTACTACTGACAAGGAATCACCGCTTGCGAGGCCTGTCTCCGATGCGGCTGATTTGTGGAGTCGTCATGTCAGGGCGGCAAGCCAGACGTCGTTGCTTGAATCGCGGTTCGACTCGTCTCGGTCGATTGCCAACCCGATGAGCAGAGACGGCTGCCGCATGAACCATGGCAGCCGCGATTTGGTCGGGCAGCTCTTTTGTTCAATTCGTTGGTGGCGGGCCCATCCCTGGTGGCGGGCCAAAGCCACCCGCACACGGGGGAACGGGCGACGCAACGTTCGGCACCGGGGTCGGTGTTATGAACCCCGGCGGGCTCTTGCCCCCTGAGCCCAGAATCGGCGGCAAATCGAACGGCGTCAGTTCGTTTCCGCTAGCAGAAAGATTCGGTCCCGCCGTCTGGCCCGCACCCAATGTAAAGTCCGGGATGTCGGTCCGCGGTGGCAAGGGCTTCTTCGTCGCAATCGACTTGGTGGTGGTGATCGGTTCCTTGGCTTGCGCTTTGATTCGCTTCGCACGTTCGCGAGTCGCTTCCTTCCGCTTGATCATCTCGTCCGTGGTCTCGGCGAGACAGACACCAGATGTACACAGCATGATTGCCGTTAGAATGAGCCTGCGCATGTCATTCCTTCGCGAGAGAAGTTGGTTCGTTGAGGGTTGGCGCCATCGGATCGCAGAGAGTCAGTCACGTCACATCAGGATCGTATCATGACAGCCGCTCGAAATGCCAGCCCACCTCATCCACTGTGCCACGGCGGTGTCAGCCGTGCGGAGTTCGTGAGCTGATTGACCGCTCTCACGGCTGACACAGCCGTGGCACTCCGTGTTTCAACGGGGCGTCACGGGCCGCGGCTGATGTATTCGACTTCGCTGCGCCAGAGGCCGTTGATTCCGACATAGCCGGAGAGGTTGATCCGCAGGGCCTCGCCGGCGGGGGTGTAGGTGACGGTGGCCGCTCCATTGATGTTCGTGTTGTGGAGCGTGGTCCGCTGCTTCACGATGACAGGACCGCCGCCCGCATTTTGCACGAACAAGACGTCCTTGACGTAGGTTCGCTTCGCGGCCGCCACCTGGGTCGTGTTATCCTGCGCCCAGGTGGTGACCACAATCTCGAAGGGGTGGGCTTCCAGAGTCGCCACCGGGATCGTCATGAACTGCGTCTCGAGATTCCCCTTGACCGTTCTCATTTCCCGACCGTGGACGGTGCTGACCACGAAACTCGGGTAGTGTTGCGAGAGGTGGTGCTGCGGGCGCAGGATGCTGGTATCGAAGAACAACCGTCCTTCCACTCCCTGCGGCGCGTTGGTCGACACACCCTGTTTGGTGAGCAACCCGAATCCGATGCGCTCCGGGCTCGTCGTGGCGAGGTTGCCGGACAGCCGGATGTCGGTGATGCGATTCGCCGTGCTCGCCTCTTCCTGAGTCGCCCCCGCACCCGTGACGTGAAACGAACGGAACCGAACGGGAATCATCGCGCTCGGTGCCAGCACGTCCACGGTCGCATCAATCCCGCTGATGAGTCCGCTCGTGGTATCGGCACGCTGGTGCTGGATGTCGACGCCGGTCCCGTATTTGGTCGTGTTTCCCAGGAACCTCACCTTGATGCGCACGTCCCGCGTGTCCCGCTGCCCCTGGTTGCCGATGATGCACGCGGAGAATTGTCCGGGGGCCACCCCGTCATGATTGATCGACAGTTCGACGTCGTGATCCTCGATGCCGTACACGAAGTAGGCCCGCCGGAGGTTGTACGCCCGAAAGCCGGTCACCCGGAGTCCATCCCCGTTGTTCTGGCAGTTGATGCCGTAGTAACTGTTGGACAGGGTGCAATCGCGGACCGTAATTCCCTTGATGCGGCCATTGAGGTTGTTGGCGACGGTCAGCAGGTAGAGCAGACGATCACCGGTACAGTGGTCGAGCATCACGTTGCCCGTTTCGGTCGCCACATTTGTCGCCCCGTAGAGTTGTACGGCGGCCGCTCCACGCCATTCGACCGCGACGTCGGCCCCCACGTCGCGAAATCGCATGTTGTTGATCCGCACATTCTGCGGTCCGGTGAATTGCATCACCGCCGTCAGGAAGTTGCCGGTGGTATTGACCACCAACTCGGCTCCATTCCCCTCGATCACGGTGTTTCGCAGACCCAACACACCAATCGCCGCGGCCCCCGTGCTCGACAGGGGGCCGAGGTTGTAGGTCCGGCCGGCGTTGAACTCGATCCTCCCGCCCCCGGCCGCGCGCGCCGCCTCGAACGCGTCAGCCACCGCGGTTCGGTCGTTCGCCACGCCGTCGCCGATCGCTCCAAAATCCTCGGGCTTGTAGGTCTCGGCGTGGACACGTGCGGTGGCGACGCCGAACATCGCGGCGATGAGGCCGCCACCCGCGAGCCACCGTGCCAGGCGGCCAAACTGGATTGGATGTTGTCGTTTTTGATTCATGGGATCGCTTCCGTCAGAAGTTCGGTTGTTCAAATGGAGCCTCGCCAGCCACCACTTCCGTGGAGACCAACGAAAACTTAGCTTGGATTTCAGTCGTTCCAAGTTCGGGGTTGAACGAGGTGTCTTTACTCCGAAGGAGTTGTGTCTCATAGCCCAGGGTTGCCCGCGCAGGCGGGCTACCCTGGGAGGAGAGAGAACGCATTCGCCATCTACCCTGAAAGGGTCGCGTCATTCGAGAAACGTCGATGACGGAACCCCGTTGGGGTACAGGAGCGGTTGAACCGTTCCCCCCAGGGTAGCTCGCTTCGCTCGCAACCCTGGGCTATGGGACACAACTCCTTCGGAGTAAAAGCCAATACGAACTCTGCCAACTTGGAACTACTGCGTTTGGAAGCATCACATTAGACTCGTTGCGGGGGCGGCAATCAAAATAGTAGACAAAAGGGCGATGACCGGCCAGACGTCATCTGTCTCCACATGGCCTCGTAGCTGAGTTCGCAAGAACACAGTTCCGCATAGCGAGGTGGG
>JANODP010000120.1:0-57882 GCA_031412755.1 Schlesneria sp. | reverse complement strand
TTGGTGGTCGTCTTCCGGTCCCCTCGCCCCCGTCTTCGGGGGAGAGGGTTAGGGTGAGGGGGCCGGGCGGTCGAGAGACGTTGGAATTGGTGAACCCAACGTGAGTCCAGCGGTCACTCTGCCTGAAGCGAATCCCCCCTCACCCTAACCCTCTCCCCCCGAAGACGGGCGGGAGAGGGGACAAAACAGTGACCACCAATTACCGACTGCACGCCAGCTCGCGCTGCATCGCCGGCGCGACTTGCGAGGCCGTCGCCGCGCCACGTACCATTCCCGGCCTTCCTCAGCTCGATTGGAACTGATCACAGGCCGTCGCTCGATGCGCTTCATTCACGCCGCCGACATTCATCTCGACAGTCCGCTGCGAGGACTGGAGGCGTACCCCGGCGCACCGGCCGAGCGGTTGCGGATCGCCACGCGGCAGGCCTTCGACCGCGTCGTTGACCTCTGTCTGGAGGAGCGGGTCGATTTTCTGATCGTCGCGGGAGACCTGTTCGACACGGAAGTGAAAGACTTCCACGCGGCCCTCGCGGCGGCGGCTCAGTTGCGGCGGTTGGATCAGGCCGGCATTCCCGTTTACCTGATTCTCGGCAATCACGACTCGCTGGAGGAGGCGACGCGCCACGTGCCGTGGCCAAAGAACGTGACCCTCTTCGATCACAAGCGGCCTCAGACCGTGCGGCATCCGACGCTGCCGGTGGCTCTGCACGGGATGAGTTATCCGAAGCGCGAAGTGACCGAGAACCTCGTCCCCGGCTATCCCGCTCCCGTCGCGGGCTGCTTCAACATCGGGTTGCTGCACACGAACGCGGGGGGCAATTCGCAGCACGCGGCCTACGCACCCTGCTCGGTCGAGGAACTTGTGGCGAAGGGCTACGACTACTGGGCGCTGGGGCATGTCCACGACTACGCGCTGTTGCACGAGCGGCCTCACGTCGTTTACTCGGGCAATACGCAGGGGCGTCACGCGCGCGAGATTGGCCCCAAAGGCTGCCTGCTGGTCACGGTCGAGGAACGTGCCAACGGCGGTGAGGTGCGCGAGGTCGAGTTTCACGAGACCGATCTCGTCCGCTGGTTTCGCGAGACGATCCCGCTGCAACCGGATCACGATGAAGACGACTTGCTCGACGCGACGCGAGACCATTTGCGCGAGATCGTCTCTGCGGCGGGAGGGCGTCTCGCGGCGGTGCGGCTCGAATTCACCGGCCGCTGTGCGGTGCATGCCCAACTCGCCAAAGACGCCTCGCGACAGCAACTCGTGACCAACCTGCGGGCGCTCGCTTCCGACTTCGGCGACGACGTCTGGATCGAGAAGATCAAGTTCCACACGCAGTCGCCACTTGATCTCGATGCTCTGCGCGAGCGACAGGACTTGATCGGCCAGTTGCTGCGCGACATCGGTTCGCTCGCCAGGGCTCCGCAGTCGTTACGGGAGCTTCCCGAAACGAAGGACCTCGCCGCGAAGGTGGCCGCCGAGTTGACTCAGGCCGCCGATGGCGATGACTTGTTCGACCTGAATGATCCCAATCGTCAGGTTGGCTGGCTCTGCGATGCCGAGGCGCTCCTGCTGAGTCATCTGATCTGACAAGACCCGAACCCGATTCATCAATCCGCGAACCACGCATGACTCTTGGGCGTAAGCCCTCTTAATACTTTCTGAGCGGGGTGGCGTCAGCCCCCTGGTTCTGCAATCAGGCGGCAAGAGGGCTAACGCCCAAGAACCAGGGGGCTGACGCCACCCCGCTCAGAAAATCAGTCGGATCATCCGAGCTAACACAACCGGAGCCAGACGTGAAGATTCGGCAACTGCACATCAACCGCTTCGGCCACTTTAATGAGTGTGACCTGGCCTTTCCCGGAGAGGGATTGCAGGTCATCTACGGTCCGAACGAGGCGGGCAAAACGACGCTGCTCGAATTCCTGCGCGGGTTGCTGTTCGACTTCCCCGCGCGGACGCCCTACGACTTTGGGGGACAGGGCGAGATGGCGGGCGTCGCGACGCTCGAACTGCGCGACGGCCGCGCGGTCGAACTGCGACGCCGCAAGGGGAACAAGGACAAGGTGGCGATCAAGCTCGACGGCCAGCCGACCGATCTCGACGACGCCGGTTGGTTGCGGCTGCTCGATCACGCCGATCGCGGCTTGTTCGAGTCGGTCTTCGCGTTCGGGCTCGACCAACTCAGCCAGGGCGAGGCGAGTTTGAAGCACGAGAGCCTGCAATCGGCTCTCTTCGGCGGCAGTCTCGGTGGAATCAGCAGCCCGGACAAGGTGGTTGCCGAGTTGGGCCGCCAGGCGGACGAGCTGTTCAAGAAGGGAGGCTCGAAGCCGGCGATCAACGCGCTGCTGGCTGAACTGAAGCGACTGACGAAGGAGATTAAGGATCGTTCGCTCCGCCCCGAGAAATATCACGAAGCCGAAACAAGCGTTGCCAAGGCCACCGACCACGCCAGGGCCTTGCACGCTCAAGTCGAACGATTGCGCCGGGATCATTCGAAGATCGAGCAGCGCGCCCGCGCGTGGCCGAAGTGGAATGAGTTGCAGCAGCGGCGCGGTGAGCGAACGGGGCTGAGCGTAGCCAACAACGTTCCCGCCGACGCGCGGCCGCGGTATCAAATTCTCAACAAGGAATTGAAGTCACTCGCCGACGAACAGGCAAAACGAGCAGTCGAGATCGAGCAGGCCGAGCGAAGTCTCGCCGCGTTGAAGCTCGATCCGGGTGCGGTCTCGTACCGGGCCGGGATCAAGTCGTGCCTCGAACTGCGTCAGTCATTCATTGAGGCCAAGGAACAGCTTCCCGAACGGCAGCGGCAGCGCGAGGCGATGCGGCGGGAGATCGACCGCGAGTTGGCCGAGTTGCGTCCCGGTTGGAGCCACGACGATTTGCGGTCCTTCTCGGTCGACGTGGCGACACGCACGGAGATTGACCGCTTGAGCGACGACCGCCGCGAGCGAACGACCTCGCGCACCAAGCTCACCGCCAAGCGAGACGGCGACGCGGCAAACCTCGAACGGGCGCGAGACGACCTGGCCGAGATTGGAACGCCGCGAGATGTCACCGCCATTGCGACCGTGCTCGCCGACGAAGCCGACTTTGTCGCGAACCGCAAGCAGGCGGACAGCACGCGCGGTGAGTTGGCGAAGCTGGAACGCAAGCTGGCGACGCAATGCCGCAAGCTCACGCCGCCGCTTCCCGCCGCGCCGCCCGCTCCCCACGAGTTGCCCGTGCCACGAACCGAGACCGTCGCCGAGTTCGAGACTCAATTCGCCGACCTGCGCGAGCAACTGCGCATCGAACGAACCTCGGCCGAAGTGGACGACGACGCGCGGCGCGAGATCGACAAAACACTGGCCACCGCGATGTCGAGCCACATCGTTCCCAGCCTCGACGAACGCGACGCGGCTCGCGAACGACGCGATCTCGGTTGGAAGCTCGTCCGCCAGAAACACGTCGCGGGCGAACAGGTCGACGCCGCGATCGCTGCCTGGCTGGAGGGTGAGGCCGCCCTCTCATTGCCCGATGGTTACGAGCGGTCGGTTCGCGTCGCCGACGACATCGCCGACCAGATCTATGACAACGCGAACGAGGTCGCCGAACGCGAGGGCCTGCGCCGACAACTCGCTGCGTTGGCAATGCGGCTCGACCAGAAGCGACAACGCATCGTGGAGCTCGAACGACAACAGGCCGGGTTGCAAACGAAATGGCTCGCCCTCTGGCAGCCGTGCGGTTTCGAGCCGCTCGCCCCCGACGCGATGCTCGGCTGGCTCAACGATCACGAGGCCGCCTGCGCGACGATCGCCCAGCGCGACGAACTGACCCATGAACTGTCGCGACTGGGCGAACGAACCGCCTTGTTCGAGCAGCGGCTTCGTGCCGCGTGTGGTCTCGCTGGCGATGATGTCGCCGTCCTGCTGACGTCTGCCAAGCAGTCGGTCGATGACGCCAAGGAGCAGCAGCGGCGGACGAGTGAGTTGCAAAAGGAGGTTCGGCGGCTCGACCGGCAAATCGCAAAATACGACGACGAATTGCAGAGTCTTTCGACGCACGAGACGGCCGCGAACGCCGAGTGGCAGGTGGTGCTGAGCCGTCTCAATCTCCCCGCCGACTGGGACGCGGACCTGGCCCGCGAAGTGATCGACAAGTTGAGCGCGACGCGAGTTCGCCTCGATGGCCTGCCCGGCGAAGAGGCCCGTATCAGCGCGATGCAGTCGCGCATCGAGGAGTTCGACCAGCGCGTCCGTGCGCTGTGCGAGGCCCTCGAACCGGAACTGCTTCGCGACCCGGCCGAACTCGCCATCGAAAAACTGGCCGAGCAAGTCGAGCGAGCTGTGGAGGCTCAGCGGAAGCACGATGACCTGTCTCAAAAGCTGACTGCTGCGCGCGAGCAGTTGAAATCTCTGGACGATCGCCACACCAAGCAAGACTCCGAACGAATCCGCTTGTTCGCGCTCGCCGATGCGCGCACTGAAGCGGAGTTTCTGGAAGTCGTCTCGCGCGCCGAGAAGGTTGTCCGGCTGGAGGGCGAGATCGAGCAGCTTGCCCGCGAGGTCGATCTGATTCGCGCGGGTGATGACCGCGACGAGTTTGAAGCGTCGCTCGCCCGCAGCGAACGATCAGTCCTCGAAGGAGAACAGCGGGATTTGGCCGAACAGCTTCGCCAGCAGGAGCAACTCAAGCGCGAGGCCGATGAAGCGGTCGGCGCGGCGCGAAAGGAGTTGGCTCAACTCGACGGCTCGGGCGCCGTGGCGATTCTCACCGAAGAACTGTCCCGCAAGCGTTCGCTGCTGGCGGCCGAGGTCGACCGGTACCTGCCGCTGGTCTACGCCAGGCATCTGCTCAACGCCTCCGTCAGCCGCTTCGAGAAGGACAACCAGCCCGAGATGATCGCGACGGTCTCGCGTCTGCTCGGCCAGATGACCGGCGGGAAGTACCTCGAGTTCGACCGGTCCGGCGGTGGCAAACAGAACATCGTCATTCGCCGAGCCGATGGCGTGGAGCGAACCCCCGACCAACTGAGCACCGGCACGCGCGAACAACTCTATCTGGCGATCCGACTCGCTTACGTCCTGCATTACTGTGAGAAAAACCAACCGCTGCCGATCGTCATCGACGATGTGCTGGTCAATTTCGACGAAGTGCGAACGCGGCAGACCCTCACCGCGCTGGCAGACATCTCGCGCTCGGTTCAAGTGCTGTTCTTCACGTGTCACCCCCATCTGGTGGCCCTCGCACGCGACGTCGTTCCGGAGTTGAAGCCGCTCGAACTGCCCGGCATCCAGCCGTAGCACAACCTGCATGTAGCTGAGTTCGCAAGAACTCAGCCCAACTCATGACCGCAAACTGAGTTCTTGCGAACTCAGCTACAGCCCCGCGAATAATCCGGGATAACCATGGCCATCATCGCTCCGGGCGTGTGATTGTTTGGGGAGTGGGGTTTGTGTAGTTGTTCCGAAGGTCGAAAGATTTGGATTTCGAACGTCGTGGGACATGCGGTGCGGGCATTGGGGCTCAACTCTCGCGTGCCGAACGCCGATAAAATGGGTGTCGAATGTAAAAGTCGACACAGCGATCCACGAGACGGATCTCGACAGGTGGCCTCTTAGTCGTGACGCGGTTGCGTTGCCGGGCTGCCGGGAAACATGACGTTCCCCCCTCCCGTTTGCGCGGGACAACACCATTCAGGGGAACTTCGTGATGCGTCAGACATTTCAGAACCGGTTGAATCGCGTTGCATTCGTCGGCTATCATCCCGCCGTGACTTGGAGCGGGCTGTCAGCCCGGGGGTTGCCACCCCGGGGGTTGCCACCCCGGGGGCTGCCAACAGCCGGTCTCATTCGGAAAGGATGGTCTGACATGGACGTCTCTGGCGTGGGATCGGTGCAGGGGGCTGGCCCCACTCGGTCGGCAACTCCCGCGAATGCCGCGCCTTCCGGAACACCGGCCGAGGCTCCGGCGGCGACGACGCCGAAGGATGAACTCGAACTTTCGGCGGCGGGTGTCGCACTGGATCGCGTTGGCGAGACGCCCGAGATGCGCGCCGAACGCCTCGCCCAAATCAAGGAGGCGATCAACAACGGCTCCTATGAAACTGACGAGAAGCTCGACGCCGCCTTGTCACGGATGTTCGATTCGTTCGGCTTCGACCTCGACGACGAATAGCACACTGGAGAACCCTGAGTGTCCGAGCTGGTAGCCACGCCCGTCGCCGTTTCACCGGTTGACAAGTTTCGCGAGTTTTTGTTGACCAAGGGAATGCGGCTGACGCCCGAACGGGAAACGGTCATCACCGCCGTCTATGCGACCCACGAACACTTCGACGCCGACCTGTGGGTCGCCAAGCTCGAACGACGCAAGGGTGCCCCCCGCGCCAGCCGCAGCACCGTCTATCGGACACTCAGCCTGTTGGAAGAGGCCGGGCTGATCCGCAAGGTCGCGCGCGCCAACGACCGCGAGGTCTACGAGCACGACTATGGCTACCCGCAGCACGACCATCTGATCTGCAAGAAGTGCGGCGACATGATCGAGTTCCCCAACGAAGTCATCGCCGAGGTCCTGGAAAAGATCGCCGCGGACCACGGCTTCCGCATGTCGGGCCATCGCCTGGAAGTCGATGGCGTCTGCGCCAACTGTTCGCGCCCTCCCGAGCGAGTCCACCGAAAACTCGACATGATCTGACGCGAGGCGGGGGGGATTTCGTTCGTACTCTTACTCTTACTCATAATCTTTCTCTTACTCCTCTCTCCACTCCGACTCTAACCGTCAAGGGGAGTAAGATTATGATTATGATTATGATTAGGATTATGAGTAAGAGCAGGAAGTCACAGAAAACGATCGAGACCCGCTCGAATTTGTGCCGTGTGACACCGTTGAGGAGTGTCTCGTGAAGATTGAACGCATTGAGGCGATTCCCGTCCGCATCCCGCTCAAAGCCGGGCTGACCACGAAGACGGCTCACGGCGTCCATGCCACGTCGGACTATGTCATCGTCCGGGTCTGGACCGATCAGGGTCTGGTGGGGCTGGGCGAGGCGACCGTCGCTCCACGTTGGAGCGGTGAGACCAGCGCGACGTGTCTCAGCGTGATTCGCGATCTCCTCGCACCCGAATTGATCGGACAGAACCCGCTCGACATCACCCGGCTGCGGTTTCGGATGGACCGGGTGGTGAAGCTCAATCCATTCACCAAGGCCTCCCTGGAGATGGCCCTGTGGGATATCGCGGGCAAGGCCGCCAACATGCCCGTCTGCCAGCTTCTCGGCGGACCCGTGCGAGAGAGCATGCGGATCAAGCTGGTGATCGGAGCGCTCGACCGAACGGCGGTGATTCAACTGGCCGAGCGATTTCTGGAGATGGGTGTCACGTGCCTGAAGGTGAAGACCGGCATCGATCCCGAGGAAGACATCGCTCGAGTCCGCACGGTCCGCGAAGTTGCCGGGCCTCACATCCCGATCACGATCGATTCCAATTGCGGCTGGAACATCACGACGGCGCGGCAGACGCTGCTGCGGCTGGCCGATCAAAATATTTTGCTGGCCGAGCAGCCGATTCCACCCCACGATCCCGCCGCGATGGCTGCGCTTCGAGCGACTGTGCCGATGCCGATCATGGCCGATGAGAGCGTCTTCACGCTGACCGATGCGTGGACGGTCTGTGTGGCGGGGGCGGCTGACATTCTCAGCGTCTACCCTGGCAAGCACGGCGGGATCGCGGGAACGGTCGAGATCGCCAACGTCGCGAAGGCGGCCGGGATCGTCTGCGCGATCGGCAGCAATCTGGAACTGGGGATCGGCACCGCCGCCATGCTGCACGTGGCCGCTGCGCTGCCGACGATCGACAGCGAGACCTATCCCGCCGATCTGGTCGGTCCGCTGTATCACGAAGCCGATCTGCTGACGGAATCGCTCCATCTTGGCCCGCCCGCGGCGATGTGCCCGATGGGTCCGGGCCTCGGCGTGACGCTGGATGAGCAGCAACTCAAACGATGGCGCGTGGACTAACCCGTTTCCAGATTTGGGAATGAAACCGGTCGCAATCGTAGAAACAACCTGCATGTAGCTGAGTTCGCAAGAACTCAGCCCAACCCATAATCGCAAACTGAGTTCTTGCGAACTCAGCTACCGCCCCACGAATAATCCTGGCTAACCCAGCCCCAGCAGCGGGAGGCTGTCGCGAGTGATCAGTCGTTCGAGGGCGGCCTCGTTCAGCGTCGGCAAGGCGGTTCCGGCCACCATGCGATTCAGTCCGCGCAGGCCGTCGATCGTCGCCTGCACCGTGGTGAACGGGTAGTCGGTCCCGAACAACACCTTGTCCCACACGCCGTATTCCTGCACCAGCATCAGGCTGTGATAGAGCTGAAACGGGCGATAGTGCAGCGCCGACAGGTCGGCGTAGACGTGCGGATGCTTGCGAATCACGGCCACACATTCCCCTTCGTAGGGATGGCCCAGATGCGCGAGGATCATTCGCACTTCGGGGAAGCGCGTGGCCACCGGGTCCAAGTGTCGTGGGAGCGTGCATTCCAACGGTGCTTGGGAAATGAACGTCGTTCCCGTGTGGAGCAGCACCGGTAACTGATGCTGCTGGGCGTACTGCCAGAGTGGAGCCAGACGTTCAGCATCGGGGCGAAAGCCGGCATACATCGGCATCAGCTTGATGCCGCGCAGGCCCAGTTCCTGATGCCCGACGGACAGCTCGCGTTCCCATCCCGGTTGTGTTGGGTCGAGCGACAGAAACCCGATCATCTGCTCGGAGTGTTCGGCCACGTAGGCTTGGACGTCGCGATCATCGACCCACAGACCCGACAGATGAGCCTTGCCTCCAAACACGATCGTCGTCACGTCCGGAACCGATTGCCGCTGGTAGTCCTCGAATCTCACCGTCAGGTCCAGTTCGACTCCCGCTTTTGCCCGTTTGGCCTGCTGACGAAAGTCGTCCTGAAAATGATCGGGGTAGCGCCAGTAATGGCTGTGAACGTCAATGATCGGCATCGGTCTCTCCCGCCGGATGTTCGAGAGGTTCGACCAAAACGAATCGGAACATCGACCACAACAACCCGGCGGCGATCAACACACCGACGTTGATGTAGAAGATCGGATCCCATTGCATGCGACCCGAATAGCCCTTCGCTTTCATCCAGTCGGCGATCGCTCCGACCAGGAACTGCGAACTCATCGCGCCGAAAACGCCTGCGGAATTCATGAGACCGAAGAGAGCGCCGACGTGCTTCCCGCTGATTCCAATCGCCGAGGACCACCAGAGCGGCTGTGTCGCCTGGGCCGCAAAGCAGGAGAGCGCGGTGAACAACGCCGCCAGCCAGGGATTCTGTGTCAGCAACGCGCAGCCCAACAGCGCCGCCGCCCCGAAAAAGCAGCCGCCACCCAACAGTCGTCGACGTGACAACCCGCCCCCGTGGAGCGCGCGGTCCACCACCAGACCACCGGCGAACGTGCCCGCCGCAGCGAAGGCCAGCACCATCGACGCCATCTTGCCCGCTTCGATCGGATCGATCCCCCGTCCCGACTTCAAGTACTTGGGATACCACGAGAAGTAGATGTAACTGTTGAACGAGGCGAAGGTCATGATCACGCAGAGAAACCAGATGCTCGGATTTCTGGAAACGGCCTCCCACGGAATGTCGGCGTGCACGTCACCCGCCGTCGCTCGTCGGCCGATGTGGGCGACCTCTGCAGCGTTGACGGCGGGGTGCGTGGCCGGGTCGTCCCGAAACCACCACCAGAAACCCAGAGCCCAGAACGAACCGATTGCCCCGAACACGACAAACGTCCAGCGCCAGCCCAAACTTTGAATCAGTACGGCCGCGAGATACGGTGCCAACGCTGCGCCGATCAGCGAAGCCGCCAGCAGTACTCCCTGAGCCTTCCCTCGCTCCTGATCGGGAAACCAGCGCGACAACACGCGGGCCACGTTCGGAAACGCACCTGCTTCACCGGCTCCAAACAGGAATCGAACTGCGATCATCACCCACAGGCCGGTGCAGGCTCCCGTGAGAGCCGTAAATCCGGACCACCACAATGAGATCCTGGTCAGCACGCGCCGGGCGCCGATACGGTCGCCCCAGCGTCCGGTCGGAATCTCGAACAAGCCATACGCCAGCGTGAAGGCCATCAGGATGTAGCTGGTATCTGTGTTCGTCAGCTCCAAGTCGGTCTGAATCGAATCGATCGCCGCGGAAATGCAGACGCGGTCCAGATAGAGAATGCCCGACAGCAGGCACAGCACGCCCAACACCACGAAACGAGTGTGTGTCGGCGGCGAAAGGTCAGAGTGAGCAGCATCCGAAAGGTCCGAGGCGGTGTCACGCATGACCGGGGCTTTCTTCGAAGAGACGACTGTCGCGGCGACGGAGGTCTGAACCAAGGACGATTGCTGGATGACGAGCGGCGTCGATTGTTACGCTGCCGTCGCGGTGCAACAAGCACGACCGTAGCACATGCTGCCAGCTTGTGCGTTCATTTGGAAACGCACAAGCTGGCAGCCTGTGCTACGGCCGACCCTTCTCACATTGCGAGACCTCTCCATGCTGATCGGTTATGTCAGTGACGAACGCTACGTGGCTCTGCCCGATGTCGCACTCGAGTTCATCAACGCGCGGGGCGAGTCGTGGGAGGCGCGGTCGCGCGCGACGGGGGCCGTCCATCTGGATGCCCCTCCCGGAAACTACACCGTCACCTTGCAGCGGGCGGGATTCGGCGCGAAGCGCAGTCAGGTGACGCTGCCGACGGCGGCCCCTCACCAGTTCCGGCTGCTCAGTGACGGACTCTCGGGCTACGTCTGGCCGAAATGGGTGCGCGGCGGCGAGCCGGGCGAGTTCCGGGTTCACTCGGTCGAGCAGTATCACCTGGAACTCTGGCGGTACGGTTGGACGCCGGAGTTCGTGCGCGGTCTCGGCTGGCACGACGAGCACGGGCCGCGCGCCACGATGCAGGTCACGCCCGATGGCGACTACACACAGACCGGAGTCGAATGGAACAAGGTCGGCTACAGCAGCCCGACTCACAGGCAATTCGTGGCCGCGCCCGAGCGGAGCGGTTTGTACTACTTCCGCGCCCGGACCCCGTCGGGTTTGCGGTTCTCGTTCCCGTGGATTGTCGCCCCCGCTCGCCCGACGGCGCCGCTGGCAGTCCTCGCCAGCAACATCAATTGGAATGCGTACAACAGCTTCGGCGGGCGGAGCAATTACATTCACGCGGACCAGTTCCCCCCGACGCCGACGGTCAACTCGCGCTGCGACCTCAAACGTTACAGCGACGCGGAGTTCATGACGTGGAACTGTCCGGCCTATGCACCGCTCTCCTTCGATCGTCCCGAGCCGTTCAACCACATCGACTTCGACGAGCAGATCACCGATCCGATTCAGGGCCGCCAAGCGTGCCACCTCGCCTCCGCCGAGTGGCGTCTGCTGGGATGGCTCGAACAGCGCGGCTTGCCCTACGACTACCATGCCGAGACCCAGCTCGACGACGGCACGCTCGATCTGTCGGCCTATCGGGCACTCATCACGGCCGTCCACCCCGAGTACTGGACCCGGCGGATGTTCGACCGCGTCAAACAGTGGATCTTCCAGGAGGGCGGGCGGCTGCTGTATCTCGGCGGCAACGGACTGAACTGCGAGGTGGAAATGCACGGCTCGTCGATGACCGTTCACAACGGGCAGATCACCGGCTTGGACGTCGCGGGTGTCGGGGGCGAAAGCCGGATGGCGCTGCGTCACGCCTCGGAGGCCAGTCTGGTGGGAGTCGTCTTCACTCCGCCCGGCGCGATGACCGGCGCCCCTTACCGGGTTGTCGATGCCAACCACTGGGCCTTCGAGCGAACCGGCCTGCAGAACGGCGACCTGTTCGGGCAGAAGTCGCTGCACATGCGCTGCCCCGGCGGTGCCTCCGGTCACGAGACCGACAAGATCTCGCCCAGTTCGCCGCCGAACACGCGGCTCCTGGCGAAGGGCCTGAATCCCGATGACGGCGGCGCTCATCTGGTTCATTTCGAAACCCCGCGCGGTGGCGGAGTCTTCTCGGTCGGCTCGATCTCCTGGGTCAGCAGCCTGCCGGTCGATCGACACGTCGCCCAAATCACCGAGAACGCCGTCCGCCGGTTTCTGGAGTGACGGTTGCACGCTCAGGGGTCACGTCGCCCAGTCCCGTTCGGGTTGTGATTCTGTTCTATCGCACCTTGGCCTTGAACGAGACGACGCCACCCGTCTTGGGTTGCAGCGGGTCGGTCAGTTCCCACACGAGAACCAGGCTTCCCTCGCCATTGTCTTGCACGACGAGGCGGCCGTCGCGATCCGAGGTCGCGCTGTCATCCACGTATTGCAGACGCGGAGTCAGGTTGTCGACGATGCGAACGTGATGGACCGCGTTCGGTCCGAGGTTGTCGTAGCGGAGCGTGAATTCGATGACGTCGTCCGGGACCGCGGTGTTCTTGTCGGCGAGTTTCACGACCCGCAGATCCCCCGGCTCGCTCGACTTCTTGTCGTCGATGCCGACGATCGTCGCGGCGTGAGCTTCATAGATGCCCTCCATGGCCGAGTCGGTCTTGGCGGCGATGACGGGATACTCTTCCCGCGTCCAGACCAGTCCCGCCTGGATGCCAAAGTTCAGGCGGGCCGCATCGGAATGCTTGGCCGACCCAAACTGGACGAAGTTCAAGTCTTGATAGACGTTGATCAGCTTGTCGTGAACGACCAGCCGCTTCGTCTGCGAGATGTCTCCCTGCAGCTGTTCGCTCTCCAGCCCACCGGCCCGCGAACGAACGAGGACGCCACCGGACATCTCCTTTTTCACGTGCAGCGAAGCCTTGAGGCGGGTGTGCATGGCGTTCGTGCCGGCCGCATGATCGACATCGGCGACCCGGTTGAGGTGCGAATCCTCGTGCGGGCGGCTGACCGTTCGCACCGTGGCAAACCGGGGCGCGTAAACGCAAACGCGATTCGACGCCTTTACCCGGTTCTTCCCCGTGTGATCGGTGAACTCGGCCACCGTGTCTTCGGTGTCGAGGCCGAGGCGGTTGTACCGGTCATAGTGGACCGGCAGGCCGCGGTCGCCACCGTCGCAAAGGTATTCGTCGGGGAACTTCTCCAGCAGCAGCGTGCTCTCGGTCTGGCAACCGACCATGCCGGGCGCGAACGGATTCGGACAGGGAGCGGCCCAGCGCGGCTCGGGCGGACACTGGTTGATCGTGAACGGGGGTGGACATTCGGGTGAGGCGGCGGCGGTCTGCTCGGCGAAGTCCACCTGTCGAATCGCACCGGCCGGCTGTTGTTCCGGTCTGGGCTTCGAGGTGAGTCGCGTCACACCGGGCGCTTCCGTCTGATGAGCGAGCTGCTGAATCTGCGAGTCGCGCGTCGAGCGAGCGGTTTCACCATGCTCGGTCGTCTCGTGATAGATCGCTTGCACGGGACCATCGGACGGCGCGTTCGAACGGGCGGCCATGCGGGAACCGGCACACGCGCAGCACGCCAGAGCGAGCACGGCGATGCCGCCGACTCGCGACAGGTTTTTGAGGATTCGTGCGGGGTGGATCATCACAGACCTCGGACGGGCTGTCGGCGGAACACTCGAAACACTAGCGGGCGGTTTGACGATCGGAGACCTGTTGCACGGCGGGTCGCTTCATTTTGGCGGCGGCTTCGGCCGGCTTGGCCACCACGCGGATCGGGCCGCCCGGTCCGAAGAACTGCGGATCGGGACGAAGCGGGTCGGGCGTGCGACCTCCCAGGCGAACGATCGCCATCGGGCGGCCCAGCGAATCGGCTTCGGCCAGGGCATTGCGTGACGGCTCGATCGTCTGGATGCGCTGCGCCACGTCGAGCAGCACCGTGGGGACTCGCTCCGGTTGTTCGAGGTAGATCACCTTCGTCACCAGGCGACCGTTGGCGGCCCACTCGAACTCTTCGGTCGTAAACTCGAAGTCGATGGGAAAGTCATCCTCGCGTCCGGTCGGTGGATGCAGGCGGTCGAGCATTTCGATCGACGGATAGAAATCGACGCCGGGGAAATCTTCGAGGCCGCTCACCTTCAGACGGTAGACGTTGCCGACCAGCAATCCGGCTTGAGCCGGCGCGGCGAGTTCGATCGGGCGCTGGGCCGATTCGTAAAACGTGACACGTCCCTCCGCCGGCAGGATCACTCGCACGGGCTGAAAGTGAACCGGCTTCGCGCGGCCGATGTTGGCGGCCCACTGCGCCGACGTCCCCGGAGGCGACATCTGGTTCAGCGGGAACTGTCGTCCATCGACGGGCGGATACTGCTGTGCCGCGACAAACGAAGCGTCGGTCAGCAGGGCGGCCAGCAGCGAGAGCGTGGCGATGATTGGTGTCATCCGAATCACGTGGTCAGCCCTCGGGGAAGGAAGTGGTCAGAAGAAGTCAGAGGTCAGAAGTCAGAAGTCAGTGGCCAGAGGTCAGAGAAATCCAGATCGCCTTTTTTCTGACTTCTGACCGCTGACTTCTGACCTCTGTTTTGAACCACCGGCCCGGTTGATGTGACTCAACCGGGCCGGTGTTTGGGACGGGTTGTCGTTCTGTTAGCGCTGGCCTGGCGGGCAGTAGGCATCACCGGCACCCCCGCCACCGAAGGCACCACCCCCACCGTTCCACGCCGGGTTCGACAGCTCGCCGGGTGAGTAGACCGGATGCTTTTCCGTGTACTGGATGTAGCGGACTGGCTCAGGCAGGCTCAGGCCCGGATCGTGTCGCACATCGATCAGCATGTGATCGACGGGATCCGGCAGGTTTGTGGGGGTTCGGTTGCGCATGGTGTGCGACTGGAGTGACGCGGGACCACCGTAGGGCAGATGCGTCGGACCGGCGAGGCCGATCGGCGTGCCGGTGATCGGCATGCCCCACGCTTGCATGTTGACTCCGGCGATGGGCTGACCGGGCATTCCCGATCCGGCCATCATCATCGCACCGGGGATGCCCGGCGTAGCCTGACCGGCCGGGCCGATCGGCATCGGAGGAAGCAACTCGCCCTGCTCGCCATCGGCCGAATAACCAACTTGTTCGAGTCCATCGCGGCCAGGTCCGGCCATCGGCTTCGCACCGGGTTGACCGGGCATTTCCAGATCCATGTTGCCGATGCGCAGGACGGCCATGATCGTGCCGCGCTTGTCGGCCTCTTGAATCGGATCGACACCCGGATCGAGACGCGTCGAGACCAGCGTCTCCACATTCGCGATGGCCAACTCCTGATACCGTGCATCCGGCAGGTAAATGACCTTCGTGACGAAGTTGTTGCTCTCGATCTGATCGAGGTCTTCCTCGGTCATCTGCAGCGGGACGCTGTTGTGCGACAGATAGGCTTCCGTGTTCGGGTGACCGGGATAGATCATCAACGTTGGGTACAGGGCCAGGCCCTCGCGACCGGGAACGTTGGTGACCTTCAACCGATACGTGGCTCCCTGGAAGAAGTTGTACCGGGCGGGAGCGACGAGCTGATTCTCGGCGTATCCGCCGGGAATCTGCCAGCCGACGTGCATGCCATCGGGACCGACGAAGCGCACCTGAGTCGTGCTCGGTGCCATCGGTCGGCCGGCCATCATGCCGCCACCGGGTCCACCCATCATCATGCCACCGGGTCCACCCATCATCGGGATGACTCCCGGTCCCGGTCCATCGACCATCGGGCCGGGCCGTTGCATCATTGCGGCGGGGGGAGCGTGATACTCACCCTTTCCCGTGTGCTGGTTTCCATCCATG
Source organism: Schlesneria sp. (assembly GCA_031412755.1). Classification (GTDB taxonomy): domain Bacteria; phylum Planctomycetota; class Planctomycetia; order Planctomycetales; family Planctomycetaceae; genus Schlesneria. The sequence continues at coordinate 42,167 of JANODP010000120.1, read as the reverse complement.
GCGCAGCCGACGCACACGACGACGACCGTGCCCAACGCCAGAAAGTAATACTTCATCGCGACCCCTCTCGGTAACAGGCTCCGCGACTCCACGCGATGAGTGGTGGCGAACACTCGCCAACCATCGGCACCGCGTCCGAATCGGCCGTCCCTGCCGAATTCCGTTAGACCAGCCTTGTGACACGAATCTCCGTCGACCCCTTTGACGCTTTCCGGCTAGAATGCCGCCGCTCGAAACAGCCCGGCGATTCGCAGGACGTTCGGTCGGAAAGCCTTCTCGCCCATGATGGCGACACTTCGGTCTGTTCTCTTTTCGGAAGGAAGCCCCTTGTATCTTTGGCAAATCCGTCACATTCCGAATCTCAGGCAAACTTTCCTCAGTTTGACAATGCGACTCGGGCTGGTGTTGCTGCTGTTGGCGGGGCTTTTCGGTTGGGTGGCCCGATCGGCCGTCGGGCAAGCCAATGAGCCGACCCCGTCCGGCAAGACGGGGCGGGCTGAGTCCGACGCCTCGAAACCGGCGGGCCAGGCCGCCGCGACCGCGTTTGTCGCCACGGTCCATGCGGAACTGAAAAAGCATTCGTCCGTGACGGCCGAGATCGAGCATGCCGTCTCGATCGGGAATCAGCGGTTCCGTGCGACGGGCCGCTACCTCAACCGTGGCCCCAAACTTCGAGTCGAATACATTGTGAAACCCGATCAGGGAGCCGACGGTTCCCTGGTCGAAGTCTGCGACGGAAAAGAACTCTGGAGCCTGATGATTCTCGGCGGCACCAAGCGCGTCACGCATCGCGACGTTCAGCAAATCCAGGCCGCCGCCGCCGCCGCGTCGATGAAGAGTGCTTCCGATGCGGACGTGACCGCCGAGTTGGGTTTGGGAGGATTGCCCGCCTTGTTTGCCTCCCTCGAACGAACCATGACCTTTGGCAAGCTGACGCAGGGTGAGGTCGAAGGTCGCTCGCGCACCATCGTTGAAGGACAGTGGAAGCGAAACGTTGTCAGCCGTTGGAAGCGCAAACCGGACGATCCGTTGCCCCCCTTCGTCCCCGACATGGTTCGTATCGTGGTCAACTCGGACACGCTCTTTCCCGAGCGAATCGTTTATTTGAAGGAGCACACCGAGAAGGACAAGAAGAGCTTACGCGTCCTGATCAGTTTTCAGTTTCAGAATGTGGAATTGAACGCCGCCATCGACGATCAGGAGTTCACGTTCGTTCCGCCCGAAGATGTCGTTCCCGAAGATGTCACGCGACTGTTTCTGGACCGGATCACGAAGAGCCAGGAGAGCGAAGCCGCTCCAACGACGAAGGCTGCTCCCACCACGAAGACGAAATGAAATGCAGATTGCGGAATGAAGAGAAGCAGAATGACCCTCGTTGCCCGCTCCCATTTCTTCTCCTCCATTCCGCACTCCGAAATCCGCATTCCGCATTAGCGTTCACAGGATTTGCTCTGTGTCTGACAACTACGATGCCATTCTGATCGTCTCGTTCGGCGGCCCCGAGAAGCGGGACGACGTCATGCCGTTTCTCGAAAATGTGCTGCGGGGCAAGCCGGTGCCGCGCGAGCGGATGCTCGAAGTCGCCGAGCATTACTATCACTTCGACGGCATCAGCCCGATCAACGGGCAGGTGCGGGAGTTCATCGCCGCCCTGCGACCGGAACTCGATCGAGTGGGGATCAACCTGCCGATTTACTGGGGCAACCGCAACTGGCATCCTCTCCTGCCGGACACTCTGCGGCAGATGGCTCAAGACGGAGTGCGGCAGGCGCTGGCCTTCTTCACCTCGGCCTACAGTTCGTATTCCGGTTGTCGGCAGTATCGCGAGAACATCCTGCAGGCGCGGGAGGCCGTCGGTCCCGAGGCACCGGCCGTCGACAAGTTGCGCGTCTTTTACAACCACCCCGATTTCATTGGCGCCAATGTGGAACGAATCCGTGCGGCGTTCGAGCAGCTTCCCGAGTCGAGTCGTTCCGTCGCGCGGGTTGCCTTCACAGCGCACAGCATTCCGCTCAGCATGGCCGACAACTGCGACTATGCCGCTCAGTTGAACGAGACCTGCCGCCTGATTGCCTGGGAACTGGATCTGCCGCACGAACGCTGGAGCCTCGTCTATCAAAGCCGCAGCGGTCGGCCCGGCGATCCGTGGCTCGAACCCGACATCGTCGATCACATCCGTTCGCTTCACGAGCGGGCGACGAAGGGACTCGTCATCGCCCCCGTTGGTTTCCTGTCCGATCACCTGGAGGTCTTGTTCGATCTCGACGTCGAGGCGCAGTCGGCCTGCGCCGAGTTGGGAATCTCCCTGGCACGAGCGGCCACCGTCGGAAATCATCCTCGCTTTGTGCGCATGGTCCGCGAACTGATTCAGGAGCGACTCTGGTTGGCGGTGGAACGAAGAGCCATCGGTGCGTTCGGCCCCAGCCACGACGTGTGCCCGCAGGACTGCTGTCTCTACACGATCCCGAGTCGGCCGGCATCGGTGCCATAACCCGGATTATCCACGCCTCGGGTCGTGTCGTCGACAGAGCGTGGCATTGAAGCCTGACGCGCAAGCGAAGGGATGTCACAGCAGAACCTTCGCTTGCGCGTCAGGCTTCAATGCGACCGTGAATAATCCGGGATAAGCCGCACGGTTGGCACGCCGTCCAACGGCGGAATCTGCCTGTGGCAGGCGGCTCTGTCTCACAGCTTGCCGTCAAACTCGCCCCGCGCGCCAGACACGGTTCAAGCGGCACGGACGATCGCGTCGATAGCGACGAGGAAGACCTGCGCTGACGCTCGGTGGTGGCCTTGCGCGAAGGATCGCGTTCCGGTCTCGAACGCCTCGACGCCCGCAGACGATTCACACGCATTGGATGACGGAGACACGGCATGGACGGCCGACTGACGGCGATCTTGGCGCTGACCGGCCTTTGGCTGGCCCACGGCGAAGCGCTGGCCGCTCCGCTGCCGAAGCCGATCGCGACGAACAAGACGCGCTTCCGCATCCCGTTCAAATTCGACGCGGCAGCGTTGCAGAAGATGAACGCCCGCGAGCTGCAACTCCACGTCTCCGCCGACCGCGGGCTGACGTGGGAACTGGCTCAAACGCTCGCTCCCGACGGAGGCAAGTTCGAGTACCAGGCTCCGGCGGACGGTGAGTTCTGGTTCTCAGTCAAGACGGTCGATGGTCGCAATCAGCTCCATCCTCCGACCGGCCAGTACGAAACCGGTTTGATCGTCGTGGTGGACACGGCTCAGCCGCTGCTCGACATCTCGCTGAAACAGATCGCGCCGGGCCGGGTGCAGCTTTCGTGGCAGGCGGCCGACGCGAACCTCGATCCCTCCACGCTGAAGCTCGAATACTATCAGCCCGGCAGCCAGGCGTGGGATGTGGTTGAGGTAGCTGCACGCGCCAGCGGCCAGACGACCTGGAACGTCGCACAGTCGGGGCAGGTGACCGTGCGCGGCACGATCTCGGATGCGGCGACAAACGTCGGGCGAAGCCAGTCTCAACTTCAGATCGCGGCGGCGGGTGAGCCTGCTCCGGCACCCAAATCGAACCGTCGCGTCCCGATCGCGGGCCTGGATGAGGGCGGCGAACAAGCGGCCATCGGAGTGCAACCGGCCCCGGTGGCTCCCCAGATTCCGCACGATGCACTGACGAACGCACGGCCTCCCACATTCCGGGCTCCCATCGAACAACCGTCGATCGGTGGAGACTATCGCGGTCCGGTCATCACGCCGTTCGGTGGCGCCGCCATTCCGCATCCGACCGAGCAGTTCGTTTCAGGCACACCGGCGTTGAAGCCTGAGATCACACAGGATCGCTGGTCCAGTAATCCCGAGCCTCTGGCCGCTCAGGCCGTACCGATGCAGCGCGCGTCAACACGGCATCGCGTGGTGAACACCCGCAAATTCCAGGTCGGCTACAAGATCGACGACGTTGGTCCGTCGGGGATCGGCGGCGTGGAGATGTTCATCACGCAGGACAATGGGCGCAAGTGGTGGAAGTACGGCGAAGACCAGGACCAGCGCAGCCCGTTCGATGTCGAGGTGCCCCAGGACGGGGAGTACGGCTTCGCCATTCGAGTTCGCAGCGGCGCGGGGCTCTCGAACGATCCGCCGATGCAGGGCGAGGCGCCCGCGATCGTGGTGGCCGTCGATCAGACGCCGCCATCCGTCGAGATGCTGCCCGTGCAGCAGGGGCAGGGGAACAGCGTCAATCGCTTGCAGATTCGCTGGCGGATTCAGGACGACCATCCTTCGGACAAGCCGGTCTCACTGTATTACGCCGCCAATCGCAACGGCCCGTGGGAACCGATCATCGGCTGGAAGGAAGACAACGGCAGCTACGAGTGGACAGTTGGTCCCGGAGTCCCGGCGCAGTTGTTCCTGCGAGTGGTCGCCCGCGATCTGGCGGGCAACGTCAGCAAGGCCGAGTCGCCGACACCGATCGTTGTCGATCTGTCGCGTCCGTCCGCCCGGATCGTCGATGTCGAGATGCCTCAAACCCTCGGACCGCAATGAATAGTGGGTAGTAGATGGTGTGTAGGGGATAGCCAAGCCGATTTGTTTTCTTGCTACCCACTATCCACCACCCACCATCTTCTAGGTCGGCTCAGACGTGGGTGGCTCGAACTTCGGCGCGGCGGTTTCGATCTTCTCTTCGACCGGAGTCGGGCGCGAGCTGTTGCTCGACTCGTTCTTCTTGTAGACGGCGGCATCGACCTCGTCATCGATCCCGCGCAGTCCCTTCTTGAACTCGACAACGCCCTTGCCCAGGCTGCGCGCCACTTCCGGCAGTCGCTTGCCGAACAACAGCAGGGCAATGATGCCGATCACGATCATCTCAGGTACACCCAGCGGTCCCATGTTTGGTCTCCTCGACGTTGAACTTTGTTTGGTTTCCGGCAGTGGAACGAATCGATTCAGTTCGACGTGGGCTCATCGTCGATCCCGTGCAAACCCTTTTTGAACCCGACGACGCCCTTGCCAGACTTCGCGCCACTTACGACTGTCGCCTGCCGAACAACAGCAAGGCGATGACTCCGATCGCGAAAAAGGCCATGATGCCGAGCACGATCATCTCGGGTACACCCATCGTCACCATGGTCTGTCTCCTTGCTTCGTCAGCTCTTCTTGTCCGAATCACCCGCGCCGTCGGCATCGGACTTGTCTTCCAACTCGACGTCCCGAGTTCCCTTCTTGAATTCGGTGAAGCTTTGCCCCAGCGAACGCATGACGCTCGGAAGCCGGCTGCCGAACAGCAGCAACACGATCAGACCGAAGACAACCATCTCGGGCACGCCGAGGCTAAACGCAAGTGGAAACATGGAAGGTTCCTTCTCCGGTGGGTATCGCGCCGCCGGAAACACGGACGAGCCGTTTGCGGGGAGGGGGACGGTGGTCGAAAAACCACGGACACGCGAGGCACACAGGTTACTGGTAGCGAACCTGTCGGGAAACTCTAGCGTGAATCCACTCGGGTCGCCCGCGAAAGAGAGCAGGGGGTTGAGCGGTGAGCCGATTCTAGCGGGCCAGCCGCGACTGTCAATTCGCCCGGCAGTGTTTCACCGGCCACTTGTGACGGTTGCAGCGCCTGTGCGAGTCACTCAGCCGACGGCAGCGCGGTACGTGGAGGCCAGCAACATCTGCATCTCGACGAACTGAACCTCTTCGCACCACGATCGCAGTTCGGAATCGGTCTCGGCCGCCTCGCAGAGATCGACGAAGGCGAACGGTTCCCAGCCGTTGGCCGTGATGAGGCGCGGCCGCCAGCCTGCGAGTTTGCCTGCCGGCGACCCGGTCACTCGCGAAAACATCGACGAGACACTTGGAGCCAACTCGCGGAAAATCGGATGCCGTCCGACGTGCCGGAACCAATACTTCGCGTTTCCGTAATCCGGTTCGCGACGATGCAGGATCGCGTGCCAGTAGTCGGCGTTCTGCTGTCCCTCCATCGACTGTGAGCACGAGTGGCTTTCGTCGAAGAAGTCGTTGAGCAGCAGCAGCCCCGCCCGCAAGGCGACCGTGTCGGGACTGTTTGGTCTCGCCGTGGGAAGCGGCAGGCTGACGAGGCAGTCGCGCAACCGCGTGGCCGTCGGCCCGGATGCGGGCATCGTCAGAGCGGGCCGAAGACGAGGAGACGATGTGGGCGATGAGGCGCTTTCAACAAACAACACGCTGCCCGAGATGGCCACGCGCATCGTGAGCCCTTGCAGGCCGGTCCCGTCGGGAGCCGAGGCGGCTTGCTCTCGCAGGGCTTTTGCCGAGACAGCCACCGCCGGATCGCCGGTCGGAGACGCAGCGAGCAAGCTCAGCAGCGGCGGTAACTCACCCCGCAACGACGAGCGTCGAGCGGGGTCGTTCGGATCGCAGACGACAATCACATCCGCCTGAGGGTGTTCGGTGATCGCCCGTTCGATCAAATCCAGCGCCGGCGAATCGGCTTGTGTCCCGCACACGATGAAATCCGCAGCAGGCTCCGCGCCGGTGGCCTCGATCAGTTCGAGCGGTCTCCGGCGATCGTCCCAAGCTGCGACAACCAATTGGCCCGGCATCAGCGGCAATTCCACGAAAGAGGAGTTGAACGTCAAGTCCGGGCAAACAGACCGCATGTCGCTGAGTTCATAAGAACTCAGCCCAACGCAGATGAGGAACTGAGTTCTGGCGAACTCAGCGACGAGGCCATGATGCATCCGGGCTATTGCGTCTGAGCCTTCGGCTTGGAGTCGGGCGTCGGCAGCGGCACATTCTCGAACCGGAACGAGACCGTGTGTTCCTTCACGTCGCGATGAAGCTTGAACTTCACCTGCATCTTCTCGGAGAACTTCCCCCCCTGCTCGAAGGCCTGGATGCGATACACGGTCTGCCCTTTGTCGATTTCCGAATTGAAGTACTGGGTCACGCCATTGGCGTCGTCGGGATTGGACATCCCCACCTTGCCGAGGAAGTGCCCCTTGCCGCACGACAACGTCAGGGTCTCACCGCCCAGACCGCCCCCCTTGGCGAGCAGCAGCTTGACGCCCGCCGCCTTCAGTTCCGGATCGGCCAGCGCTTTCAGTGCCTTCTTCGGCGCTTCGCTGATGGTGAATTCGTCCGATTTCTCAGAGGTCAGATATTTGAACGTCCCTTCCAGCGCCGTGATCTTCGCCGCGGCGGCGGCAGGCGGTTCGACCGAGAACTTCACGCGCATCGTTCCCTTGGGATGGTCAAAGCCGAACGGATCTTCGAAGTCATAGGGAACCAGCGACTTGAGAGGGTCTGGCCCGAACATCATCATCGCGTTCTTGGACGTCTTGAGCACTCCGCCCCCCTCCAGCGTCATCGTCTTGGGTGCGACCTGCCCGAACGCGCAGATCGTGCTCAATCCGTCACCCTTGGCATCGAGCATCAACTGAATGGGGAACGTCGACTTGCCGTCGGCGCTCATGTCGGGAAACTCGTTCCAACTCGTCTTGGCCGACAGCGTGATGCCGTCGGGCAATCCTTCGGCTTTCGCGGCATCGACGGCTGCGGTTTCGCCGGGCTTCTTCATCTCACCAAAGTTCCCGGGCGAGAGGTTTACCGCCCCCGGGGTTGTACTCAATCCCGGACTGAAGTTGGCATTCGAGTCTTTGTCCGGACCACCGGCCAGTGTGTTTATGCCACCTTCGAATATCTGTTTCATGACGACAGCGGGCAATTGCTCCAATTTCTGTTGGGCTGAATCGGGGATTCCCGTCGTGATCTTCACGACTTGAGATTGTTCGTCAATCTTCAGACCGTTCAATAACATGTCGCCCAATTCACCATAGAGCGGTGGTTGCGAGGCTTTTATCAGGCCAAACAGGTCTTTGAGCCCGGCCAATTGCGTTTCGATGTCCGTCTTCAGCTTTTTGGCTCCGTCGGCACTACCACTCATGGCAGACACCTTGAGATCGAAGCCTCCTTTGATGGACAGACCGAGACTGACCCCCTGCAACCCGTATTGCTTCAGCGACTCCTGCATCATCGCAGCGCCGGCGGGCATCTCGATTCCGGCAGGCAGGTCTTCCGGTTTGGTCTCCTTCACGACGCTAGCCAAGACCAGATGCGAAGTGTGATCCACCCCCGCGAACTCCTTGCGCGGTGTCACGGTTTCGCCCCGATCGATTGTCGCCAGCAAGTCCGTCAGCGTGCCAAAAATCAGCGTGTTGGAATCGGGTGACCATCCACCCGAAGCCGGTTGCGAAGGCTGGCTGGGAACTTCGACATACTTCTTGCCATTCTTGTCCTTCATCTGCCCGTTGGGAGCCGTCTTCGCAATCGCCTCAAAGTCGACGGACTTCTTCGTCCGAACGACCACAACGACCCGTTGGTCTTCGGGACGAATCGCCGTCAGCGGATTCGGGAGCATGGCCGGGCCGAATCCCGGTGGTCCCGATCCTGGTGGTCCCGATCCTGGTGGAGGTAGCGGTGGACCACTCGCCGACTTGGAACGCAACAGGGCTCCCGTCAGATCGGCGACGCCGAGCGTGATGCTTTCAATCTCCGTTGGCACCAAACCCGTTTTCTGCTGAAACTCGGCGACTCCGGCGGCAGCTTCCGGAGTGTCTAGCGCGGACTTCAACAACGGAGCCTGCCAGATGTCGGCGACTTTGACGTGAACCAACAACTCGGTGTCGGCGGGCATCCAGCGCAGGGCGAGCATCTTCTCGGCGGGAGAGATCTCGATCTTCGGTGCTGCGACTGGTGGAGGTGCGGCCTCCACGACGGCCGGCGGTGCGGGCAACGGCTTTTGGCCGCCAAACACGCCACCGAAATAAAGACCCGCGACAACCAGCACGAGCAGCCCCGCAATGCCGCCGCCGATCAGCAGCCCCTTGTTGCCACCGCTCGATCCGCCGCTCTTCTTGGCCGGTTTCTTGTTCTTGCCTCCACCGGCGGCCGGCCGTTTGCGACCACCCGATGACCTGGCGGGCAAGTCGTCCTCGTCCAGCATCTCGGTGTCGTCGTCATCGTCGTCCGGAGCTTCGGGCACAAAGACCTCGGCACACTTTGGGCACTTGATCTTTTTGCCGAGCTTGCTGCGGTCAGCCAGGTTCAGCTTCGCAAAACAACCCGGACACTCGACGGAGACTTTGGCCATGATTGACTCTCCCGTAAATGACTCGCGCCGCCGCTGAAGATCGGCAAGACTGGCGCGCAGGAACGTGCGGCGAAGTGACAACGGACGACATCATAAGAGCCGACCGTCCCGACTGCCACTTGTGAAGAGGTCAGAGCAGCAGAGGTCAGAGGTCAGGAAGAGCTTAGCCCGGATTATTCACGCCTCGGGTCGTGTCGCCGACAGAGCGTGGCATTGAAGCCTGACGCGCAAGCGAAGGGATGTCACAGCAGAACCTTCGCTTGCGCGTCAGGCTTCAATGCGACCATGAATAATCCGGCTTAGCGTCCGTTCGTTCTTCCTGACTTCTGACCTCTGACCTCTGACTTCTGACCTCTCACTTCGTTCGCTCACGTCCCGAGCGAGTGCCGCAGCGCACTCTCCAGTGTCGGGTAACGAAATGAATAGCCGGACTCGCTCAGTCGATTCGGCATCACGCGCGCGCTGGCCAGCAGGAGTTCGTTGGCCATCTCACCCAGGGCGAATCGGGCCGCCAGGGCGGGCATGGGGACGATGGTCGGGCGATTCAACACCTTGCCGAGCGTCTTCGTGAACTCGTAGTTCGTCACGGGTGAGGGGGCCGTCACGTTAACCGGTCCGGACAACCGCTCCTTCATCAGGCAATGGTGGATCGCGCCGACCACGTCATCGAGCGCGACCCAGCTCCAGTACTGGCGACCGCTCCCCATGACACCGCCCGCTCCGAGTTTGAACGGCAGCAGCATGGCGGCCAATCCGCCTCCCTTCGCGCTCAGCACGAAGCCGATTCGCAAATTGACGACCCTCATCCCCTTCGCCCGCACCGGATCGGAGGCCGCTTCCCAGTCGCGGCACAAGTCGGCGAGAAAGCCGTTGCCCGGCTTGGCTGATTCGTTCAGCAGGTCGGCTCCGCGATCGCCGTAGAAGCCGATGGCCGACGCGCAGATCAGGGCCTTCGGGGGACGTTGCAGTTGAGCCAGCGTCTCGCACAGAAACTTGGTTCCCTCAATGCGGCTGCTGCGCAGGCGGTCCTTGACCTTCGCGTTCCAGCGCGATCCGGCGATGCTCTCTCCCGCGAGATGAATGACCGCGTCGAGGCCCTCCAGTTGCGCTTTGGGAAGATCGCGAGTTGCCGGATTCCACTGAATGTCGTTTGCGTCTTTGGGCGCCGAACGAGTCAGGCGATGGACCTCATGTCCGCCCGTTGTGAGAAACGGACAGAGTGCCGAACCAACCAGCCCCGTGGCTCCCGTCACCAAAACCTTCATGTGTGGCCGTCCTTCATAGAGGGCGTGTGCCCGGATGTCGTGCAGTGTGATGTCGTGCCGATAACGAAACGTCCGCGCGAGCCTGCCTCGCACGTAACCCCCGCCAAGCACCCGGCCCAGCGTTCCGAGCGGCAACGCATACTCGATGTGATCGTCGAGCACACACGACCGCCCGGTCAGGGGCGTGATTCTATGCGTGTGCTCGAAATGGGCAAACGGTCCGCCCGATTGCACGTCCTGAAACTGGCGTCCCGCGACGCAACCGCGATGCTCGGCGATCCAGCGTTTCTTGATCGGGCCGATGCGAACCTGAAGCTCAACCCGCGCGCCGTCGCTGATTCCACCGGTGTGAGACAAGACCTCGATCTGTTCCCACGGAGGGGCCAGCCGCTGGAACGCCCCCGGCCGCGCATGCCATTCGAACACGGACTCGGCCGACGCGGGAAGAGTGACCTGCTGCTCGAAGACTTCCACGGGACGGGCTCTCCAAAGCGGGTGGATTTCGCCGAAATCGACATTGCCGACGGCGGCGAAGTCGGCTCAACGGGTTCGCGATGTTCTTTGTTCTTTACTCGAACTCTCCGTCGTTGGCGACCTCGTGCAGCTTCTCCAGCGAGGCGATCACGATTTGACGGATTCGTTCTTTGCTGAGGCCAAACTGCCGGGCGATGTCGTTCAAACTCTGGCCCTGCGGATGGCCGTCGAGTCCGAATCGCGAGGCGATCACGATGCGTTCCCGTTCGCTGAGTTGCGACAGGAGACGCTGAACGAGTTCTCCATGCTGAGTCGCACGCCGTTCATCGTCCTCCGGGACGGCACGGACATCAACGAGGCGGTTCATCCAGAGGTCGTCTTCACCACCCGCACTTTCCATTCGGGAATCGCGACGCTTTAGAAACCGAAACATCTGATTTCGCACGGCCCAGGTGGCATACGTGCTGAAGCGGTTGCCGAGACTCACGTCGAACAGTTCGACCGAGCGGATCAGCGGCAGCGTCCCTTCGCTGATCAATTCCGACATCTGGTCCAACGCGCCCGCCTGCTTCGCAGCGGAGAGCTTCTTCGACAGAGCGACCACCAGTCGCAGGTTGCTCCGCACGATTCGGTTTCTCACCGTGGTGGCCTCCCGCACATCGGACTCGATCCGCTCGACGAGTGCCTCGTCGGGCCGGTTCAAGCTGAGCCGCTGCCGGTTCCGCTCGGCGCGGCGTTTGAGAAAGTTCATCCACGCGAACAGATAGCGTTCCTCGTCGAGTGACAACAGCGGCATCTCGACCATCCCGGCCACGAAGGCCAGTCCCGGTTCGAGCTTCGACGGCGGCGGTGCCTCATCCAGCGACGCCGGTCGCAGCGCGGCGAGTTGCTCGGCGGGTCGAGCCTCGTGAAAGACGGGATGATCGACGAAGGCGATCTCACGCTCGACCCAGTCCCGCACGCGAGCCAGCAGTTGTTGTGAAGGACGAGAAATGGGTGACCGCTGGCAAGCGACCGCGGTCTCCGTTTGACGGCTTCCTCGACGGCGCGTCCGCGTTCGGCGAGACGTTTGAGAGAGTGTGGTGACCATTGTTTCTTGTTCCTGAGAAACCGCGCTCGTCGCGGTGTGGCCTGGTTTCATCATCTGGCAAACCGCACAAGCCCCGCGACATTAACGACGAATCCGCGCCGATTGCGGTTCGCTCCGGCAGCGGCTTATGATTCCGTGCCCACCGGCATTCGCCGATGCCAACTCGATCGAATCGCTTCACCCCAGGAGGCAACCCGATGACCGAGCCTGTCGTTTCAACCGCCGCCGATTCGCAACCGACTCGCCGAGACTTCCTCGCCACCGCGGGAGCCGCTGCCGTGACCATCGCCGCCACCCCGTTGATCGAGGCCCCGTTCGTGCATGCCGACGACAAGTCGGGGACCAAGCCCGTCGTGATCGGCGAGGACAAGCACAAGTACGCCTGCCATCACGGCTGGGGACAGGTGCCCGATCACATCAAGTGGCAGGATACTCACGGCGTCACGGTTGATGCGGCGGGGTTGGTCTACATCGCGCACAAGGCTCCCAAGAACATCGACACGATTGCCGTCTTCGAGCCCTCCGGAAAATTCGTTCGCTCGTGGGGCAAGGAGTACTCGGGTGGCGGCCACGGCATCGACATCCGCAAGGAAGGAAAAGAGGAGTTCCTGTATCTCGCCTGGAACAAGCCGCACAGCAAAGTCACCAAGATGACACTGAAGGGCGAGCTGGTCTGGGAGATGCAGCAGCCTGTGGCGAGCGGCAAATACAAGAACGCCGGCACCTTCAGCCCGACCAACATCGCGTTCGCGCCGGACGGCGGGTTCTACGTGACCGATGGTTACGGATCGCACTTCGTCCACCAATACGATCGCGACTCGAAGTATGTTCGCACGTTTGGCGGCGAGGGGACCGAAGTTGGCCAATTCAAGACGCCGCACGGCATCTGGCTGGATAATCGCCCCGGCCGTGAACCCGCCATCGTCGTGGCGGACCGCGGGAACGCCCGGTTGCAGTACTTCTCACTCGATGGGACGCCGCAGCCCGTCAAGTTGGTCAAGGACACCGTCAGCTTCCCCGCCCACTTCGACACGCGGGGAAAGGAACTGCTTGTCGCCGACCTGCACGCGCGTGTGACGATTCTGGACCAGGACAACCAGGTCATCGTCCATCTCGGCTACGATCCCGCGTGGACGAAGAAGGCACTGGCGGCATTCCAGATGCGCCAACATCCCGAACAATGGGAAGCGGGCCGCTTCATTCATCCTCACGACGCTTGCTTCGACAAGCAGGGCAACATCTACGTTGTCGAGTGGGTCGCTGCCGGCCGAGTTTCGTTCTTGAGGCACGTCAGTTGAACGATCGACGTCGATTCACAAATCGACAGGAACCCGGCTTGATCGAGACCGCCGGGCAGAGGTCGATGGACACGGAGCCTGTGAATCTCTGCCGCCTCGCGTCCGGACAATTTCGAAAATCTGGTGAAGACCGATATTTTCCGCTCGCGATTTGAAGTGCCCTGGATAAACTGCACGCCGTCCTGAATGGAGTTTCATTCCCCAACCCAAGGAAGAATCGGATGACCCAGCGCCCCTCATCCCCCTCCGTCGCAACGCCCGCCGTTGCGGAAACCGTCTCCAAAGTCGAGAGCCTTACGGAGCATCTCGCTTCGCCCGTCGCGGTCGCCCACTCGCCGCACGAAGTTGAGTTCGAGGTGCAACGCCGGCTGCAGAATCACCCCGGTCTCATTTTCAGCCGGCTTCATGTCCACCGATGCGAGCAGGGGATCTGCGTGGAAGGCTTCCTGGAATCGAACGAATACGAGGTCGATCTGTGCGAAGTGGTGCGCAGCGTTGAGGGTGTGACGGGAGTCCTCAATCGAGTCGTTCTGGCTCGGCCCGGGTCCAGCGTTCCGAAGAAGGGCTGACGCCATTTCGAGGCGAACAGTTCGAGGTTTCCGACGGTGAAACACCACAAGCCCGACGGGAGGTCCCGCCGGGCTTGTTCGTTTTCGGTCACAGGCAGCACCGGTCTCGCGGTCGATGCGAGTCAACACGACTGATTCCGTCTTCCCACGCGGGACGACGGCGAGGATCGACGTCACTCTTTCTTCGGGGTCTCTTTCTTCGGGGTCTCTGACTTCGGAGCAGCATCCTTTTTCGAGGCGTCCAACGCGCGCTTGTACTGCCGCAGACGTTTCTGCACGTTGGGATCGTTATCGAATTGCGTGCCGACGGCCAGTTCGGCGACCCGCTCCTGGGTTTCGATGGCCTTCTCCAGTTGTCCGTTGTCGAAATAGGCCTTCGCCAGCGTTTCGGCGACCGAGGGATCCTTCTGCTTCGTGAGGTTGTCCGCCTTCAGGGCCACCTTCAGGGCGAACTTGAGCAACTTGGGATCGGCCTTCTTGGCGCGCTCGGGAGCCACCAGCATCCACGCCAGATTGTCGAGGGTCTCGGGTTCTTCTCCGAGTTCCGACTCGATCAGCTTGGCCCCGAGAGACAGCGCCTGATCGACGTTCCCTTTTGGACTCGACAGCACCTGAAACTTGATGAGCGAAAACTGATCGGCCCGATCCGGGATGTCCTTGGCGGCGACATCCAGCTCCTTCAGCAACTCGGTGAAGTCGCCATCGTCTTCGAACTTGCCAAACAAGACTTGCAGCTTCTTGAGCGTGGCCTCCAGCTTCTTGCGCTGCGCGACGATCTCCTTGAGCTTCAACGCTTCGGCCGCGATGTCCCACTTGCCGGTCATGATCTTGTCGAGCGGCTCATCCATCTCACCGGGGTGTCCGATCCAAGCGACCTTGCCCTCCCCATTGACGATGACGGCGAAGGGAATTCCCGCCCGCTCTGCCGGTTCCATCCAGTTCTTGACCATCGCCCCCTCGTCGGGTTCGCTGCCCTCCGGCACCATGTCGAGCGCGACGCGATAGTCCATCTTGTCGCCCATCTCTTCGACGAAGTCGGCGACGGCGCTCTGATCCTGTTCGAGGATGGCGACCCCGATGATCGTCAACTCTTTGTACTGCTTCTGCAGCTTCGTCAGATGAGGGATCGACGTGCGACAGGGACCGCACCAGGTGGCCCAGAACTCAACGACATAGGTCTTCCCCTTTTCGAAGCCCTTGACGGCCTCTCCCTTCACGAACTCTTTGACTTCCAGTTTCGGGGCGTTGGAACCGAGCGTCAGTTCCTGCGCGGAAGACCACGCGGCACACAGCGCGGCAACCACGGTGAGAAGCACAATCAGCGGCTTGTTCATGGGCGAAAGACCTGCCTTTCCTGGGAACACAATTCTGCATCGCAGCGGCGCGACGAAGAACAAATGGATGGTCGGGCTGAGAGCGTAGCTGGCCGAAGGAAGTGGAACAAGGCGAATCGGGCAAGGCCGTTCGCTGGAAACTCTCCGGCAAATCCCGCCGATTCCCGTCGAGCCACGACCCTGTTTCGCCGATTCCGCCGGTCCCTGTCGCGCGCGGCTCAAGTTTTCCGGGCGAGTCTCTGCGAGCAGGCAAAGTCGTCTTGCGAGGGTCTCGCGCCTGCACTATGTTCCCGCCGCCATTCTCCCGACTCACATCTTGCTCAACCCGACGCGACCCCGGCACGCCCAGCGGCGATGACCGTGGCCGACGGTCGATGCCTTCACGATTTAGGAGCTGCGAAACCATGCGCACCTTGGGCCAATTCACCCGTGTGTCGATCTGCCTCGGACTGATCGTGCTGTCGGCCGGTTGTCGAGCCTCCAATGGCTGGGTGATGAACAACTCGGGCATGGGCTACTACCAGAGGGGCAACTACACGGCGGCGCGGCATGAGTTCACGCGGGCCGTCGCCGACGATCCCTATCATCCCGACTACCGCCACAATCTGGCGATGGCCATGCAGAAACAGGGCGACCTGCCGGGAGCCGAACGCGTCCTCCGGCACAACCTGTCGCTCGACCCGATGCATCAGCCGACGTATCACGCGCTCGCCCAGAGCCTGCTGCTGCAACAACGCTCCGGCGAAGCGCAGGAATTGCTCGCCGAATGGGCCGAGACCCAGCCCTACGCCACCGAATCGCATGTCGAGATGGCCTGGTTGCAGCGCGAGCTGGGAAACCACGCCGCCGCGGAGCAGTCTCTGCGACAGGCCCTGCAGATCGAACCGAACAACCCCGTCGCGCTGGCTCATCTCGGCCAGATCCATCACCAAACCGGACGGAGCGAGGAAGCTGCGGCCTACTACCAGCGATCGCTCGCGTCGCGCTGGGATCAACCCGAGGTGCAGTCTCGACTGGCGACCGTTTCCAACCGACGAGACCGGCGTCGCTCGGCCATGATTCAGAACCCGGGCCCCGAACAACCAACGACCATCGCACAGGGACCGATGATGATCGAGTCGTCGGTGATGGCCTCCAATGGAATGCTGATGTCTGCGAACGTGGCCGCGATTTCGCTCGCAGACCCCGTGCAGACGTCCCGCCGTCCTTCACGCCGCGCGCGAAGGCACTCGCCAGAAAATCTCGTCGGATATCCGCTCCCCAACTACGGACTGCAGACCGCGCAGTGGTCTCCCGCCGGAACCGTCACATCAGATCCAACGCTGGCCTTCCAGCAGCCAATTCTCGCCGAGCAGCCGTTCACCGTTCAGCAGCCGCTCGTCGCCGATCAGGTCCTGACGCCCGCGCCCACAACCGTCGCTCAGCCAGCGTTTGAGGCCCCCATCGTCGCATCCGGCCCGGCCCTCACTCCGCAAGCGGACCCGGCTCACTCCACCGGAACCATCGCGGGCCTGCCTGTGGTCGATCCGTACTGAGACCGTCAGTTTCACATCGCGAACAAACACAAACGTCCCGACTGCTCCCTGGCAGCCGGGACGTTTGTGTTTGGCTGTGGAAGACGGAACGGTGACGCTTGGAACAATTGAGCGTCCTCACATCACCGAGGAACTGTTGAAGATCGGCAGCATCAGGGCGATGAGCACGAACAGAATCACGCCGGCCATGATGACGAGCATCAGGGGTTCGAGCAGTCGCACGACGAGGTCGAGTTGTCGGTTCGTCTGTCGCTCCATTTTGTCGGCGATGGTGACCAGCACCTGCTCCAGATTGTTGGCCTCTTCGCCCACCGAGATCATCTCGATGACGTCGAGCGGGAACTGGTTGCACTCGCCGAGCGGCTGCGCGAGCGAACGGCCGGAGGAGACGTGATCGGCCGCCGCGCCAATCGCCTCGCTGAGGATCAGGTTCCCGGTGGCATCCTTCGCGATCCGCAGCGAGTTCAGGATTGGGACTCCGTTGTGCAGCAGCGTCCCCAGCACACGGCAAAACCGCGCGATGGCGAGACTGCGAACGACGCGGCCAATCCCGAAGGCCTGCAAGCGAAACTCATCGAACCGCCGTCGTCCGGCCGCATTCGAGAAATACTGTTGCATGAAGATGAACAATGCCGGGAGCGCGATCAGTCCGACCCAGCCGTATTGCTGCAGGAAACCGCTCATCGCCAGCAGGGCCGTCGTGGCCCACGGCAGCGTTCCGTCCAGACGCATCTTGTCGAACAGCGGCTCGAACTTGGGGACGAAGAAGATCAGCATCACCACGAGCACCAGTGAACCAAACACGACGAGGAATGCCGGGTAGGCCATCGCTCCGATCACACGGCCCTTCAGTTCTTCCTGATGTTCGGTGAACGTGGCGATCCGCTGCAGAGTGTCTTCCAGAAAGCTTCCCTCTTCCCCCGCCCGGACCATGCTGATGGTCAGCTCCGAGAAAACGGTCGGATGCTGACGAAGGGCTTCGGCCAACCGCGTGCCGTCGGCCACATCGTCGCGCACCTCCTGCAGCACCCCCTTGAGCGTGACGTGTCGCGTCTGCTTGATCAGCAAATCGAGAGACCGCAGCAACGGCACACCCGCGCGCAGCAAGTCCGACAGTTGCGTGTAGAAGGCGCACAGGATGCGCGCCGACACCCGGCGACGCTTGTTGTCTCGATGGGCCATCGACGCCTGAGCCATCGTGATCTTCATCGGGAACAGGCTGCGCGCCGTCAGTTGCCCGAGCGCCTCGCGCTCGTTGGCCGCGGTGAGCGTCCCTTCGGTCTGCTTCCCGGAAAGCTCGCGGGCGATGTAACGAAAGTCGGGCATGGGCGAGAAGGTCTCAGAGGGCAGCGGTCCGAGGTCGGCTTGAGGTCGAGAGAATACAGGAGACGGTGGACAGAAGGGAGCGGGGCTCAGGAAGATTTCAGGGGGTGTTCACGCGGGAGGAGGCCGTCCAGCAGCGGCTCATTTCGCGAGTTGTCGGACCGCAGTATCATCGCGTCGGCCACGTTGTCTCGCCCCCCCGCCCCCGCGTCCCGCCGGAACTTCGCCATGCCTGGTTTGGCAAACTCGGTCTCTGATCTGGTTCCCCCCGTCGTTTCGCGCCGCGACATGTTGCAGCGGTGCGGCATGGGCTTCGGGATGGTGGGTCTCGCCGGGTTGTTGGCGGATCACGGCAGTCTTGTGGCGCAGGAGGCCGGTTCCACTGCCGATCCGCTGGCGCCCAAGCGTGCCCACTTCCAGGGCCGGGCCAAACACGTGGTCCATCTGTTCATGAACGGCGGGCCATCGCAGGTCGATACGTTTGACCCCAAGCCGAAACTCGACGAGTACCACGGCAAGCCGCTCCCCTCGTCGAACCTGCGGACCGAGCGGAAGACCGGCGCGGCGATGCGGTCTCCGTTCCAGTTCGCGAAGTACGGCGAGAGTGGCATCGAAGTGAGCGAGCTGTTCGCCAAAACCGCCTCGCACATCGACGACATCGCCGTGATCCGTTCGATGCACGCGGAGGTTCCGAACCACGAGCCATCTTTGATGCTGATGAATTGCGGCGACGGACGGCTGCCGCGACCGAGCTTCGGTGCCTGGGTCAACTACGGTCTCGGGACCGAGAACCGCAATCTGCCCGGATTCATCGTGATGTGCCCCGGCGGGTATCCAATTGTCGCGACCCAGAACTGGCGGTCGTCGTTCCTGCCCGGTGCGTGTCAGGGAACGTACCTCGACTCGAACCACTCCGACATCGACAAGTTGATCGCCAACATTCGCAACACGCGGCTGTCTCTGGCGGATCAGCGCCGCCAGTTGGACCTCGCCCGGAAGTTGAACGAACTTCACGCGGAGGAGCGTCAGCACGCGCCGCTGCTCGAAGCGCGAATCCAGTCGTTCGAACTGGCTTATCGGATGCAGAGCGAGGCGGCCGAGGCGTTCGACCTGAACCGCGAGCCTCAACACATTCGCGACCTCTACGGCAGCGGGATTCACGGCCGGCAATTGCTCATCACGCGCCGGCTGATCGAACGGGGAGTCCGCTTCATTCAGATCTGGAGCGGCGCGGGACAGCCCTGGGACAACCACGACGGTCTGCAGGCGCAGCATCTTAAACTGGCGGGTGATTGGGACGGCCCGATCGCGGCGTTCCTGACGGACCTCAAGCAGTGCGGCCTCTTCGACGAGACGCTGATCCTATGGGGAGGTGAGTTCGGCCGCACGCCCGTCGCCGAACTGCCCGGTCTTAGCGGTCGCGATCACAACCACTACGGTTTTTCGTGCTGGCTGGCCGGAGGAGGCGTGAAAGGGGGCGTCGTCCACGGCGCCACAGACGAGTTCGGCTTCCAGGCTGTCGAGAACCCGGTCCACGTCCACGACCTCCACGCGACGATGCTCCATCTGCTGGGCTTCGACCACGAACGCCTCACGTATCGCTACGCCGGCCGAGATTTCCGCCTGACCGACGTGAGCGGGCGAGTGGTGCGTGAAGTCATTGCTTGAAAGGACGACGCAATGTTGCCGGGCGGGGTGTCGCTTCCCGAGGTCGTTTCATGCCCGTTTGTTATGACGTTCAAGTGCAAAGCACACCTGCGTGGACCCGACGGCAAAACGGACGTGGAGTCATGAAAAAGACCGAAAAAAAGCGGCTTCACAAGCTCACCGTCAACAAAAACACCCCGTCATTGATTGACAACTCATGCTGACAACACTTTACTTTGCCGGCCGGGACAGCTTGGTGCGTGCCCGAAGACAGGGATGTCGATTCGGAAAATGGACGTTTCGGAACAGCGAAGCCTAACTGTAGGAGTATGAAATGTCGGATGTTAAGAAGCCGAAGTCGAAGACAGAAGTTCTCACTGCCTTGGCAGACGCGACCGGCCTGAGCCGCAAAGACATTGCCAATGTGTTCACTCAGTTGAGTGACTTGATTTCCAAGGAGATCGGCAAGAAGGGGCCTGGTGTTTTCAGCGTCCCCGGTCTGATGAAGGTTCAGGTGATTCGTAAGCCGGCGACCAAGGCCACCACGCGCAAGAACCCGTTCAAGCCGGACGAGATGATGGAAGTGAAAGCCAAGCCCGCTCGCAACGTTGTGAAGGTTCGGCCACTCAAGTCGCTCAAGGAAATGGCTTAGTTCGCATCTGTCAGGGGTGAGCTTCGCGATTCCAGATTTGTTCGCGTTGTTGTCTGGTCGAGTCGGGCCGTTGGTGGAACTCTTGCTTATGAGGAGCGTCGTCCGCCGAGGGAGCATCCTCAGCGGTAGCGGGTTCGTGTGGGAAGGGGCTTATTATGCTTGTCTTGTCTCGGAAGAGAAATGAAAGCATCGTTATTGACGGCTCAATTGTGATCACGGTTGTCGAAATCCGAGGTGACAAGGTCCGACTGGGTATTGAAGCCCCACGTGAGGTGCCGATTCACCGGCAGGAGATTTTCGCCGCGATCGCTGCGGAATCGGCGTCTCCCGTACCCGATGAACGCCATCGAGCGGATGACGATGTCTTGGTCGTGGACGGGAATCCGGAGACGGCTTCTTGAGAGTCAGTCGTCGCGTGGCGGGTTTGATTGCTGCCCAACCAATGTCAGCCGTAGCGGGTTTCTTGTCACGGCGAGTTTGACGAAGACGTGGGTTGACTGTTGCGTATTTGTTGCTGGCGTTCGATCGGCCCCATCGTCTAGAGGCCTAGGACAACGGATTTTCAGTCCGTGAACTGGGGTTCGAATCCCCATGGGGTCAATCATCCGATCGGTCGGCGAACGCAATGGACGGCAGGCCCCTGTCAACAGGGGCTTTTTTGTTTGGTCTGCAACGCATGGAACCGATTGACACGCTGCACAAGTGCTTCGGCTTCGCAGCCTTTCGCGGTACTCAAGAGGCGATCATCCGCCGCGTGGCCAGCGGCCACCACTCGCTGGTCATCATGCCCACGGGAGGCGGAAAGTCGCTGTGCTATCAAATCCCCGCGTTGATGCCGCTGGAGGCCACCGATGCGCGAGGTGCCGATCCGAAGGGACGTGCTCCGCTGACGCTCGTGATGTCACCGCTGATCGCACTGATGAAGGATCAGGTCGATTCGCTCAGGCAGCGCGGGATTGATGCCACTTTCATCAACTCGTCGCTGACCCGCGAGGAGCGGCAGACGCGGTACGCCAGCGTCGCGAAGGGCAGGCACCAGCTGCTGTACGTCACGCCGGAACGGTTTCGCAAACCCGAGTTCCTCGATGTGATTGCCCGCCGCGACGTGCGGTTGCTGGCGGTGGATGAGGCGCATTGCATCAGCGAGTGGGGGCATGACTTCCGCCCCGACTACACCCGGCTGAGTGAATTCCGTGCGCTGATCGGCAATCCGACGACGATTGCCCTGACGGCGACGGCCACTCCCGAAGTGCAGACCGACATCGTGAGGCAACTCGGTCTGGAGCCGGACGAGGTCGAGTTGTTCCACGAGGGGATCGACCGCCCGAACCTTCGTCTGACCGTCGAAGAAGTCTGGGGTGACGATGAGAAGGTCGAACAGATTCTGGCCGTGCGCGAACGGCATCAGGCGGCGGGTGGCAGCGGCATCGTTTACTTCACGCTGATTCGGACGTTGGAGCGGTTCAGCGAGTTGCTGCGGCAACGTGATGTGCCTCACGTTGGCTATCACGGAGACCTCGATCGACAGCGGCGACGGCGCATCCAGAACGAGTTCATGCAGAGCCGTTGTCCGCTCGTGCTGGCGACGCCCGCGTTCGGCATGGGGATCGACAAGGAGGACATTCGGTTTGTGATCCACGCCGAAATTCCCGGTTCGATGGAGTCGTGGTATCAGGAGATTGGCCGCGCCGGGCGCGATGGCTTGCCGTCCGACTGTGTGCTGCTGTACGAAGAGGCCGACCTGACGACGCAGATGGAGTTCATCCGCTGGTCGAATCCCGACGTCGAGTTCTACGAGCGGGTTTACGACCTGCTCGTCCACAACGCGGAACAGGTCGCCGCCTTCGGCTTGGAATGGATGCGCGAAAAGTTGCATGCCAGGCAGAAGCACGACCGCCGGCTCGAAACGGCGCTGGCGATGCTCGAACGCTTCGGCGCGATCGCCGTCACCGAGAGTGAAGGCGGATGGGAGCCGATGCAACTCGAAGTCACCGGGGCGATCCCGCCGGAATTGCTCGATGCAGAACGGCTCGCCGGCAAGCTGCGGCGCGACCAGCAGAAGCTGCTCGCCCTGGTGCAACTCATCCGGCACGACGGGGATCGCAAGCAGTTCATCCACGATTACTTTGGCATCGCGTCAAAGTAACCCTCGTCGCTCCGCGTGATGAGCCTTCATCGTTTGGGCATCGAACGGTGCCGAAACGCACAACGCCGGTTTGACGAAAGCTCATCACGCCAAGCCGGGATGGCAACATTACAGCTTCGCGCCGTACTGCTGTTCGTAGTACGAGCGGTACTCGCCCGACTTGATCCTCGCGACCCAGGCCTGATTCGTCAGATACCAATCGACGGTTTGTTTCAGGCCGTCGTGGAAGGCGACTTGTGGCTCCCAGCCGAGTTCGCGCCGGGCCTTCGTCGCATCGATGGCATAGCGGTGATCGTGGCCCGGTCGATCGGTGACGTACTTGATGAGTGACTTCGGTTTGCCAAGCGCCTCCAGCAACGAGTACGTCAGGTCGAGGTTCGTCAACTCGCAGTTGCCGCCGAAATTGTAGACCTCGCCCGCGCCGCCCCGTCGCAGCGCGGCGTCGATGCCGCGACAGTGGTCGAGCACGTGAATCCAGTCGCGCACGTTGAGGCCCGTTCCGTAGACGGGGAGCGGCTGGTCCTGCAACGCATTCGAGATGAACAGCGGGATCAGTTTCTCGGGGAACTGGCAGGGACCGTAGTTGTTCGAGCAGCGCGTCGTTACGACGGGAAAGGCAAACGTGTGGAAGTAGGCTCGCACGAGGAGGTCGGCCGCCGCTTTGGAGGCCGAATACGGGCTGTTGGGAGCGAGTGGAGTCTCTTCCGTGAACTTGCCGTCATCGCCGAGCGAACCGTAAACCTCGTCGGTCGAGACCTGCACGTAACGCGGCACGCCGTGCAGCCGGCAGCAGTCGAGCAGCACCTGCGTTCCGACAATGTTCGTCTGCACGAACGGACCGGAATCGAGGATGCTTCGATCGACATGGCTTTCTGCCGCGAAGTTGACGACCGCGTCGATGCCACCCGGCTGAAGCTGCGACGTGATGAACTTGCGGTCGCAGATGTCTCCGCGAGCGAATTCGTACCGTGAGTCCCCCGCGAGATCGGCAAGGTTCTCGGGATTGCCCGCATACGTCAGCTTGTCGATGTTCAGAATCGACAGTTCGGGGTGCGTGGCCAATTCGTGCCGAATGAAGTTCGACCCGATGAACCCACAACCGCCGGTGACGAGGATGCGTTGCATGGTCAGGCTTCAGGTTTGGATGTGGCTGTCGGTGGCGTGTCACCGACCAAGTCATTCGGGATGCGAGCCATGCTGACGAGTTTGTCGCCTTCGTCCATGCGAATGATCCGCACGCCCTGCGTGTTGCGACCAATCTCGCTGATGTCGCCCGCGCGGACTCGTTGAATTTTGCCAACCGCGGTGACCATCAGCACGTCATCCTGCTCGGCGACGGAAAGGATCTTCACCACCTGGCCATTTCGAGCCGTGGCCTTGATGTCCTTGAGGCCCTTGCCGCCGCGACGCTGGCGGCGGTAGCCCTTCGTGGAGCCGGTCACTTCATCGGCCGCTTCGATCTCGGTCGAGTCCCCTTCCGCGACATCGGCGTCATCGGCCTCGGCGTCATCGGCCTCATCGACTTCCGCTGCGGCATCGCCGTTGGCGTCATCATCGGGGAGTGGGGCCTCGGTGGGAGGAGCCTCTTCCCCTTCGACGATCCCCGTGCCGACGGGCGTTCGCTTGCCGAAGCCATTCTCGCAGACGGTCAACAGGCTCATCGAAGGATCGGCGAGAACCATGCCGACCACGGTCGAGCCCTTGCCGAGTTTGATCCCCTTCACGCCGCTCGTATTGCGGCCCATGCTGCGGGCGTCGGATTCGGCAAAGCGGATCGCCATGCCGCCCGACGTCGCCAGCAGCACGTTGTCACCGGGTGAGACCAGCATGGCCTCGATGAGGGCATCCCCTTCACGCAGATTGATCGCGATGATGCCCCCCTTCTGGGGACGCTTGTATGCCGACAGCGGCGTCTTTTTGACCAGGCCATTCTTCGTGGCCATGATCAGGAAGCGTGTCTCGTCGAATTCGCGCACGGCCACACAGGCACTGATCCGGTCCCCCTCGGGAAGCTGCAAGAGGTTGACGAGCGCCCGGCCCTTGCTCGTGCGGCTTTGCATCGGCAGGTTGTAGACCTTCTCCCACAGCACCTTGCCCTTGTCCGTGAAGAACAGCAGCCACGAGTGCGTGCTGGCGACGAACAGGTGTTCGACGGCATCCTCGTCATCGGCCTTGGTCCCGGTGATTCCCCGGCCGCCGCGGTTCTGAGCCTGATAGGTGTTGAGCGGCATCCGCTTGATGTAGCCGCGCTGCGACAGCGTGACGACCATCGGCTCTTCGGAGATGAGAGCCTCCAGATCGTAGTCGCCCAGTTCCTCGCCGGTGATCTCGGTCCGACGCTTGCTGCCGTACTTGTCCTTGATGGCGAGCATGTCGTCGCGCACGACGGCACGGATGTGGGCCTCGTCCGACAGCAGGAGCAGATGCCCCTTGATGTCGGCCAGCAACTTGCCGTGTTCGTCGCGCAGCTTCTCGCGCTCGAGATTGGCCAGCGAGCCGAGTTGCATCGAGACGATCGCCTCGGACTGATTGGCCGACAGCGTGTAGTTGTCCTTCGTGCCGTACTCCTCCTGAAACATCAGGAAGGCGTCGTCGCCGACGGCGCGCGCGATCAGCGGCCCCGGCACCTGGATCAGTTGCAGTCGCTCCTTCGCCTCCGCCCGGCTGGGCGAGTTGCGAATGGTCGAGATCACCTGGTCGAGGTCGATCTGCGCGATCAGCAGGCCCTCGACCGTGTGCTTGCGCTTGCGGGCTTCTCCCAGCAGGAACTCGGTCCGCCGACGAATGACGGTGACGCGGTGGCGGATGAACTCGGCCAGCATTTCCTTCAGCGAGAGCAGCTTCGGCCGGTTGCCAACCAGCGCGAGCAGGATCACGCTGACCGTCGATTGCAGCGGCGAGAACTGGAACAACTGGTTGAGCACGGTTTCCTTGTCGGCATCCCGCTTGAGCACGACGTGCAGACACGCCTGCCACGACGGAAGCGTGCGGTCGGTCAGGTCGGTGACCCGGCTGATCCCCTTGATCCGATCGTCCTTGATGAGCTGTTCGATCTTCTCACGGATACGGTCCCGCGTTTCCTGATGCGGGATCTCGGTGATTTCGATGATGTCGGTGTTCTTCTCGGTGATGAAGCGAGTTCTCGCTCGCAGCGTCAACGTGGACCGACCGGTGAGATACGCCTGCCGGATGCCGAGCCGCCCGCAAATCACGCCGCCTGTGGGGAAGTCGGGGCCGGGCATCACTTCCAGCAGGTCATCGAGCGTACTCTCGGGATCATCGATCAGGCGGATGATCGCGTCGCTCACTTCGCTCAGGTTGTGCGGCGGGATGCTCGTTGCCATGCCGACCGCGATGCCGGTCGATCCGTTGACGATCAGGTTGGGAAATCGAGACGGCAGAACGACCGGCTCGCGATTGCGCTGGTCGTAGGTCAACACGTAATCGACGGTGTCCCGCTTGAGGTCGTCGAGCATCTCGGCCGCGACCGCCGAGAGTCGTGCTTCGGTGTATCGCATCGCGGCGGGAGGCATCCCGGCCAGCGAGCCGAAGTTCCCCTGCTTGTCGATCAGCACCTCGCGGACGTTCCAGTTCTGGGCCAGTCGGACGAGCGTTGGATAGATCGAGCCATCGCCGTGCGGGTGATAGTTACCGCTGGTGTCGCCGCAGATCTTGGCGCATTTGACCCGCCCCGAGTTCGGCCCCAAGTTCAGATCGTTCATCGCGACGAGGATGCGTCGCTGCGAAGGCTTGAGTCCGTCTCGAACGTCGGGCAGCGCGCGGCTGATGATGACCGACATCGCGTACGTGACGTAGCTCGTCCGCATCTCATCCTGGATGGCGACGTTCACAACTCGGTCGCTGGAGTTGGCTCCGGAAGACTGAGGATCGACGGGAAGATTGGGGTCGTTTGGGGTTCCGTCACCGGTAGACAAGCGAAAACTCCTTGGGTCGGGATGCGGCGGCCAACTCGAACGGATGAGCCATCGTTCGTGTCGGAAACGCAATTCCGTGAGTCGTCATCAACTGCTTCAGCGCAGTCCCATGACGAGGGGTTTGAAGTGCGGGAATCCTACCCGAAATGAGGCCGCTTCTCAATGAAGTCCGCCGGAAGAATGTGTGCGGTTTACCCCTATTTTCATTGTGTTTTCTCGCGATATCCGTGCCAGCGAAGAATGGCGGCTCAAGACCGTTTCGATTCGCATCCGATATCGTCACGAGTGGGCTTTCGCCGATTCTCATAATCAGTCTTCAGGCCACTCGTCGAGGCGACGCTGACAGTGCCTCCGATGTTGTGTACCATGCGTCGGCCTCATGCTCACGCAACAACCATTGTGCAGGTAGACCGCCCGATGTTGACGCTCTCCGGTTCGACGTTTCGATGTTGCGATGGTCTGCCTCGACGCAGCTTCTTGCAGATCGGATCGCTGGCCGTGGGTGGGCTGACGCTGCCGCAGTTGTTGCGGGCGGAGCAGGCGCGTGGGGGAAGTGGCTCCGCGGCGAAGTCGGTCATCATGGTCTATCTGTCGGGCGGACTGGCTCATCAGGACACGTTCGATCTGAAGCTGGATGCTCCGAAGGAAATCCGGGGTGAGTTCAACGGGATCGACTCCAGCCTGCCGGGCTATCAGGTCGGAGAATTGCTGCCGCTGACATCGCAGTGCCTCCATCGGCTGGCGGTCGTGAGGTCGCTCGTCGGACTGCGCGATGAGCACAGCAGCTTTCAGAATCTGACCGGTTACTCGATGGACCAGAGCAATCGCGAAGGAAAGCCGAACTTCGGCTCGGTTGTTTCGCACAAGCTGGGCCAGACCGATCCGTCGGTTCCGTCGTTTGTCGACTTGTTCCCGACGATGCAGCATCGTCCGTACAACAGCCCGAAATCGGGTGTGCTCGGCCCGGCGCATCGCGCGGTGCAGGCGGATGGCGAAGACATCGCCAGCATGAAGCTGCGGTTCGTCGAACCGCAGCAGTTCGACAATCGTCGCCGGTTGCTGCAGTCGATGGACCGCTTCCGGCGCGAGGCCGATCTCAGTCCGATCCGCAACATGGACTCCAGCTACGACAAAGCGTTCGATGTACTGACATCGAGCCGCATGGTGAATGCCCTGGACGTGACGAAAGAGGATCCGCGCATCCGTGAGCGATACGGCGTCGGCTCGGCGAAGCATCTCGGCGATGGAGCGCCGATGTGGAACGATCAGCTTCTCGCGGCACGGCGACTGGTCGAAGCGGGTGTGCGCTGCGTGACCGTGGCCTACGGATTCTGGGACACGCACGGCA
The DNA here is from genome assembly GCA_031412755.1 of Schlesneria sp. Lineage (GTDB taxonomy): Bacteria > Planctomycetota > Planctomycetia > Planctomycetales > Planctomycetaceae > Schlesneria. Next base: position 14,457 of record JANODP010000120.1, on the reverse strand, counting down.
ACAACTTCAAATACCTGCGTGATCATCTGCCGTTGTTCGACAAGGGAGTGTCGGCGCTGGTGAACGACATCTACGATCGCGGCCTCGACCGCGACGTGACGGTCTGCGTGTGGGGCGAGTTCGGTCGCACGCCCAAGATCAACAAGGATGCCGGCCGCGATCACTGGCCTCGCGTCGGCCACGCCTTGCTCTGCGGAGGCGGGTTGAAAGTCGGTCAGGTGCTCGGTGCGACCGACAAGTTGGGGAGCGACGTGCTGGACCGACCGATTCATTACCAGCAGGTGCTCGCCACGCTCTATCACACGCTCGGGTTGGACGAGGAACCGTCGATCAACGACGTGACGGGCCGACGTCTTCCCCTCCTCGATCCCGGCATCCGACCGATCGGCGAGCTGATCGCTTGATCGAGGGCCGTCGCCGTTGTGGGAAGTCCCTGAGTCCTCGAAGGCATTTGCCGGAAGCCTCTATCGCTTGTAACAACCCCTGGAAACGTTTGCCGGGGCCATCTGTTGCGCGCAACAACCCCTGGAAACTTTTGCCGGGGTCATCTGTTGCGCGCAACAACCCCCGGAAACTTTTGCCGGGGCCATCTGTCGCACCTGAAAATATCACCGTAAGACACTACTTCCAATTGCTTTACATAAATAAGACGCCCCCGCAGCCCAGTTGACGGTCAAATTGGCAGATCAGGACCGTCCCGCCACCGTTCGGATCACGTCCTTCCGAATGAGCGGACTGAAGAGAATTTGCGGGTTATTCCACCCGCGTCCTCAAATAGTCTGAATTCTCGCTCAGCCGCAACCGATTCCTTCAAGAGAGGGAATCGATTCAGGTCGCGTTCCGCGCATCAACCGTCTCAACTCGATGGAACCGCAAACATGCCGCTTCGTTCGTTTTTCGGCAAGATCCACCGAACTTCGGTGCTTGGTCGGATGAGTGACCCAAAGCCGTTTGGCCGTTCGTTGCTCTGCTGGGCCTGGCTGGCCATGGCTGGGACGAGCATTTCCGCCGTTGTCGCTCAGGAACCGGTGTTTGACCCCAATTTCAACGACGGCCTCGTGTTCAACGACGACTCCATGCCCGATGGCACGACGCTGGACGATTCGTCGGTGAAACCGGATGACGGTGTCACGAGCGAAGGCGGCGAAGAAGTCTTCATGACGACTTCGGTTGGAGTCGATCCTGACGTGGTGGATGACAGCGGCGTGATCATTCAGCCCTATTACCGTGACGCGACGCTGCCCGATGATCCCTGCCCTGTGTTTGACCCCTTGCTATGCGACGGTGATGACTGCCTCATCTATTACACGCTCGGCGGCGAGTTCAGTTTGAGTTCGCTCGCGATGTCGGCTCAGACGTCGAATCAGATCGCCGTCGCCGCACAAATGGATGCCCTGTCGGGATTCACCACTCCGGCGATCCAGTCCGTGATCGATGATGTGGGGCTGCTGACGCCGACGGCGCAACGCGCCGCCTTCGATTCATTGAGTGGTGAGTCCTACGGAACACTGTCGTCGATCGGCCTGCAAGTTGGTGAACGGTCGTTGCGGACCGTGGGCAATCGGCTGGTCAACAATCTTGGCTTCTTGTCCGGCGGCGGCGGGATGCTGGTGGGAAAACGTCAGCCGGCTCCGACGACAATCGGCGGCGAGCAACTGGTCCTGGGCCAGTCGCCCACCTTCGGGCCCGCCGGTTGGATGCAGGGCTACGGCAGCAGCGGCAGTTGGAGCAGTAACGGCAACGCGGCAGGCGCCGACTATCGACTGGGCGGGTTCGCCTACGGAGCCGATCTCGCCGGCGATGACTCGGGCGTCTTCGGCATCTCGGGTGGACACTCTTACACGTCGGTCGGCACCGACCGGGGTGATTCCGGCAACGTGGCGTCGCATCAAGTCGGCATCTATCTGCTCAAGAACTTTGACTCGTTCTATGGCATGGGCATCTTCAACTACGGTCACAACAGCAACAAGCTCACGCGACTGGTCACGATTGGACTCGACCAGCAACTCGTGAAGAGCAGCCTCAACAGCAATCAATTCGGAACGTACAGCGAGGTGGGTGCGAATCTCGATACCGAGGCGTTGCGATTCCAGCCCTTCTTCGGATTGCAGTACCTGTCGCTGTCGAACGGCAGCGCGTTGGAAGCGGCGGGGGGCGGAGTGGGACTCAACGTCAACGGCAACAGCACGGAGACCCTGCAGACGCATCTCGGGACGCGGCTCATCCTGCAAACGCTGCGCAGTGACAGCGGTGTCGAATTCCGACCGTACCTCGGCGCTCGCTGGCAGGCGGAGTTGCTGGGGACGGATCGCGCGACGACGGCCGGGTTTGGCGGAGCGCCGGCCGGTGCGAACTGGACGGTCACCGGCAATCACTCGGGCCGACACACGGGCCAGATCGGCCCCGGCTTCACCGCACTGGTTGCCGACGGAGTCTCGCTGTTCGCCAACTTCGACTTCCAATTCGGCGAACGCTTCTACGCAAACACGGGCAGCGGCGGAGTGCTGTTCGAGTTCTAACGGGAGCCGGCCAGGAAAAAACCGACCCATCGAAGCCTGACGCGCAAGCGAAGGGTGATCGACAACGGATCCTTCGCTGGCGCGTCAGGCTTCGATCGTTGGTGGGACAAGACCTGCCGGTCGCCTTACCTCACGGCAGTTCGCGAATCCGCAGGTTCTTGAACTCGACGGGAGCTCCTTCGGATTCGAGGCACAGGTAGCCGGTCTTCGGCTCGCAGTTGGTGCCTCCCGAAACTTCCTCGCCGTTCACCCACAGTCGGACTTCGCCGTTGATCGCGCGGACGTAGTAGTGGTTCCACTCGCCGACTCCCTTGCTCAGATTCTTTCTGGGGAAGCTGCGGGAACCGCCCGGCGCGACGGGCGGGAAGGGAGTCATCTTCGCCTTGCCGACGGGAAAGACGTCGCCGTTGGTCGTGAACCAGTCGGGCTTCTTGCCATTTTTCGCCTCGTACTGCTCGGCGTAACCGTGGTCGAGCACCTGCACTTCAATGCCACCGGGCGGAAGCTGGCCGGGCTTGAGGTTCGTCAAAGCCTCCTCGCTGGTCCAGACGAAGATCCCCGAATTGCCACCCGCCTTGAGGTGCCGCCACTGTGCGACCAGTTCGAAGTTCGTGATCTGCTTCGTCGAACGAGTCACACCGACCGGCGTTCCCTTGCAGTGGGCTTCACCGTCTTTCCACGTCCACGTGTCGGGGTCGCCGTTCACCATCACGAAGTCTTCGCCGGTCAATCCCTTCCAACCGAGACCGGTTCCGTCGATGACGGCCTTTGGCAGCCCGACCGGTTCGTCGGCGGCGAAGGAATGACTGACCAACAGGAACAGTGTCGCGAGTCCCAGACAGACTCGACCGGGGGAGATGGTTCTCATGCAAACAACCTTTTCGTTTGAGGATACCGATCGATTAAGATAATTCGGCGGCGACTAATAGACTTGAAATTCAACATTCGCGCCGACCGACGCTCGAGTTGACCCACTCGTTAGGCGGAATGTCATGTGGCTAGTCGCGGGTTGACGGCATGATTTTGGCGCGAAGTTCCGCAAGGGAACGATCAAATTCCTCTTCGCTAAGCCACTCTACGTCCCATTGGTCCGTTGGCATTGTCGCCGGGACAAGATAATTGAGGTCGCGTACGAGTTCGCCTGTCTTCCAGTCAAATACGAGCACATCAAGCCCCCCTTCCAGTGTCTTAACGACCTTCACGGGACGCAAACCGACGATTGCATAATGTGGATAGATCATTTCGTCAGGATGATTCATGTATGGGCCTAACTTTCGCTTGAGTAAGTGCTAGATGGCAGTTCTGTGTTCAGCGACCTAACAGGGAAGTGAACTGCTCATCGATTGAGTTGCTTCATTTGAGGGACAGAACCGTTCGACCAATCTGCTCTCAACACGACTCGGGGCGGCATGGAACATGCTATCGGATGACGCAGTGGCAGGCTGAGCGAGCCGACTACTTTTTCAAGGCTTCGGCGGCCAGCTTCTGCAAGTCGCGTCGGATGTCGGAACCGTCGGCGTTTTGAAGGCCGACGCGCTGGATCAGCAGGATCACGAACAGATCCTGGTGCGGGTCGATCCAACCCTGGGTGCCGAACGCGCCGCCGTGTCCGAACGAACCGGCCGACAACATGGAGTGAACCCCCTCGGGTTTGCGAGTCACGGCGAAGCCGAGGCCAAAGCCCATGCCGTCGGTGAAGCCGGTCTTGAGGTCCCCCGTCTGGACCTTCGTCATTTCGGCCAGGCTCTGTTCCGAGAGGATCTTCCTCCCGTCGAGCGTGCCGCGATTCAGCAGGACACGGTACAGCTTCGCGAGGTCGCCTGACGTCGAATAGAGCCCCCCCGCAGGGATCGGATGCTTCGCTCCCTTCGTCGGACCGAGCAACTGATAGCCGACCGGTTCCAGCTTGCCATCCTTGCTGCCGTACAGCCCGGCCAGTCGCTGAAGCTGCTCGTCCGTCGGATAGAACGTCGTGTCCCGCATGCCGAGCGGCTCGAAGATCCGCTGGGTGAGAAACGACTCGTAAGACTGGCTCGAGACCACTTCGATGACTCTGCCCAGCGTGTCGATTCCCGCGTTGCAGTAGGCCCATTTTGATCCCGGCTCGAATTCCAAAGGCCGCTGGGAACTGACGCAGACCGCTTCGGCCAGCGTCAACTGCCGTTTGAAGTAGAGGTCGCCGATCCCCTCGGGAAACCCGCCCGGCAGGCCGGAGGTGTGCGATGCCAGATCGCGCAGCGTGATCGGGCGCGACGGTTTCTTGAGCGTCGTCGTCTTCGCCTGTTCGTCGCGCGCGGCGATCAGCAACTGGCCTTTGAAAACCGGAAGATGCTTCTCGACGGGATCGTCGAGCGACAGCTTTCCCTCCTCGGCGAGCAGCATCAGCCCCATCGCGGTGATGGGCTTCGTCATGGATGCGATGCGAAAGAGGGGATCGGCCCCCATCGCACGCTTCTCTTCCACATTCCTGTAGCCGAGGCTGGCGTGAAACGCGGTGCCACTCTTGGACCCGACCTCAACGACGACCCCCGCCACCACATGGTCATCGACATATTTCTGCATGGCGTCGGTGATCTTCTGCAGCTTTGCGGCATCGAACTCCGCGGCGCGAGTACCCGAGGAAAACAACAGACCCCAAACTGTGGCTGCCGCCAGTGTCAGGCGGGCGGATCGTCGCATGAGAAGCATGGTTTGGTCCTCGTGTGGTGCAGGTGGCTGTTCGGCTGGAGCGGTGTGCCGCCCGCCTTGGTACACTTCGTCGAACTGATCCACAACCGAAGAAAGGGTGCGAGGCGGAAGCCTCGCACCCTTTCCCATGTGTCGCGAATTGTCGCGGCGTTGTTCGGCCCACCGTTCGCTGAATGGCAGGACGATCAGCGGTGTTGAGCCAGGTCGGTTGGTCGCGGATTGCCGGCCCAATTCGTCGTCGGTGACTTCGTCCGCGCGACGACCGGTTTCTGGAAGCCAACCACGATCGTCTGCCGTTCACGCGGCGAGACCGCCTTCGACGTGATGCGGCTGTCGAGTCGCAACGTCTGCGGCCCGCTTTTCTCCTCGACGGCGTCTCCGGTCGGCGCGGGTTTTTTCTCCGGGATCACCAAATCCGGGTCGTCCGGCTTGGGCGCCTCCTTCAACTCGGTGCCGGTCTTATCCGTGTTGGCCTTGTTGGTGTTCACCTTTTCCGTGTTCGCCTTGAATGTCTCTCGCGGGCCGGTCGAGGCTCCATCCGAGCTGCCGCGGGGAGCGGAGTTGGCAGGGAATGGATCATTGTCTGGATCGGTCGTTCCGCGCGGCCGGGTTCGAAGAGGCTCCGTAAACGGTTCCGATTCGGTCGCCGTGCCAGATCCGCTTCGTCGAGTTCCCGTGCCGGCTCCGTCTCGCGCTGGAACCGAGGTGCCATCATCGAGTCCATCATTGGTCCGTGTTCGCGGCCTCGACGGACTAAACCGATCATCGTCGTAGGTGCGAGTCCTCGTCCCGGTGTTCTCGCGCGGAGGCAACGTGTGCTCACGCGGTGGCACGATGTTCAGATGCTTCTCGATCGCCTCCAGCCGAGTTTCAATTCCGCGCGAGTAGTTTGACGGATCGGCGACCGGACTCAGGCTGCCAGCCGGTGCCGAATTAACCGCGCAGTTCCCCGAGGCGCACCCAGCTCCTGAGCAGCCGTAACCACAACTTGAGCCGCATGGCGAGCAGCCGCAACCACTCTGATTCGCCGAGTAATACGACGACTGCTGACCACCGCAGCAGCCGTTCATTCCATAACCATACGAATACGCGGCTGGTTGATAATTCGCCCCCACGTATCCAGAGTAACCCATGAAATACGGTCTGTAGCCCGTGTAGTACGGCGTGTAATAGGATCCTTGCATACTTACCACCGGACCGAGCATGGAATAGTTGGCCCACGAGCCCGCCTCACTCGACGAGGGAAATTCCACTCCGACGGTACACGCCAACAACAATGCAAATCTGGCTAGACGCGACATTTCTTGAGCTTCCTCGATAATTGGAGACACTTCGCCTCGAACGACAGCCTTGCGCGTCTCCCATCCCTGACGGCGGCTGTCTGCTGAGCGGCTCCCACCGCCTCAAACCACCAACTTGAACCAGTTTGTGCAAACGTTTGTACCGCTGCCGAACAACCGCTGTCAACGAGGCGGTCTGCGCCATCCTGACAATTGTTTCCCGCCGGGCTGACGTTAGAATCGGCCCCTTCCCCTGTTCGCCGTATCCGCGGATGGGCTTACTCCAACATCGGCCGTCTGAATGTCTGCAACCGCTTCCACTCCCGTGCCCGTTTCCACTCAGGACTTCGTCGATCCTCACAACGAGGAACTCATTCTGGTCCTCGACTTTGGTGGTCAGACGGCACAACTCATCGCGCGGCGCGTGCGAGATCAAAATGTCTTCTGCCAGCTCGTGCGACACGATTTGCCGCTTGATCGAATCCGCGAACTGAAGCCGAAAGGCCTGATCCTGTCTGGCGGCCCGGCCAGCGTCTACGACGCGGGCGCTCCGCAAGTCGATCCGGAACTGTTTGAGTTGGGCATCCCGATTCTCGGCATCTGCTACGGACTGCATCTCATTGGTCACGTCCTCGGCGGTCAGGTCAAGCCGGGGACGAAGCGCGAGTTCGGACGGACGGAATGCCGCATCACGCAGGCCGATCCCCTCTTCGACGGTCTGCCGTCGAAGATGACGGTCTGGATGAGTCACGGCGACCAAGTCTTGGACGCGACCGGACAGTTCGTGCCGTTGATGGATACGACGACGTGCCCCTTCGCCGCCTTCAAACACCGGACGAAGACGATCTACGCACTGCAGTTTCATCCCGAGGTGACTCACACCGAACACGGCGGCCGACTGCTGGCCAACTTTGTCAAGAACGTCTGCGGCTGCCAGGGGACTTGGAAGCTCAGCTCGCTCATCGAGCGCGAAGTCACGTCGATCCGGGCTCGCGTCGGCAACAAGCGAGTCATCTGCGGGCTGTCGGGCGGCGTCGATTCGTCGGTGGTCGCGGCGATCCTCTACAAGGCGATCGGTTCACAGTTGTCGTGCATTTTCGTGGACAACGGCCTGCTGCGCAAGGGGGAGTCCGACAAGGTCCGCGACCGGTTTCAAAATCACTTCAAGACGGACCTGCACGTCGTCGATGCCAGGGATCGGTTTCTGGACGAGTTGGCGGGCATCACCGATCCACAGCAGAAGCGGATGATTATCGGCCGCGTCTTCATTGAGGTCTTCCGCAAGGAGGCCGAGTCGATCCCCGACGCGCACTTCCTCGCGCAGGGCACACTCTATCCGGACGTGATCGAATCGGGAGCCAACATCGATGGACCGGCCGCCACGATCAAGGCTCATCACAACGTCGGCGGCCTGCCGGAAAAACTCGGGTTCGAGTTGATCGAGCCCCTGCGAGATTTGTTCAAGGACGAAGTCCGCCGCATGGGTCTGGAACTGGGTTTGACCGAGGAACTCGTCTGGCGACATCCCTTCCCCGGCCCGGGCCTCGGCGTGAGATGCCTGGGCGAATTGTCGGCCGAACGGTTGAACAAGCTGCGTGAAGCCGATGCCATCGTGCTGGAGGAGCTGCGCCGCGCGGACCTCTACCGCAAGATCCAGCAGGCGTTCGCGGTTCTGCTCCCCGTGCAAAGCGTCGGCGTGATGGGCGACGGCCGCACCTATGAAGAGGTGATCGCCGTGAGGGCCGTCCAGACCGACGACTTCATGACGGCCGACTGGTATCCGATGCCCCACGACGTGCTGCAAACGATCTCCACCCGCATCATCAACGAGGTGCGCGGGGTCAACCGCGTCGTCTACGACATCAGCTCCAAGCCCCCGAGCACGATCGAGTGGGAGTGACCCCGTCGTTGTGAGCCGATCGCGCCGAACGTGAGTCCTTCCCCCGCTCACACCTTCTTGCCGCGAGCCCTGTCGCGATGCTGGCGGACCTTGGTGGCGATCCGTTGCAGGACGGTGCTCGCCCGTCGCTCGCCATCGGCCGTTCCCTTCGAGAGGGCCGACTGCGCCGTCTGCACGACGTTCTTCGCCGTCCGGTGGTGCATTTCAAAGTCGATCACCGCCTGCCTCATGCCGGCAAAGGGAATCCGCGGCTCGACGTACTTCAGGAACATCTCCTCGAACTTGTTCTGCTGTCCGGCACCGCTGAGGATCCCGACATCGATCTGCTTGACCGATCGCCCCAGTGCCGCCAGCGAATCGCGCAACCAGCGACGGGCGTCGTTGAATTCCTTTTTGTCGAGATTGTCCGCCACCAGTCGTTCTTCCGGCGTCAGTTCCCGGTTCAGCGACCCCAGCTTGTGGACCGAGTGGGCCAACTGCGAGCGGATCCGCTTGATGTCCCCTTCCAGACGCAGAATGGCCGTCCAATGAGACCGCATCGCGTCGAACATCGGTCCGGGATCCTCCCCCGGCCGCAGATCGCTCACCACGGCGGCGGCCGGGATCGCCGCCGGCACGGGGACCGGCACCGCCGCCGGAACCGGCACCGCCGCGCTGCACCACAGGACGATCAGCGGATCGACCCCCTCCAGCGGTGCGACCAGCGGAACGTCGAGGAACGGAGCCGTCCGCTCTTCCAGCGGAAAGAACTGTCCGCCGAGGGTCCAGCCCAACAGCACCGGCATCCCGGTCGCCACCGCGAGCAGACGGACCGTGATCGGCGGCGCGGCATCCGTCCGCTGCCAGACCTCGGGCGGCACCTGCAACGCCACGGAGTTCGGTGCCTGAGGCGGCTTGAACCAGCCCCACACCACCCGCGACACATCCGGTCCCAACGGCACCGGCTCCCACACTGTGGAGGGCATCCTCAATGGAAACGTCATTCTTCTGCTCCCGACCGTACGACCTTCTTCGTAAAACGGCGACTACTTTTCTTTGACGGGCATGGCCACAAATTGAATTTGACCGACAGATTTTCCAAGGAAATCATCCGATTTCAAGAGCAATCTTCGCTCGGGGTCTGCATCGCCGCTTGGGTCGGGTACCGCGTTGAACCGCCCCTACGAAGGTTCCGCGCGAAGACGGAACTTTTCGTCGAACATCGCTCCGATAGACCGTCGACTGCTGCAGTGACGGAGCTTCCACCATCCGGCCGTTGCGGCAACGGTGGCGGAGTCGCCCCGCAGACAACCCGCAGCGCGGCGGTGCCTTCGACGGCCTTTTTGTGAGCACGCTCATTTTTCGGCTTGACCCGGCCGAGACAGACCCTATTATGTGAGCGTGCTCACAATGTGGCGGGCGTCCCGCCGAAGCGGATGCCCTCAATACCGGACGACTGTCATGCGGGTCACTGCCGAAGCCAAGGAATCGACTCGACGCAAGATCCTGGACGCCGCCCAAGGACTGTTTCAGACGACGGGGTTCGAGGCGACGACCACGCGGGATATCGCCAAGGCCGCCGGAATCGCGACGGGGACGCTCTTCAATTACTTCCCGACGAAGGAGGCGATCGTCACGACGCTGGTCGTCGATTCGCACGCTCGACCGACGCGACGCCTGGCCAACGAGCAGCACGAATCGCTGGAAGAAGCCCTGTTCGCGCACGCGGCGGCGGGACTGAGGCTGCTCAAACCGTATCGCAAGTACCTGACGCCGGTGCTCGACACGGCGATGTCACCGATGGTGGAGGCCCAGCGCGACGACGTCGGCCAGTCGCTGCGGACCGATCATCTCGAACGGGTGGTCGAACTGGCGCGGCAACAGGGACTCGATGCCGCTCTGACGCCGGTGGCCCTGCAAATGTATTGGACGTTGTATCTGGGCGTGCTGTCGTTCTGGACGAACGACAAGTCGCCGAAGCAGGAAGACACGCTCGCCCTGCTCGACCAGTCGCTGGCGATGTTCGTCAGTTGGCTGCGCGGCGGCGAAGAGAAATCGAATTGAGTGAGTGAACGACCGTTTCCAAACTGAGGGAGCCTTCCCATGTCACTGACCGCTGCCGAACTGATGCAGGCCCTGCCGGATGTTGATGACGGAGACGCGGCACTGCAAACATTGCCCGCCGTATTGAAAGAATCCTCGCTGCGCCCCGTGCCAGTCGGACGCTGGCGGAGGATGACGCTGCTCAGTTCGCTCCAGGCGAAGATTGCGGCGGCGTACCTGTTTCACTGGGTTCGCGGGTGGTTCAAGTCGGCGGATGAGAACAGCCGGCTGCTGGCGGAGACGCACTGGCGCACGGCGGCCCGCGTGCTGGATTCGATGGGATATCTCCGCGGCGCCGTGATGAAGATGGGCCAGACACTGGCCAACTTTCCCGACATCGCCCCGCGAGAATTTGTCGAAACGCTGGAAAAACTGCACTTCGACGCGCCGCCGATGCACTGGTCGCTGCTGCGCGAGATGGTCTTCAACGAACTGGGGGACGACCCGGAAAACATCTTCGCCGAATTCGACAAACAGGCGTTCGCCGCCGCCTCGCTGGGACAGGTCCATCGGGCCCGGTTGAAGACGGGTGAAGAGGTCGCCGTGAAGATTCAGTACCCCGGCATCGCGCGGACGATCGGCGAGGACTTTCGCAATCTGTTCCTGTTCATGCTCCCCAACCGGCTCGGGCGCGAGTGGCAGAACGTGCGGGAACAGTTCGACGACCTGCGGCTGCGGTTGGAGCAGGAGACGGACTACCTCCTGGAGGCGGCCAACCTGCAACAGGCGCGGTCACTGTTTCGCGACGAGGACGGCATCATCGTGCCGCGCGTCTATCCGCAATACTCGACCGCCCGCGTGTTGACGATGGAGCTGGTGGGCGGCGTCCATCTGGACCAATTTCTCGCTCGTCAACCATCGCAAGACGAGCGGAACGAGGCGGCGACCAAAATGGTTCGAGGCTGGTACCGGCTGATGTATGCCGGCAGGATGCTCTACAACGATTTCCATCCGGGCAATTTTTTGTTCCTCGACGACGGACGCCTCGGGCTGATCGACTTCGGCTACATCCTGCCGCTGGACGATGAGCTGTGGGAGTTGTTCCGAATCATGGACCGCTCCCTCACGACCGGCCTGCGCGAGGATCGGATCACCGCGATGAAAGCCTGGTCAGGGTTGACCGATGACACGTCGGACCAGATGCGTTTGTACGAGGCGTTCGCGGAATGGACCTGGTGTTCCCGCGACGCCGACGGCCCCTACGACTTCGGCGTGGAGGCCGACTTCCGTCGCGGCGTCGATCTCTTCACCGAGATGCTCCGCAAACGCTACTCCCGAGGCCACCGCACCACGCCAACGATCGCGCGCGGCAACTTCGGCTGGCGTTCACTGCTCTACCGCCTGAAGGCCAAACTCGAAATCCGCCCGCTCGCCGAATCCGAAATCCTCGCCACAGGCTGGGACCGCAGCGACTATGCGCGCCCGATTTCCAAGTGAAACATTGGGTGCCACCTGGCAGGATTCTGATCCCGCCAGTGGTTTGAAGAGCACTGGCGGCTCAAAGCCGCCGCCAGTGGCACCCGGCGCTTTCGACATCGTCGAGACCAAGTCCATCGAAGACTCTGGGCGGGCCACCCGCCGCACCACAGCACGATCACAAACAACGGAACGCATCGCGTCAACATGGGTCATTCTCTTGAGTGGATGACAGCGCCGCCCACCAGACGACTCGGTGAATTAGGTTCGTTGACCGTGATCACGGTGTCGAGACCGCTGTCTCAATTTGTTGGATGGCTTTGCCCGCCGCTTTGCCAATGTACGACCGCTCGTCGCCGAGTCGCTGTCTAAGGACGGGAAGCGCCTCCTTGGCTGCTGGTCCGAGGCTGCCCAAATGTTGAACCGATGTCAGCCGAATATCGGCATCCGGGTGATCCACCAGTTTGATGAGGATCGGCAAGGCGTCAATACCGTCGATTTTGGCAATCGCATCAACCACGACCCACCCAGCGGTGTCTGCCTCCAGCGCAACAGCTAACGCCGGTATCGCTCGCTTGGCCTTGGGACCAAATGCACCCAACGCGGCGGCGGCAGTCCATCCGATTGCGTCGTCGTTTTTCAAAACGTCGATGAGGGCGGTGATCGCGTCGTCGGTGTCGTACCCGATTTCCCCAAGTGCGTGTGCGGCGTTCATTCGCAATTGTGAGCTTTCGGCTGTGAGGCATCCTAACAGCGCAGGTCCAAAGTCCTTGGCTCGAGTTCCGAACAGGCCCAGCTTGGATGCGGCGATCCAGCGAAGCTCCTGATTCTCGTTCGCCAGAAAGCCGGCAATGTTGGCAATGTGAACCGGATTCTTCGTCTCGAGGTGCGCCATTGCTTCGTGACACGACAGCACAATCCCCGGATCAACCTCGGTGGTGAGCCGCTGTTTCAGTAGCGGCACCGCGTCTTGAGCCTCGGCACCGAGACGACCCAGGCCTTGGACCGTGGCGCTCCGCACGAATTCATCAGGATCGGACAGCAGCGGACCAACCGTCTCCACCAGCCGAATGCCATCGGGTCGCATCCGGATCAGGATTTCGACGGCCGATCTTCGCAGACGACCTTCCGGGGACATGAGAGCCAGCAGCAGGCTCGGGACCGCAGGCTGACCGATTTTCACGAGGAGCGTTAGGGCTGTTTCGGAATTGTTTCTTGCAATGCCACCGTAACCGACCTTGGCCAGCAACGGCTCGATCACCGGAGAAAAGGCCGACCGCGCTTCTTTCTCACTGCCATCGACCCACTTTTCGAGCGCCGTCAAGGCTGCCGATTGGATTCCCCAATTCTTGCTCCGCAGATCCGCTGCCAACGACCGCACTTCCTCGGCTGTGACGGCCGAAGACGGCTCTTGTGCATCGACAAGAGCGTGTAGCGAACAGACTCCAGCAATCACCAAGATCACCTGTCGCATCCTACCACCGTACATTTGTACCTCCTGTCTGTCACGGTTTGGTCAACGAACTTCCTCAACTATTCGGGCAGGCATTTCGTCACTCACGGCCGGAAATCTGCACCAGCGGACGAATCGTCATGCGCTGGGTGAGATCGTCAGTTTGAGGCCCGGCAGACACGGGGTTTCGTAGATGGCGTCGGGACCGAGTTCGATCACGTTCCAACGGTCGTGCTCCCGCCGGTGGACGAGGAGCGTGGGTCGTTTGGCGTCCTGGCGGATGTCGAACACCCAATACTCCTGAATCGAGGAGACGCGCAGATAAAGATCCACGTTGCGGAACAGGTCTTTGTCCACGTCCTCGCCGCGCAGGACTTCGCCCACGATCAGCGGCGCAGCATCGCGCCAGTTCGGGACCGGCAGCCTGGCATAGATCGCCAGATCAGGCTCGGGAGCCGTGGTCTTGTGGGTGCCCGGCACGAACACGCGGGCACGGTCGGTGACGTAGGCCACCACGTCGGGATGCTGGCGCGAATAGAGAAACACCTGCCCGAAGACGTGCTTTTCGATCCAATCGTGCTCGAAATTTGGGGCCGGTGACACGTACAGCCTCCCAAAAATGACCTCGTAGTCATAACCGGAGCGGAAGTCGGCGACTTGCAACTCGTCATCGCTCACGACGCAGCCGTGATCTTTCGGACCGAAGCGCACAGATGTCAGCATGGCTGTTCCTTGGCATAGGCACTCAGTCAGCGCGAGGGGATCGTCGTTCGACGGAATCGTCGGCATCGACGAGTTGGGTGGAATGATTGTCGAGGGGGAGGGCCAAGCGGGGGCGGTCGGGGGGGCGGGGCTTGGCTCGTTCATCTGGAGTGTGGACCGAGGGGCCGACGACTTCCACGAACTGTGTGTCGTTGAATGACGCGGGACGGATTGGGGGGCGATTGGATTTCATCGTCACTCTTCCTCGCGAGCCGTGATGCTGAGAACTCGATCATCCACGAACTGATCGTTGCAATAGAGTTCGACAAAGTAAACCCCCGGTTCGGCCACGGCCAAGCCGGAAATGCGAAAGCTCACGGCCAACAGTGAGACATTTCCGAGCGGGGCGGAATCACG